>JANXDG010000060.1 GCA_025059805.1 Endomicrobiia bacterium
ACTGCTTCAGGTTGAAGTTTTTTAAGTATTTTTTTACCTAAATCATATATTTCTTGTTCTGTCTTTGGTTTTTTATGTAACCTCATACCTAAAGTCGCTTCGTTTAGGTTCGGTGTTAAAATTGTCACATTTTTATATTCCATAAAATGTTCTATTTTAGGGTCAACTGTAATTGGTATATCCAATTTTTTTGCTAAACTAATCAAATATTTTAATAGAGTTTTTGTTATAACACCTTTGCCATAATCAGAAATCAGTATTGCATCAACTTTTGTCTTAATACTTTCAATATAATCCTTTATTTTCTCAAAAATCTGTGGTGTTATCTGAACTCTACTTTCTTTGTCAACTCGTACAACTTGTTGGTTATGCGCTATTATTCTTGTTTTTACAGTTGTAGGTCTTTGACTGTCAACAAAAATTCCCTCTATGTTAACTCCTTTCTCAACAAGTATGGATTTCAATTCTTCAGCATAATTATCATTACCTACTAATGTAACAATATATGCTTTACCTCCTACTGAAGTGATATTGTTAGCTACATTGCCACATCCACCTAAACTTTGTGTCTCTTTCATAACATCAACTACAGGTACAGGCGCTTCAGGTGAAATTCGTTCAACATTGCCCCAGATGTATCTATCAAGCATTATATCTCCTACAACTACAATCCTTTTGTTTTGAAATCTATTAATTATATCTATCAAATGTTTTTTATTCATAATTACTCCAAAACAAGTTGAAATTTATAGTAACAAAATACTACTCTTATTTTATTGTCCAGTTTTAAAATAAATTTTAAGAATATTACAGTATACAGCTGTTTTAACTTTCAAATCTTGATGTTGTATAAATTTTTCTAAAAATTTTATATCTTCTTTATCGCCATATTTACCTAAAGCTTCAACTGAGTAAATGATAACATCTATATCGTTACTGTCTAATCCTTTTTTTAAAACTTCAACACCTGTTCTATCACCTAAAGACAACAAGGATTTTGCAGCAGTAACTCTAACCATTCCGTTAGGATCATTTAAGAATTCATTTAAAACATTCCTTATTTTTGTAAGAGTGTTTATTTTTGATGTTTCCGTAGAACTTATAACTGCTTCCGCAATATTACCCAAAGCGTCAGCCAAAGCTACCCTATAGGTTTCATCAGGATGGTTCTTAAACTGTATTAGTTCTTGTAATACTGGGACTGATAAATCTCTAAGTTTGCCTAAACTGTATATTGCTTCAATTACAACTTGTTTATTAGTATCTTTTAATCTTAAACTTAAAGGTTGTGCTGCGTCCGTATACCTTAGGTCACCTATATACTTAACTGCTTGTAAGCGAACTTTCGGATTTAAATCTTTTAGTCCTGAATAGAAAAATTCACGCATCTCAGGTAATGGTTTTATCCTACCTCGTTGTGAAAGCAACGCAAGTGCAAAATATGCTGCGTCTTTAACATTACCATCATCATCACTGTTTATGATTTTTGAAAGTATATCTACTGTTTTTTCATCACCAAGTTCGCCTAACATCTTTGCTGCTTCAGCACGATATTGATTTTTAAGATACGCCTTTGCTTTAACCACTTGCGGTGCATTCTCAGGAATTTTAGGTTTTTGCAGTAAAAATTTTGATATTTGATCTAGTGCCGCAGTGTCTTTATAAACCTTATAGCTAACATAGAGTGACTTAAGTTTCACATTATCATTCATAGAAATATTCGCTAATTTTCTTATTTCATAGTAAAATTCTTTTAATGGTGTATCCTTGATATTATCAAGAATATAGATTTTGATACTATCATCTTGTGATTGTAGTGTTTTTAATAACCAATTTTTGCACTCCTGCTTTGTTATCTCAGAAAACAATAAAGAATGCGATATCACAAAGAAAATTGTGATAACACTAAAATTTTTAAATTTATTTCTCACAATTTTCGTCATTTTGTGAACTATAAAATTTTTGTAGAAACTCATTCTTCGCCTTTATAAAGTTATTATTTGCTATTGCATAACGAATTTTTTTAAAAAGGTTAATCATAAAATATACATTATGGTAAGATAATAATCTTAACCCCAGAAGTTCTCCTGACTTAAAATAGTGGTGTATCAATGCTTTACTATAATTTTTACACACAAAACATTCACATTCTTCATCTAATGAACTTTCATCTGTTGAAAATCTGGAATTTTTAATATTAATTTTACCATATGAAGTCAACGCTTGTCCATTGCGACCATTACGCGTAGGTAATACACAATCCATAATATCATATCCTCTCTCTACACAAAACCATACATCGTCAATTTCCCCCACACCCATAAGATATCGTGGTTTATCTTCTGGTAACAAATTTGAAACATAATCTGCAATTTCATGAAGTAAAATTTTTGGCTCGCCAACGGAAATACCGCCTATAGCATAACCATCAAAGTTTATCTCTAAAATTTGCTCCACACTTTGTTTTCTTAAATCTTTATAAACCGAACCTTGAATAATACCAAATAAAAGTTGTTTGTTATCAAGTGAATTACTTAAACAAATTTCTTCAAACTTTTTCTTACAACGTTGTGCCCACAATGTTGTAAGTTCAACTGAACGTTTTGCTCGTTCATATTCAACTGGATATTCAACACATTCATCAAGACATAAAGCTACATCTGAGTTTATTATTTTTTGCAATTCTACAACTTTTTCTGGTGTAAAGAAATGAATTGAACCGTCAATATGTGATTTAAACTCTACACCTTCACTTGTAATATTTCTTAGCTCTCTTAAACTATAAACCTGGAAACCGCCAGAATCAGTAAATATAACTCTGTCCCAGTTTATAAACTTATGTAGTCCTAAAAATTTCTTAAGTATTTCCTCACCCGGACGAAAATAAAGATGGTATGTGTTTGCAATAAATGCTTCTATTCCTATTTGTTTAAGTTCTTCATAGGTAAGTGTTTTCACTACACCCAATGTACCAACAGGTAAAAATAACGGTGTGTTAACTTCACCAGATTTTGTTTTTAAAACTCCGACACGTGCATTTGTTTCTTTATCCTTAGCAATGATAGCGAATTTTTTCATAAGATGTATTTCAAAGATATTTTATTTCATTTATGTACAATTCAAACCTAAGGCCAAGTTTACCCGCTGCTTTTTTACAAAACTCAATTCTTGAGAAAAAAAGTTCAAAGTATTCAAGAACTGAACAAATACTATCATCTATTTTTAACCTTAACTTAATTGTTCCATCATTCTTAGAAACTTCTAAAATGTTGCTAACAACAGCATAGTGTACCCTATCATGTTGGTCAAAAAATTTAAAATCTGTTTTAATAACACGTTCTCGCCGTACATCTGTTTTATCTGCCATCATTACTGCTGCAGCTAAGTCTGAGATAGGTATCATATCTATATCTTCGTGTGAACCTATAATACTAATTATACGAAGTATATCGTTAAAACTTAAACCAATCTTGTTCAATATTATTTTTGACATAATAGCACCACTACGTGCGTGTTCAGGATATGCTATTGCACAGCCTATGTCATGTAAAAACCCTGCAACTTTTGCTATGTCAATCTCATTTAAAGAATAATTTAAACAATTTAAAATTTTATCTACCAATTCTGCCGTATGTTGTGCATGTAGTAATCCTTGTTCAGTATAACCTAAAGCTTTAAAATTTTTATCAGCCTGCTTGAGATATTCTATAACAGCTGGATTATTTGCAACAGAATCATAGTACTTCATATTATCAACATTGCATCACCATATGAATAAAATCTATAATTGTTCTCTATAGCAATATTATAAAGTTCTAACAGTTTTTCCCTACCAACAAACGCAGCGATCAAAACTAAATTTGTAGATTTTGGTAAATGAAAGTTTGTAACAATAGCATTTGTAACTTTAAACTTGTACCCAGGATAAATATAAATATCAACAGGTCCATCGTAAGGGATAACACTGCCAAATTTTGTTGCTAAATATTCTAATGTTCTTATAACAGTTGTACCTACACATAAAATTTTTTTCCCTTGATTTATAGCTTTATTTAACCCTTCAGCAACTTCTTTAGAAACTGTGGCATGTTCGGGTAATAACTTATGTTCAGTAATTTTATTTGTTTTAATAGGTTTAAATGTAGCAAATCCTATGTCAAGTGTGATATAAAAAATTTCAACACCGTTCTCTTTAAGAGTCTTAATTATGTTTTCATCAAAATGAAACCCTGCAGTAGGCGCTGCTAAAGAACAACCTTTTTTCGCATATATAGTTTGATAACGTTTAAGATCTATAATATTCCGTGAATCATTATATGTCCTTTTGATATAAGGTGGAAGCGGTGCAAGTCCATACTTGTCAATAATCAAACTTATTTCCTTACCTGTAAATTTACCTTCTAAAAAAACCTCTCCCGTCTCGGTATTTTTATCTTTCACTACACATTCTATAGAACTGCCAAATTTAAGTTCTTGACCAATTTTTAATCTCTTAGATGGTAAACATTTTATAATACCATCATCATAATATGTTATTAGAACAGGTACAACACCATCAGTAGGTTTTTTAAAATATAATTTTCTCTTCTCTACTCGTGTATCGTTAAAAACAACACACCATCTTTTATCCAACAATCCAACAATATCTTTAAAAAGTAAATGTTTAACCTTATCTTTCTTGTATTCATATACTAACAATCTTGATTCTGCACGTTTTTCAGATGGAAGTTGTGCAATTAGATGTTTAGGTAAATAAAAATCGTATAAAGAAGTATCTATTTCTAAATTCATAGTAACCTAATGTATTTTATATATCCGCGTATGTGGATAATAATGTTTGATAATTGTATCAAATTTATAACCTTTTTGAGCCAAATAATTAGCACCCCATTGACATAACCCAACACCATGTCCCCAACCTTTACCATAAAAAACTATGCTTTCTTTGTTAACTTCTATATTCTTAATTTTTGTACTTCTTAGATTATTATATCCAATCATTCTTCTTAAATCTTCACCACGTAATACTGCTGAAGATGTATCTCCTACAACTTCAACTTCTTTTGCTCGTCCCTTTTTTGTAGTTTTTAGAACTTTAATTTTTTTAACAGTTTTCCCTACAAAAATATTATTTTCTGCTAAAAGTTTAACAAATTTAGACTGACTAATTTCGTATCGCCAGCTGCGATAAGGTGAGGAATCACAAAAATTACAGTTTACTCCTATGAGATGTTTTTTTTCTAACCCACCACTCCATACATCAATAACATTCTCCGTCCCACCACCACAAGCTGCATGATAATAGGTTTGTACAAGTTTATTGGTATCTTCGTCAACAACCACTAACCCTTCTGTTGAATCAACAGCTTTTTTTACCCGTGTATGTATGGTTTTACTATATCCTTTGTAAACCTGACAATGCACTTCAGCACATAAGTCAAACCCTTCTCCTTGATGTCTATTAAGATTAAGCAATGCATACGTCCTTGCAATAATAGATTGTACTTCTAACATTTCATCAGTCCAGTTTTGTGAGATTTCATATGGAACAACACCATAAAGATATCTTTCTATGTCTATTATATTCACGATAGTCACTCCTTTTGTGGAAAGTATAACTTCTATCTCCCCAGGATAAATCCTATTATTAACTTGTATCTTCCCTTCTTCAGATGTGAATTTTACAGGAAGATAATAAATTTCTTCAAGCAATTTTATTTTCCCTTGTTTTACATAACTTACCGTTACTGGTTTTTTTATAGTTATAGTTTTAATTTTGTTTTTAGATGTTTTTATAATTAATTTTTCTTTCCCGTCAGAACCAACCTGAAACCTCTGTACATCTGTTGCAATACCTACTCTAATCTCATACGAGTCACAAAATCCATAATGTTGTGTTAATATGTTAAGTAAGAAAATTAGTAAAACCTGAATTGACAAGTTATTTTCTCCTAAAGATGATATTTAGGATTAGTGTTAACAAAATACTTAAAACGATTGATGTAGCTAATGGGAAATAAAAAACAAAATTTTTCTTTTTTATATAAATATCACCAGGTAACCGACCTATATATGGTAACCTATCATATAATAATAACACTACACCAATGATTACCAAAATAACACCACCTAATATAAGCAATTTAGCAAAATCATCTAAAAATCTCATATCTCAAAAAACTGTTTTAATCAGCACCTTCAAATTTTTCTTCTTTTGTAGTTGTAACTATTTCAATTTTAACCTTTTGTGGTTTAATATATTTTGACACTAAATCCTTCGTATTTTTGACATTAAGTTTGTCAAATAAAAACTCAAATTTTTTCTGTAACTCGTCACAGATACTGCTTTTTACTTCGTCAGATAAATTCCATAATTCTTTCTTAAACTGACCTAAAGCTTTTTTCCTTGTTTTGTAGATAAATTGTTGATCTGTATCGGTTGGTTTTCTTTCATCTTTACAATTTTCAAAAAGCCAGTTATACATTTGCTGTCTTAGTTCTTCAGGAAATTTAGCATTGTCATAAATCATATTTTGAAATTCAGTTGCTAAATGTATTTCAAGCGTACCAACTTTTGGAAACTTATCAAACAAATCTGCGGGCAATGTTGACGCACCATGTTGTACACAACCTGCAAGTTTATATTTCTCTCTTGCAACTTTTGTTAACTTCTCAATAGTGTCAAAGTCAAGTTTCACTTTCGCAATTGTCCCGTCAGGAAGTGGTACACCACCGTGTGTTGTCCCTGTCTGTATAGCAAGTTTTGTAATACCTTTCATCCCAGAAGGTATCTCCTTAAGATAACCTTCCATATAAGCAATAAGTTCTTCTTCGGTAGAATTCTTTGTCCCTATTTCACCTATTTCACCACCTAAATTTACTTCAATACCTTCTGGTTGTATACTTCTTACATATTTAGTAAGTTCCGCTGCAACTTTATAATTTTCTTTCTGTTGTTCATCTAATGAAGGTTTTGATTCGTCCACTAGTGTTGAAGTATCTAAATCTATGTTATAGAAGCCAGCTGCTAATGATTTTTTTATCAATTCCTTAATACCATCAATTTCTTTTTGTGGATTCTCTTTATATTTTTTTGCGTTTACCTGAAAATGGTCACCCTGGATAAAAACTGGCACATTATACCCTTCTTTTATTGCAGCTGCTAAAACCACTGCTGAATATTCATCTGCAGGTTGGCCAGTATATCCCATCTCAGACCTCGCTATTTCTAAAATTAAAGCGCCAACATTTAACTTGTTTGCAGCACGAAATATTGCTTTAGCAGTATCATAAGCCATACCACGAATGTTTATCGCTGGTACTGTGAACCCGCCAACTTCACCTTTACCAATTCGTACATACAAATCATATATACTTGCAGGACCTAACCCTACCTCTTGCGCTATTAACCTTATCAACATACGACAAAACTTTTTTTCTTGGTCAGTTCCAAACACTGCTTTCCATACAAGCATATCAATAATTTTTTCTCTTAGAATTTTTACATCTTTAATCTTAACTTCACCATCTTTATACTCTACCGCAGATGAGATTTGTTCTAAAATTTCTTGCATACAATTTCATCCTCCTTTCATAATTCTAGTAATTATTAGAACAACTTGTGAAATAAAATTTATCTTCAAAAATTACTATTTTGACAACGGTTTATCTTCAGGTTTGTTCTCTGACTTATTCTCTAAGAAAAGTTCTTTTATCCCAGCTATAGAACTAAGTATTCCTGTTGCTTCTAATGGAAGAAAAATTTTTGTTGCTTTACCATCAGCAATTTTTTGTAATGTTTCAAGATATTTTATTGCAATAAGGTCATTTGTTGGTTTACCTTTGTGTATTGCATCAAAAACTATCTCAATCTGATATTTTTCAGCATCAGCAACTTTCTTAATAGCTTCGGCTTTACCTTCAGCTGAAAGTATCGCTGCTTGTTTTTCACCTTCTGCTTTGAGTATCGCAGATTGACGAATACCTTCTGCTTCTAATATCATCGCGCGTTTCTCACGTTCAGCTTTCATTTGTTTACTCATAGCATCAGTGATATCTTTTGGCGGTTCTATTTTTTGTATTTCAACACGTGTAATTTTTACACCCCATCTGTCAGTAGCTTCATCTAAAACCTGTCTTAGTTGATAATTTATCTTTTCTCTTGAAGTAAGTGTTTGGTCAAGTTCAAGGTCGCCAATTACATTTCTTAGATTAGTCTGTGCAAGTTTTAACGCTGCAAGAGAAAAGTTTGAAACTTCATATACTACTTTTACAGGATCTGTGACTTGAAAATAAATCACTGCGTCAACTGTTACAACAACATTATCTTTAGTAATAACATCCTGTGGTGGAACATCAATTACTTGTTCACGCATATCAACTATTCTTATTCGTTGCAACGGCGGAAAAATTACAACAAGCCCTGGTTCAACCGTACGCGTATATCTTCCAAGTGTTTCAATAAGTCCTCGTTCATACTGTCTCACAATTTTTATTGCGCTTAGCAAGTAAATTATTGCAAGTATTATCAACAGCAATGTTACACCTGCTGGCATATATTATTACCCCCTCGTTTCTATTCTTCTAACTCTATATTCCAATATAAGTTGTCAATAAACTTTTGCCACGAAGTTGGTATTCTTACATTAGAATTAAGCACAAGAGAAAGTTTCAACCTACGTTGAGGTTTTGAAGGTGGTATTACAAGTCTCATACCTGCTTCGTGTGGTGTTTTATTTCCTTTTTTTAAATTACATTCTACACAAGAAGTAACCACATTATTCCACTCAGTTTTGCCACCACGCGATCTTGGCAAAACATGATCTATGTTCAACTTATCACTACTAAACTTCTTACCACAATAACAACATCTATATCCATAATGTTCGTATATATTCTTCCTTGTCAATCTTGGTTCTTCAAATCGTATTTTTTCATAATATTTTAATGCGATAACTTCCGGTATAGCTATTCTAAACTTAGGTGTATGGACAAATCCTGCAGGATGTTCTCTTATAACCTGTGAAAGTTCAAACCAATCCTTAAACGAATATGTTCTATATTCTTCATCTACAACATCAGCATGTTCTAAATATACCAACTTTATTGCTTTACGCCAACTTGTTACTGAAATAGCAACAAAATGTTTGTTAAGTACTAAAACATGTGTCATAACCTTAGAATTTTAACCCAAGCTTTAATGAATAACCCTCTGTATTATAGATGTACGAATAGCTAACATCTAAATATAAAAATGGGAATACTGAAATAGACAAACCAAGTTCGTACCTAAGATCGGACGAAAATTTATTTGTTAAACCGCCTTGTATCACTTTCTTGTCAACATTTAGTTCAGAACTGTCTATCCCTGCTACAATATAAGGTTTTATAACAGGAATTTTATTAACCGAAATAATTAAATTAGCTGATTGTGAGGTATGTTTCAATATATCTTTTGCATCTAAAATATTATAAAATCCAGCAACCGCTATATCTACTGCTGGCGCCATTGGTGGTAAAGATATAATTTTATATTTTAACCCTCCACCAAAAAAACTAAAATTGTCAAATCCTGAATATCGCAGTATCAAGTCAATACCATATGGCAAACCTTTCTCTAATTGTAATGACAAAAATGGAAGAATATAATTTAAATCCTTAAATGAATTTCTTATAATTAAATTGTCATTTGAAATCTTTTTACCTGTTGCTACAACTTTAATATCTACACCTAACGAAGGCGGTAATGCCTTAAATAATCCCAAATCTTCACCACGGTTCAAAACATTACTACAAACCACTCCTGTTAAATCCCTATTAAAAGCAGAAACTAAACTTGTAAGAAAATTATTCCTGAACTCTTCAAAAACATTCTGTGAGAATACATAATTGAGACAACTAAGAAGAAGCACTATTAAGAATATTGTTTTAGTTTTTTTATCACTTGTCATAAAAATTATCTCCTTTTTTAAAATTTTATTTGTTGTAGTTTATCAAAACTAAAATTGAATGTCAATATAAAGTATAAAAACAAATGTTAACACCATTACTTGTTTTAAAAAAATTTATTTGGTAATAATTAGAACAATGATAATACAAAAGGGTAAAATTAAACTAAAACGACCAATTTTATTTTGTGCATGGCCAAGTTTAGGTATTATAGGTAAATATGTAATTGAGTATCTTGTTTCCGAATTGAAACCATCAGTTTATGCTGAAGTTGATCTACAAGGTTATGTAGTATCTGAAAATGTTATTGTAGAGAACGGTATTATCTACTCGTTACCATTTATTAAAGATAAAATTTATTATTTAAAAAGAGACACGGAAGATCTATTGTTTTTCTGTAGCGATTTTGAACCTTCACAGTTATACATGGCAAAATTTGGTAACGACTTGCTAACATTTCTAAATCAAACAGAGCTAACTATGGTTGTAACATTTTCAGGGATACCATCAAAAATATTACATACTGATGTTCCTAAAATATATTATGCATCAACTTCAAGTTTAAAAACTATACCGTATTTTTCAACAACAAACCTGCAAAAACTAACCTCTGGGATAATTGAAGGGATGAACGGAGTAGTTCTGTCATTAGCTAAAGAGATGGGAATTGACGGAATTTGTCTTTTCTGCGAAGTGCCATTTTATACTGTAGATATGTATAACCCACAATGTACTTTAAAAATTTTAAATCTTCTTGATGACCTTTTCTCATTCAACTTAACTTACGAAAGAATATATAAAGACATAAAACTTATGGATGAACGTATAAGAAGTATGTTCAAAGATATAAACGAAAAAGCACAACAGTTGTTCTCAAAACTTCAAAACCACACTTATAAAAACGAAGAAGAAACAGAACCTGTCATATTTGACTTTTCTACTTCCGAAGGGATAACTTTTGAAGAATTAAAGAAACGAATAAAATTCTCATTACCACAATCTGCAAAAAATAAAATTAACGAATTGTTTAAACTTGCATCTGAAAATATAGAATATTCAAAACAACTTAAGGAAGAACTTGACCGCTGGGGTGTGTATAAAGAATACGAAGATAGATTTCTTTCTTTGTTTCTAAAAAAGAAAAAAGATGGAAAGGAAAAGCAGGAATGAAAGAATTAATAACTACATTGATTACCATATTTACAGCAGAAATTGCTGACAAGACACAGTTTGCTATAATTTCATTTACTGCGAAAGGATTTAAACCTATAAATGTATGGTTAGGTGCAACATTAGCGTTTTGTATCACAAATTTTTTAGGTGTAGTATTAGGTTGTGGATTAACTAAGGTTTTCCCACATGAAGTTTTGAAATATCTAAGTGGATTAATCTTCATTATCGTAGGCGTTGTTACTTTGGTAACAAAATAATATGAAAGTAATAACTGTGGCGAACCAAAAAGGTGGTGTTGGAAAAACCACAACTGTGATAAACTTAGCGACATCGCTCGCATATTATGGTAAAAGTGTGCTTGTTGTAGATATTGATCCGCAAGCGAACGCTACAAGCGGTTTAGGTATAAGAATGGATACTGTCGCTGGAAAAAATATATATAATGTTATCATTGAAGGACAAAACATCACAGATGTTATTATCCAAACAACGGTTGACTGGCTTGAACTTGTACCATCACATATTGACCTTACAGGTGCAGAAGTTGAACTTGTAAGTATGCTTAATAGAGAATATAGATTAAAAACTGCATTAGAACCTATAAAGATGTTGTATGATTATATTTTAATTGATTGTCCACCTTCACTTGGACTTCTAACAATAAACGCGCTTGCTTGTTGTGATAGCGTCCTTGTACCAATACAATGTGAATATTTTGCTTTAGAAGGACTTGCACAACTTATTAAAACAATAAATCTTGTACAAACTTATGTTAACAAACAACTGTCAATTGAAGGTGTTATCCTTACAATGTATGATACAAGGACATCATTAAGTGCCGAAGTTGCTGAAAATGTCAGAAAATATTTTCAACATAAAGTTTACAAAACTATCATACCTCGTGGTGTTCGTGCTGCTGAAGCACCAAGTTATGGTAAACCTCTACTCTATTACGATAGAAGTTCAAAAGTTACACAAGCGTATTTACAACTTGCTGAGGAAATGTTAAGTAATAACATAAAAGTATGAAGAAACATCTCGGGAAAGGACTTGAAGCACTTATATCTGATATCATCGCTGAACCAACAGTTTCTACAGTTGATAAAACTGTAAAAGACAAAGTGATACTTTTAGATGTGAACTCAATTGTACCATCAAAATGGCAACCAAGGAAAAAGTTTGATGAACAAAAACTTTATCAACTTGCAGAATCTATAAAACAATCAGGCATAATTGAACCTTTAATAGTTTCGCCTTTAGATGAAAATAAATATGAGATTGTCTGCGGTGAACGCAGGTGGCGTGCTGCACAAATTGCAAACTTAACTGAAGTACCTGTAATTATAAAAGATCTGGATGATAAACAAAAACATTTGTTATCTTTAATTGAAAACCTGCAACGTGAAGATCTGACACCTGTTGAAGAAGCGCAAGCGTATAAGAGTTTAATTCAAGAATATAATCTTACGCAAGAAGAATTAGCACAACTTTTAGGGAAAGACAGAGCAGTTGTCGCAAACACCATAAGAATCCTTAATCTACCGAAAGAAATTATTGATTATATAGAAGACGGTTTAATTTCAGCTGGTCATGCGAGGTCGCTTGCAAGTATTAAAGATCAAGATTTGGTTATAGAAATTGCAAGCAAGATCATACAGGATAAACTTACCGTTCGCGATGTTGAAAATATAGTAAAAATTTTGAAATCAAAAAAAGTAGTAAATAAAAAAGTTGTCAAGGAAATAGCAGAAGTTAAATCTCTACAAAAAGAATTGTCGGAATTGTTAGGATGTAAAGTCGTAATAAGACCTACAACTGATACTAAGGGTAAAATAATAATCTCGTATGACAACCTTGATAAATTTGACGAAATAATGAAAAAATTAAAGAGGTAACAAGGGGTAATTAAAAAATGAAAAATAAAAAAATTATAATGTTAACTTTCTTAAGTTTTTTAACACTATTTGTTATGGAGGACAGCGCAGTTCTCCAAGAAACAGTTTATTATCCAACTTTTATCACCGGCAGTGGTGTACCAATAAACGAGTATACACTATTTGCAAACTCAGGCTGGGATGGTAACTGGTATGTAGGAACAAATATGTGCTGGATAAAACAGTTTAAGAAAGAACTGTTACCACAAAAAGATTTGTTTTCAAAACTATATGTTGGAGTTAAACTTGGTAGAGCAAAAACCAAACCTAAAATTGGTGCGCCACCTTGGGAAAAAGAAATTATTGATGGTAACATATATATAGGTGTGTCTTCAACACCTGCATGGAAAGTAGACCAGAGATATTTCTTATGCAAAATTTCTGATATACCTACAGAAGGCGACTGGGAAAACGCTATCACTACTACTGGCGAATCAGTATGGTTCTACAAAGAAGTTCCTATAGATAAAATTAGTTTTGACAATGATATCTGGGTATGTGTTTATTCTAACACACCAGAACTTACTTCAGTAAGTTCAGCACCTGTCCTTGCAGGCGGCTGGCGTGAACGTCAACAGAAAGATTCTGTTGCTTGGCTAAACAATGAAATAAACGGTTCTCCGCCAACTGATCCTACAACATCGCTAAAAACACAGATTCGTGCGTTTGACCCTGCAATAATACTTAAACTTATCCCAAAAGGTAGTGAAAATTTGGAAGTGAAACTACAAATAGCTTCCATCGTTGACGGTAGAGAAAACAATTTTGATGAGAAAGTTTTTTATATAACTTCGCTTACGCCAAATATTTATCGTTTATGGATGGAAGTTACACAGGATAAAAAAGAATATAAAAAAATATCAAGATATTTATACGTACCTCCTTACGTGTTTAACTTAAACATTCCAATGATACCACAGGAAATCAACGGCGATTTCTGGCTACGTTTCACAGCTGAAGATATATTTGGAAATGTTGGTCATACGCAGGAAATACAACTAAACATTACTCGGACACAACAACAAAAACAACAGCAACAAACTTCACCTCAAGAAAAGAAACGTAAAAAATGATACCACTTAAGGACAATATTCCATCTTACCGTAAACCTGTTATTAATTACTTTATAATTTTTTTAAACACGCTGGTTTTCATCTACCAGTATTTTATATTATCATCACGTTTTGAAATAGAACATTTCATCCATAAGTTTGGATTTACACCATATATGTTCTTAAATGAATTTCCACTAAGTAGCTACACGATACTTACTTCAATGTTTTTACATGGCGGATTTATGCATTTTTTAGGTAATATGTGGTTCTTATACATATTTGGTGACAATGTAGAAGATAGATATGGTCATATAAAATATTTTATAGTATATATTCTTTCTGGCGTCGCAGCAGTCTTATTACAGTTCATTATAAATCCACTAAGTGTGATTCCTATGATAGGCGCCTCAGGTGCAATAAGTGGTGTGTTAGGTTCATACTTTGTTTTTTATCCGTCAGCTGGAGTTGTAACTTTTATTCCGTTCGGACTGTTTAGTAGAATAGTAGTTTTACCAGCTGTAATTTTTTTGGGATTATGGTTTATATTTCAATTCTTAAGTGGAACACAAAGTTTAGCGATACAAGCAGTACTTGGACGCGAACTTGGCGGTGTCGCATATTTTGCCCATATCGGCGGTTTCTTATGCGGTTTAATAACTGCAATCTTAAGCAAGAAACGACGTAGGATCAAAGCTTATTGGCGATATTTGTGAGAATTAAAAAATGTCACCTATAATTAATCACTACGAATTTGGTAAGATAGAAATTGATGACAAAATATACACCTCTGATCTGAAGATTATATGTGGAAAAATCGTCCCTAATTGGTGGCGAAAAGAAGGACATAATCTATGTTTAGAAGATATAAATGATGTTCTCTCTTACAATCCTGAAAAAATCATAGTTGGCTGTGGTACTTCATCTGCTATGAAAGTTGAAAATGAAGTTATACAGTATTGTAGAAAAAACAATATTGACCTGCTTATTTTAGACACATACGAGGCTGTTTCTTACTTCAACAAGTTAACACCACAGGAAGTAAAGAAATCTGCCTTGTGTCTCCATCTTACCTGCTGAACTATTATTGAACAGTTGTTTGTATCAGATACAGTCTAGTAAAAATGTACTAGAAAAACACAATTTTAGTTACTTATTAAAATAAAATACCTTACATTTAATCTAAAATTTGCATTAACATTAAACCACCCCAGGTATAAAACGTATTGTTAAGTATCTTATGAAAAATTGAATTAATATAGACGAAAAAGATATTTTTTAACTAAAGAAGAAACGTCTCACAAAAAATTAGTTTTGTTTTAAAAAGAATTTTATATACTGTTTTGCAACAAAGACATTTATCTACAAGGAACACAAAATCTTTTTTTTTATTTAGTTCATAAAATCACTATGACTTTGTGTCTCTGCGGGTAAATTCATAAGCAAAAATGAAAAAATTTTTTTATTTAAATAATTTTGAGCTCTTACCTCTTGGTAAACCACGTCGCTACAAATCGTTAACAAACTATGAACAGTGAACTGTGAACTCGCCTACACATCTACGCATTCACACATCTACACATCTACGCACTCACACAATTACGGTGGCGGACCAACAGAAGTATTTTCCTGTGCCCAAAGTTGTACTGGTATTATCTGTTGTGTAGTAGTTGATGTTGCTAAAGGTGTATGCAACCTGAACCAAAATTGTCTTGTATCGTCACGTGTTTTACTTGGAGTAGTATCATTTGGTGGGTAAGGTGGAAATGCTGGAATTCTAACACCTTTAGATTTTTCCTCTTGTCCTGTGCCCGAAGGCGGATGATATTTTGTTCCGTCCACCGACCATATTATACTGTCAGTTATAACATCATCACTTCCAGCATAATATGTACCGTAATGTGTGGCAGATGGTCGCAGGTTGTAAAATATACCTTCAAGAACAAACCTGTTATACCAGACAGATGAAGAATTGTCAATTGTCCATATTGTGCCGTAGGTGTTATACATTGATACAGTATCAATTTTTAAACCGTAATCTTCATAAACATTACCCGTATTTTCTATAACCAAACCATATGCAGTAATTGTTGAATTATTTGTTTGCAACCAACCAAAATTATATGTTGTTGACCACGATAGTTCTTCATACCCTTGTACTTTAATTCCAACAATTACAATCTGTGCCCAAGAAGTTGCAGCGTTAGATATAAGTGACCAACCGTTAATGTTTTCGTCTCGTGTCCACAAACGAATATAGTAGGTAACACCTTGATGCAGGCCGGTTAGTCTTCGGAATTGTTGACTTAACGCTACAACGTTTGTATCCCACATAATTTCATATTTATTTGAAAAATCGTTCCAGCCAGTATCTGTTGTCCAGAAATTAGGATCGCTTGTTACATAAGTTGAATACCTTATTCTAAATTTTCCTCCGGTTATATTACCAGACCAGCCATCATCACCAGGTGCTGTCCAGGAAAGGTCTATACATCTGCCCCATCTTGAAGGTAATGCGGAAAGGTTTGTCACTGCGGCTGGTCTAAATATAAAATATCCTGTTGCTATATTTGAAGGTAATGACCAGTTAAAAGCGTCATCACGTGTCCATAGACGAAAATAATAAGTTGCTTCATATGGTAAATTATATAAATATGTTTGTAGTTGATAAGGATCCACATTGTAAGTAGAAATAATAATTTGAGCATTAGATGTTGACCATATTATATCCTGATAGTTATCCCATGTAGAATATTGAATCCGATATTGTGAACCACAAACAAGTTTATCCGACCATCCGTTGTCTCCAGGGGAAATCCATTGAAACCTCGCTTGTAATTCTACGGTTGTGGTTGATACCACAAGCGATGTAACAGCAGCTGGTGGTACATTGTCTGCTGAAGGTGCAGTATCATCATACCTAAAACTACCAGCAGAACATCCTCCTGAATATGATTTTGAAGATAGAGTTTTTAAGTTTCTCCATTGGGAACCATCCCAAGTTTGTATTTTTATTATAGAATCAGGCGAGGTCTCATCTGCTGTGATTAGATGAACAGTTTCAGTGCTTGCATTGTGGTCAGAAAATAATGTAATCCAATATGGTTTAGCTCCTATATTGATACATAATCCTGAATTTTCAAAATCTGTTCCAGTGATGTACGCTGGTGTGCTGGTATTATTAGAATAAACAATCATGGGTTTCTCAGTTGAACCTAACCAACACACATCAAACGGTCTTACATCAATTGATATATCAAGTAGGTTTGCTAATAAACCTTTATCTGTCCAAGAAATACCATTCCATATACTATATCCTATTCTTCTATTGTTATCCTCAGCGACTAATACAACTTTATCTGATGAGGGGTCAGATGCTAATCTTATCCATCTAATATTAGCTGTGTCTGCAGTAAATGTTGCGGGTTGTGGTGTACTCCAACTTGAACCATCATATAGGGAAAAATAAGGTTGTGTAAGGCTACCGCTTGAGAAAACGATCATCGCACGTTTAGTAATACACTCGTACGTAATATCAAAACATTGCTGAGCTGAAGAAGGAGCTGTCACTGTCCCTATTTTTACAAGACCACTCCATGAGGTACCATCCCAAAAACATACATAGTGGTTTCTATTCAAATCTTGGATAGCCATAAGTATTTCGTCTGAACCTGGTTTTGAAACAAGACGGATAAACCTTATGGAAGATTCAACTTCAATTCCTGAATATATATCACCGCTTGACCATGTTGAACCGTTCCATATCTGATAGTACACTCTATTACTTTTACCTTCTACACCATCATCTCTATAGCACACAATCGCTCTACCTGAATTATCTTCATAAGCAACATCAAATGGTTGGTAATCTGCACTACTTCCCGCATCAGCAGATACACGGTTAAGGTTATCCCATTTTCGTATATCTCCCTTGTAAACCTGTACTTCAACATCGTCATTTGTACCATCTTCACTACAAATTGCTAATATAAACTCATTTCGTCGTGGACAAGCACGAAGAACATATTTACCCCATGCTTCGGAATAAAACGATAAAGTGTTAGTTGTTAAATTTGTCCAGTAAAACTCTGTCTGAACCCATTTTTTATACTTTGGTATCTTAATCTCAGTTAAAGTAGTTGAATCAAAAAATACACATATTGCGTCCACTGAAGGACATAATGTTGCCCAGTTTGTAGTACCTAATGAAATATCAGACAGGTTGCCTTCAGAATCTCGTACCCATATACGAAAATAATATGTTACACCTTCATATATGTCAGTAAATGAGCTGCCAAGAAAGTAATACTCTTCGGTACTGTAAGGATTTTTATTAACCACACCGAAAGAAACCTGTGCGTTCGCTGTGGACCATATAACAGAGGTAAGCGAAGAATACTGAATGTAATAAGTTGCAGGTAAACTCGTTGTTCCAAGGATTCCAGTGTTAAAATCGTCACCGGGATGTTTCCATTGTAACAACACGGATTCTGTTTTCCCACCTTGATATGAAGAAATATTTGTAATCTTTGCGGGAGGAATAACATCTTGAGACCAAAACCCTATACCTACAGTAGAGTTAGAAATACTGAAAACTGTAGTATATGGTATTTCACCAGTTGTATAATATTAAACTGTAGTACCACCAATAAGTGCACGGGTTGAACCGCATACACCAAATACTGAAAATCTTACTTCTGTACTTTTGTAAACACCAAACTTTGGCACCTGACTGAAAACTGAAGAGGTAAATACGACGAGTGCAATCTTGGCTGTTATTATGTATAATTTTGCTTTGGTTTTATTGTTTATAAGCACTCTTCAGTTACCTCATTAACAATTTATGTAAAAATTATAGAAAAACAAAGAATGACGCCGGCAAAGAATCCATCCTTTTAATCCCAGCTAAAACAAAATCAAAAACTAAACTGTTTCGTATCTAGTTTTTAGCGGGTAATCAGTAAATTTTACCCCCTTTTAGTGCGTTCTATGGTATGTAGTGGCTACCCCTACTATTATTATATACACGTAGATATTCAGTTTGTCAACTTACAGTTGAAATTTCAATATTTGTGTTTTTCTGCACTAATAAAGAAACAAATTTTCTAATAATTTTTCTCATATCTTGTCTGCCAAACATACTTACGGCAATAATAGAATTTTCTAACTGTAGCTTGTACTCATCTGTCTTTTGTAATTCCTTAAAAACTTTATAAGCAAAACTGCTACTTTGAGTTTCTAACATCAACTTATCTTGTTGTGTGTATATACGCTGAATTTTGTATTTTTTCATCGTAACTCTTAATTTGCAAAGTAGTAAAAGATTTTCTATTAAAATTTTATGTTTTGGGTCCTTTGGTTTTCCAAATCTATCATAAATTTCTTCAACAACATTATCAATTTGTGAAAAAGTTTGTGCTTCAAGAAGTTTACGATAAAACATAATCCTTGTTTCCGAATTTTCAATGTAATCATCAGGAAATCCTGCTTCTATGTCTATTTCTATTTTTGGTGACAACTCTTCATACATTTTACCTGATAGTTCACTTACAATCTGCTGAACAATTTTTGAATACATACTAAGCCCTACTTCATTGACAAATCCATGTTGTTTTGTACCTAAAATTTCGCCAGCACCACGTATCTCAAGATCGCGCAATGCTAACCTGTATCCACTGCCTAAACTTGTAAACTCTATTATTGCAGCAAGACGTTTTTTTGCGTTTAATGTGAGATTTTCTGGAGAATAAAACATATAACAGTACGCTTTTTTTGTTCTTCTTCCAACCCTACCTCTTAACTGGTAAAGTTGTGCAAGACCATAATTTTCTACATTTTCTATAATTATAGTGTTAACATTTGGTATGTCAAGTCCTGCTTCTATAATTGTTGTTGTCACTAATATTTTTATTTCTTGGTTAAGAAATCTTATCATTACATCTTCAATGGTACGCGAGGGAAGTTTACTATGGATAAACTCAATATTTACTGAAGGGAAATATATTTTCAACCTCTCTGTTTTTTGTTTAATAAGTTGGATGTTGTTAAACACATAATAAACCTGTCCGTCTCTATACAATTCGTAATTTATCGCTTCAAGGATAACATTTTCATCATACGGAAGTACAAAAGTTTCTATTGGTAGACGACCTTCAGGCGGTGTTTCTATTACAGAAATATCTTTTATCCCCTCAAGACCAAACGCTAAAGTTCTTGGGATAGGTGTCGCAGTGAGCGAAATTGTATCAGGTATTGTTTTATCTATATTACCGTTTAAAATTTCCATTCTATATTTTGTTCTTATTTTTTCCTTTTGTTTTACCCCAAACTTATGTTCTTCATCAATAATTATTAAACCAAGGTCAACAAATTTAACTTCGTCTTTTAACAAAATATGCGTGCCAATAACAACATCAACTTTACCTTCGGCAAGATCTTTCAATGTTTTTGCTATATCATCTTTACTTTGTAATCGTGTAACTACGGCAGTTTTTATCCCAAAAGGTGAAAGTCGTTCTGTGAAAGTTCTATAATGTTGTTCAGCGAGTACCGTCGTAGGACATAGGACTAGGACTTGTTTTTTGTTTAATACAGCACGGAATGTTGCACGTAATGCAACTTCTGTCTTGCCAAAACCAACATCGCCAACAATAACTCTGTCCATAGGGTATGGTTTCTGCATATCCGAAAGTACATCAAGGATCGCATTTTTTTGATCTTCAGTTTCTTCGTATTCAAATGTTTCAGTAAACATATTTTCAAGTTTTTCATCACCGATAAAACTTATCCCTGGAAGTTTTTTTCTTTGAGTATATAAAGTGTATAAATGAACAATAAATTCTTTAATAGATTCTTTGATTCTATTAACTGTCCGTCGCCAACTCTCACGATCAAGTGATGATAATACAGGCGGTTTCTCTGTTAAAGAAATATATTTCTCAATATTATCAATTTCAGTAATAGGAACATAAAGTATCGTATCCCCACGAAAGTGTAGTTCAAGAAATTCCTTATTTATATCACCTAATGTAATTAACTTTACACCTTTAAATTTTGCAATACCGTAATCTCTGTGAACAACATAATCTTCAGGTTGAATCTCCCAGATATTTTCCAGCCGTATCCCATGATAAACCTTTTTTGCTGAATAGGTGTATATTTGTGCATCATATTTAGAAAATATCTCAGAGTATGTTGTAAACAAAAATTTTTCGCTTGGCAAACTAAAACCTTTTGTGAGTTTTGTATTTACAAACTTAATACTTACGTTTTTTTCTAAATCCAAACTGTTTATTGTTGAAATTATTTCTTTTAACTTTTGTAGTTCGTACTCATAACTATACCCAAGTAATACACTGTAACCATTTTTGATAAAATTCAACAAATCTTTCTTAAAAAATTCTACATCGCCATAGTATTGTGTTGTACTAAAATAAGGTAGATTTTGTTCAAAGAGCGTATTTGACATATCAACCTGTCCCGTACAATACAAAAGATTGAATTTATCACCAAATAAAGAAATTAAAGTGTGTTTGTTAGCAACATCTTTTTCGTCAAAAAATTCTTTTAAACTCACAGGGAATAGTTCTATCCTGTCTATCAAAAACTTAGTTATGCTACGTTGTGTTACTATATCCAGATGTTTAATTTGTACAACTTTATCTTCATCAAGTACAATCCTTACAGGAACACGATGTTTTATTTCTAAAGAATTGTCGGAGATTAATTCTATATATCCATTATGCCAGATATCTATTATACTACCACGGATTGCAAACTCACCTATAGATTCTACATAGTCAACACGTTTGTATCCTAATAATGCCAGTTTTTTGGTAAACTCGTCAAATTTTATATAACTTCCAATCTTAATACTCTCAGAAGATAAATCTTCAGGGATAGGACTTTCTAAAACTGATTTTTGTGTAAGAACTAAAAAATTTTTTTCAGAATTATTTTTTCTATATTCGTTTACGAATCTTGTAAGATCAATAATGCTATCATAATCCAGCCTTTGTTTAAAAAATACATATGTCTCAGTGTTAAGTTTTAAACCAAGCTGTGCGGTAAGAATCTTATACCACTCGTTAAATGTAAGACGAATATAATCACTGTCAACAATTTCATCAAAAATTACAACTGTACCATTTTTTCCCTGTGTTTCTATTCTGGTAAGGACAAAGTGTGCTATTGCAGTGATAAGATTTTTATCATAAGGTATGTATGTATACTGCATTACATAGTTTTACCAATCTTAGCGTAAAGTTTAGGTTAGTTTGTTCGCTAAGATAAATTTTTTAAAACTAAATCTGATAATGTTTATTATAAAACATCTTTTTATAAAAATTATTCTTCAACTTCTTCTTCAACACCAACTTTATACCTGTTTAAAAGCTCCTGTTCAATTTGCTTCTGGTACTCTTTAGATTTGAAAACTACTTGTTTCACCCATTTACCTGTGGTCTCATCTTTTCTTGAAGGCCAGGAAATCCAAGGTCCACGTCTGCCATGCATAATTTTACATTCTATTTCAATTACATCATCAAAAATTATAGAAGCGAAAACTTTCAAACTTGAAGTTGACCTTCTATACGGTGAATATTTACCAATTTTGAACTTTGGTTGTACCGTCGTAGCTGAGACAGTCTCTGGTTTCCCTGAAGTGATAACTTTAATAATTTTATCATTTAAGTTTTTATCAAGGATAGTCACTTGTGGATACGCTTTGCCACGTTTAGAAATATAAGTTGGAAATTCAATATTAACAATCTCACGTTGACCAATCTTTGTTTTTTTAACTTTTATTTCTTTTATTATTATCAAATCGTTAAGAGTTATTGAATATAGATTTTCAGCAGTTTTTTGCACATCCGTAATATATATTTTTGTTGTAGTTTGGTTATACAGCAATGAAGAACAAAGTGTAAACATAACAAACATTATGATGAATTTCCTCTGTGGTAGAAGAATATACCTTGGTATTTGTTCTTTCATATATGTTTCACCCTCCCATTTTTAATTTTGGTTAATTAAGTAAGAACTAAGATTAAATTTAAAATTTACTGTCTAGCACCACAACTTTTTATACAAACATAAATGTTTGCACTACAATTTTACAGGTTGTAGAAATAAAATTATATCAAATTTTAGTATTTACAATGTAATTCTATCAACTTTAGTTAACAGAACTGTAAAAATCGGTTATTTTACCAATTTTATTAATTCGCGTGTTTTCTCACCTTCAGCGGTTATTAATGCTGCTATGTACCGTAAGGTCTCTTGTGTTTCTCTACGTGCTTCATCTATCATTTGTTGAGAACGGTCTAATATCTGTTGAGTACGTTCCAACATCTGTTGAGTACGTCTATTTCCTTCATCTATCATCTGCTGTGTCCGTTCTAACATTTGCTGGGTACGTTTATTACCTTCATCTATCATTTGTTGAGTACGTTCTAACATCTGTTGTACACGCTTGTTCCCCTCATCTATCATTTGTTGAGTACGGTCCAAGATCTGTTGTGTTCGCTTGTTCCCTTCCTCTATCAGTTGTTTCGCAATTTTATCTTCTTTCTCAAGCAGCTTATCTGTCTTCACGCTTAACCACACTGCAAATACTAAACTCATCACACCTAACCCTATGCCTATAAATTCCATACTATATCTAACCCTCCTGGCAAGTTAATTCTTGTATTTATTTCAAGATAAAAATTCTTTAATAACAATATTTCTTTCGTAGTTCTTCTTGGACAAACTTTACCAGTCCGCCGGAAGAAATAATCTTCTGCAAAAATTCTGGGAAAGGGTTGGTTCTATACTCATTGTTTGTAGATACATTTCTCACACTACCAGAATTAAAATCAACTTCAACTTCATCACCAAAATTAAAAAGTTTAGTAGCATCTTTAAGTTCAACCAATGGAAGACCAATATTTATTGCGTTCCTAAAAAATATTCGTGCAAAACTTTCCGCAATAACACATTTTATACCAGCAGATTTTATCGCCACTGGTGCATGTTCACGAGATGAACCACAACCAAAATTTTTCCCTGCAACAATTATATGTTCTGAGGTAAGTTTTTGGCCAGTTTGTTCAACTAAAGGTTCTAAACAATGTTGCGCAAGATATTCTTCGTCAGGACGGTTCAAATATTTGGCAGGAATTATTACATCAGTATCAATATTGTCAGCACATTTATATACTTTACCTCTAATTCTCATTTTTTAATTAATACCAAAATTAATACTACAATTTCAACATTTGCATAAAAACTTAAAAAATAAAAAGAGAAGTTAATTATTAATTCAAAATCCTTTCTTCTGTTAACCAACGAAATTTCTATTTAAGGAAAAACAAAAACATATCTTCCCATCTAAAACCTCACCCCTAAAGACAAGCGGTTAGTATGTGAGAGATACATTGAAGGTATGTATGAATAACTTAAATCAAAACTTTTCATTGTCAAACTTATACCTACAGCATACATCGCCTCATCCGCT
>JANXDG010000065.1 GCA_025059805.1 Endomicrobiia bacterium
CTATTTTGCCATTCGTTCTTTTTGTATTGAACATCGTCAAGAAATACAAATATGTCACATTGCAAAATTTTATTAAAATATCCACTCCATGGTAAATATTGTGGCTGATGTATTGCTACTTTCATTTTATAAAAACAGGATTCGTAGCTAACATATGAGGATACTCACCCTGAATAAACACTCTATAGTATGAATGTTTTTTTGCAAAAGTTTTGTCATAATATGTTACCTTTGTAGGAATAAGTTTTTCTTGATTATAAACTATTTCATTATTGCGAATAATCCATATTTTAACTTTCTCCTGTTTATTGTCAGAAAAATTCAATTCAAATTCAATTTTAAGTTTGTCAGAAACTATATCGTATGTTTCACCAAATACAGCAGTATCGTCATTTAGTCTAAAATTGTTTAAAACAAGTTCTCTGTCCTTGTTTCTCCAGACTGCATATAAATTTCCACGTTTCAAAGATCTAACCACATTTTCGTAGGTCTTACTGCTAACATAAAGAATGTTCTTTCTAAAATATATTTCATCATCAACTTCAACTAAATCTACTTCAGAATAACACCATACAGGTTTTTCTCTTTTTCCATCAATATACTCCTTTAATATAAAATCCCAAATTCCTAAAGGATTACCAACTTTTCTATATCCTTCAGCAAAAATGCTAAAACCGTCATACCCTTTAGTAGTAACCAACATGTCTTCATACGGAATCGTACGTGTACAAACAGTAAGTTTGCCTATTCTTGTAAGCGGTGTTTTTTTCTCATAATTTGTTGCTTCTGGATGTGACCAAATTGAAATTATATAATTTTGTGTCTTTGTAATGTAATCAAATAAATACTGGTATGCTATATTTTCACGATTAACATATTGATTAAACGGTAACGACTTAAATGGATAATTATATAAAACAAGAACTGTTGAAATGGCCAATAACTTCCATGACCTCAACACTATACTCAGAATAAGTAATAACGCTATCAGTAAAATAAGTTTTATATTAAATAAACCTGAACCTAACTCGTTCCCCAGTACAGGTAATCGTTTATAATTTTGTTCTTTTTCTAAACCGATCAATAATAAGTGCGTATGCAAGTTGTTAGCTATTAAGTTATTTTCTTCAACACTCCAATAGTAATACGGAGTAACTTCAACACCACTAACTAAAATTATGTCAGGATAACAACGCGAAATTTTCTCAATTGTTTTTAAATAATTCTTAATACCAAATCTGAAAACAGATGGATATGTTTTAGTTAACTTTAATACTTTCCTTAGTGGCCATAAACCAAATTCTACCTCTCGTATGAGATGATCTGTTAACACTATACTTTCTATACCAAACTCCTTTGCCTTAGCCACAATCTGTTCAACTGAATTTTTACCACCACTAATGCTGCTGTGAATATGTAATGCACAACTTATTTTAGTTACTTCTTCGGTAAAAGCTATGCTACTTCCAATTAAGAAAGATAGTAGTAGATATATCATAGTTTATAAACTATGATACAACTGTTCTAACAGATATACCATTCGTTCTATGCTAAATCTTGGGAAAGAATCTATAATTTCGTTTACCCACATTTTTGCATTGTTGCCAAACATCATCCTTTTTTCCTCATCTTTAATTAAATCAAAAATACCATTAGCAAGCTTCCACGAATTTTTAGGTTCCACCAATATACCTGTTTTGTTATCCAACACTACTGAAGGTATGCCCTGAACTTTTGTTGCTACAACAGGTTTACCCAAAAGTTGTGCTAAAACTATAGTTTTACCCATACCTTCGTTTATTGAAGGTTGAACATAAATATCCATAATTGAAATTAACTTTGCTACATCCTCTCTCATTCCTGTAAATATAACTTTAATACTTTTGTTTTGGACAGTTATTTCAAAAATTCTTGCTTTGACATCACTTAAATAAACTTTATTAAGAATAAAATTCTGCCGTGTAAGTTTTTTCTCTAACATTTTTCTTTCTGAACCATCACCTATAATTAAAAATGTTAAATTTTTTGTTATCACATTAGAGTAATTATATGACAGATGTATTATGGCATCTATAAAGTATCTTACGCCTTTAACAGGTTCAAGTCTTGCTACTGTTCCTGTAATTATTTCGTTTTCTTTTATATTAAGTTCTTTCATTAAATTTTCTAATTCAGAAGAAACAATTTGAATTTTATAATCAACACCTGAATGTATAACAACCCATTGTTCAGTGCTTCCAACACCATATGTTAGTGTTTCATTCTTTTCACCTTCAGTCAAGGCTATAATTTTATTTGTAATTAGTGCTGTAATTTTTTCTATCAAAACAAACATAAATGTGATGAATTTATTATAATACCCATAAAAGATGTGTCCATGTGGTGTATGGATTATTTTTACATTTCGCAGTTTTAAATCCAAAATCCGAGCTATAAAAGCTGCCCAACGTCCTATAATACCTGCTTTTGAAGAATGTGTGTGGATAATGTTGGGTTTTTCTTTTTTTATAATACTAAAAGTTTTAACAAACGCAACAAAATCTTTTAATGGATGTATGCTTCTTTGTAATTCTTTGAGATAGTAACTTTTTATTCTTAAACCTTTACTCCAGGATGAAAAATCTTTATTGCCACCGTATATTAATACTATTTCATATTCATTTTTTATGGGCTGCCTCTTTAGATAAAAATACTCACAAGTTAATAAAACATTTTCACTGGATCCACCTTTATCAAGTCTCGTAATAATGTGAAGTATCTTCATTTCAACCTTTTTGTGATTTATAGGCAAAAATTAAAAACGATGGAGTAATTATTATCTTAGTAAAATAATAAAAAACTTCTGCAACAAAAAAATATATATATTTCAACCAGACAACAAAACTACTTGAAAGTCTCAACTGACAGTAAGGATCACCAAGAGTTAAATATAAATAAGCTTTATTGCCCAAAATTTTAAACCCTGCCTTTGATAAAATTAGTTTTAAAGATTTAAAGGTAAAACCAAAATTATGATAAACAAAAGGAGCATTCATAAACAAGTTAAAAATGCTTGAAAACCTATCCAGCATGATGTGTACTGTCGCATTTTTTACTCTTATAACTAATAACCCGCCATCCTTTAATATGCGATTTAACTTTTCAAATATAAAATCCATATCCTCCATTTCATATAAAACATCTAATAAAACCACTACATCAAAAAATTTCTCTGGCAGATCAACACCTTCAAAACTACCTAGATAAATATTGTTGTCTTTACCTATTAAATTTTTTAATGTCTGTGTTGCTCTTTCTGACAATTCAACTCCGTAAACTTCATAACCAAGTTGTTTTAAACATTTAAGTAACATACCACTGCCAAAACCTACTTCTAATACTTTAATGTCTTTATTACCCAATCTGTGGATTAAAAATTTTATTATTTTGTAATAAATATTCAGTTTAGCTTTATCAACTATCTGTTGTCGTTCAAAATTAGCATCATAATAGGATTGAATATCTCCGCGAGATTTTTTTATCTTACTAACATAAAATCCACATTTTTTACAAACAAGTAGGTGTTTATATTCTTTTATTGCAAAAGAAGAACAAGCTAAACATTTTTCTTGCATACTCTATTTGAAATAATTTTAGATATTATTTCAAAAACTTCTATAGGAGAAATATCTTTTAAACATTTTAAATCTTTACAATTATACCTATAACAAGGTCTCTTACAATTAACACTTTCCTTTCTTAATATATAAAGATTTTCTTTTTCCACATAAGGGGTGTATTTTACAACATCACCAGGTCCAAACAAACATATTACTTTACTTCCTAAAGCAGCGGCAAGATGCATAAGACCAGTATCATTGCTTACTACTACATCCATTTTTCTTAAAACAGCAGCAACTTTGTTAAAGTTATCTAAATCTTCATTAGTCACAACTATAGAAGGTAATCCTGAGGAAATCGTCCGGACTAATTTTTTCTCTTGATTGTTACCAAAAATAAAAATCACTGTATCTTTGTAGCTCTTAACTATGACCTCTGCTAACTGTCTCCAGTATTCCAACGGCCACCGGCGAGATGGTCTAAATGCTCCAGGGCAAAATCCTACCAAGAAAATATGTTTTTTATTGCTTGTTTTTTCTTTTATATAGTTATCTGCCCAATCTTTAAATTCGTTATTTAAAGGGTAAAAAATATAATCAGGTACACCTCTTATACCTAATATTGTTAGTAGTTTATAAGTAATTTCCACTTCTGTCAATCCTCTATATCTATCCTCTTCAAAGAAAAAATTAAAAATCTTTTTTGCAAATTTTTTACCATAACCTATAAATGTGTCTGAATTTATAAATTTTTTAATCAACAAAATTTTAAACATCCCTAACAAACTATCAACTGTTCTAAGATTAATAACTGCATCAAATTTTGTCCTTTTTAAATCTTTTAACACTTTAATAATCTCAATCATGTTTGATAAATTAAACATTTTGTATTTTATGGGTAAAGTATAAATTTTATAAATATAAGAGAAGTTTTTTGCAATTTCTTTTGAACGTGGAATTGTAAGCAAAGTTACTTCTATAGCATGATATTTATTATGAAGTGCTTTTAATATAGGAGACATCATAACTATATCCCCAAGTCCACCTAAGTTTATCAATAGAACTTTTAATTTGGAAGTTATTTCTATTGATTTGTTATTCTGGCCAGAGGCTAAAATAGCAAATTTTTCGTTCCACATTTCCCATACAAGAATAGCAAACAATAAATCGGAAAAATCTCTTTTTTTACTTTTATGTTGGTTTAAAATTTCTTGCAAGTATTTGTAGTTTATTAAACCTTCTCTTTTTATCCTGTGAGGGCTTAAATAATCACCGATTAACTCCTGTAGTTCTTCTGTCACCCATTTACTAAGTGGTATCTGGAAACCTTGCTTTTTCTGTTTAGTAATAACTGGAGGTAATCCTTCAATCTCTAAAATTTTCCTTAAATAATATTTTAAAGTAAAGTTTTTAATTTTTTTTCTTAAAGATATTCTGTTTAAAAACTCTACCAAACGGACATCCAAAAAAGGAACTCTTAATTCTAAAGAGTTTGCCATTGAAGCACGATCCGAAATAAAAAGTAAGTTATCTTTTAGATATGTAGATAGATCAAAATAAAATACATCTTCATAATTTCTAATCTGTGGAAAGATTTCTAAATTTATGTCTCTGATTTCCTTATCTATAAAAATTTGTTTTCTTTCATAAAAGTCTACACTTGAATTCCACAGGATATATTTTTCTTTAAGATTTGAACTAACATAAAAAAATCTTTTTATCCAGTTAACAACATCTCTTTTTTGATGTGTTAACTTCAGGTTGTAGACGAGGCTAAAAAATATTTTTTGCAAGAACAAAGGAATTTTTATGTACTTTTGTGCTAAATATGCACCAATATATCTAGGATATCCTCCAAACAGTTCATCACCTCCTATTCCGGAAAGAGCAACCGTTATACTCTTTCTTGCTGATTTAGATATTAAATATGTAGGTATAATTGACGAGTCACCAAAAGGCTCACCTGATTTTTCTAATATATCAAATATAATCTTCTCAATTTCTGGAGTCAAAATCTCTAAAGTATGTTGTGTATCAAAATGTTTTGAAACAATTTCAGCTTTGTTTATTTCGTTAAAGCTACTGTATTCTTTTGTAAACCCAACAGTAAAAGTTTTAATTTTTCCAGTATTGATTTTACTAACAGATGATAATATCAATGAAGAATCTAATCCGCCAGAAAGAAAAATTCCTAAAGGAACATCAGAAATCAACTGTTCCTTTATTGAAGAGTAAAACAGCTCTTTAATTTTTTCTAATATAAAATCTTCTTTTAAATCTTCAAATTCATAAGTTTTTTGTAATTTCCAGTATTTATTAATATAGAAATTACCATCATGCCATACCAACAAACTGGCAGCAGGTAATTTTTTAATTTGTTTAATTATAGTAAATGGTTCAGGAATATAAAGAAAAGTAAAAAAATAGGATAAAGCATTTTTATTCACTTCAAAACACATGTTTGGCAAAAGATATAATGGCGATATTTCTGAACTAAAAAACAAACTATTGTTTACTACCAAATAATGTAATGGTTTTATACCGAAATGGTCTCTTGCTAAAATAAGTGTTTTATTTTTTTTATCCCATAAAGCAAAAGCAAACATACCACGAAGATACTTGACAAATTCTAAACCAAAATCTTCATATAGATGAACTATCACCTCTACATCTGTATTAGTTTTAAAAATATGTCCTTTTGTTTGTAATTTATTTTTCAACTCAACAAAATTATATATTTCACCATTACATACTACAACTATATTTCTATCCTCGTTAAATATCGGTTGACTACCTGTAATTAAATCAATAACCTTCAGTCTTCTTATCCCAAAAGACACAAAACTATTTTCAATATAAAAGCCTTCTTCATCAGGACCACGATGGAACATTTTATTTAACATTTCTCTCAACAAAACATCATTTCTATAGTTTGTAAAACCGCATATCCCACACATATGTTTCTCTTTTAACTCATTAAAGCTAAATCAAATATTTTTAATATACTTTTTACCATATTTTCTTTATTAAATTCTTTCGCATGTTTAATACCAGAAGTAAAAAGCGAATTCTTTAAACTATCGGAACATAAAACTTTAAGTATTTTATCTTTGATATCTTCTATATTATACGGGTCAAAATACACTGCTGCTTCCTTAAGTATTTCTGGAATACTAGATACATTAGAGGCTACTACAGGGCAACCACAAGCTAATGCTTCCACAGGTGGTAATCCAAATCCTTCATATAAAGATGGAAATACAAACAATTCAGCTCCGCTATACAATGCAGGAAGGTCATCGTCATCAACAAACTCAATAATGTGTAACCAATCCGGGATAGAAAAAAAATACTTCAAAATATCTTTCTTTTGTACTCCTGCAAGAACAAGAGTATATTGAGATTTAATTTCTCCAGGTAGCATATCATATGCTAATATAAGACGGTTAAGATTCTTATGAGGATTTGAATTACCAACATAAAGCATATATTTAGTGTTTATATTATATTTTCTTTTTATTTGTATTATTTTATTTTCTGGTTGAGAAGTAAATTTTTCATCCACTGCAAGATATATTACTTTAATTTTTTCTTCATCTATGTCAGTAAGTTTAATAATATCCTTTTTGGCCGTATTAGAACAAGTAATGATAGTTTTTACTTTTTTAGAAGTAAATTTGATAAAATTCTTAATATAAAAATTGTTTTTAAATTTATTTTTGTAAGGTTCTACCATAAGATATATAACATCAAACACTGTAGTAATAACAGGAATATCTAACAGGATAGGGAATTTATAATATGGTGAAAAAAATAAGTCAATTTTATATCTTTTTGCCGCAGATAAAAGTTGTACTTGGTCAAAAAAAAATTTAGATTTTTCATAAAGAAAAATTTTTGTTAAATTGTCACTATAAAGATGCAATTCACAATTTTGATTTAAAAATATGAAAAACTCATAAGTATTTTTTAACTCAACTGCTTTAGATAAAAAAGCAAGTAAAAACCTTCCAATCCCTGTAAGCTTATTTTTTTCTAATTCCCGTCCATCTATACCCACTTTCATAATTTATAAGATATCTATCACAACAACTTCAGATGAGGATAAAAACCTCATCGGTGGACCCCAAACCCCTGCACCTGAAGTAACATATAGTGTTGATTTATTTTTCTTAAATAGACCATATAGGTATTTATAAAAAATTCGTGTAAAAATATGAAATGGGAAAACCTGTCCATTATGGGTATGACCACTTAACATCATAATATCAAAATTACTGGAAAGTTCATCAAAAAATAATGGTTGGTGTGAAACAACAATATTAAGTTTTCCTGTTTTGTAGTTATTATTAATTATACTTACAATTTCTTCTTTGTGTAAGTCTTCTGTTCTGATATCGCCTAAGCCTATAATGTTAACATTTTCAATCTCAACTGTACTGTTCTGTAAAACTATAAAACCAAGCTGTTTAAAAATTCCTTTTGCTTTCTCAAGGCCAAAATAATAATCATGATTACCTAATATTGCTATCTTTGTACAATATATCCTTTTAATTGCTTCTTCTAATTTAACATCATATACAAAACCAGGATCAAACATATCGCCACCAAAGATAAGTATGCCGGGACCTATATTTTTTATTTTATTAAATAACTCTATTGCTATTTTATTCTTGTATTTGAAATCGAGATGTAAATCAGAAAGATAAACAATCCTGAAACTATTATTACCATCTAAATCAATAGTAATATGTTTTATTTTTGGCATTTTTATTCCATGATAAGTTGCCAAAGTTGAAGATATTAAACTTACCAATAAAACTACTAAACCAATATATTTATTGTTTCTTCTGATGAATAAGAAAGAAATAAAATCACCAATTACACAATATGAAACAAAAATTACAACAACACCCATCCAATAAAAACCAAAGAAATAAATCGGTTTTAAAACTGTGTCCGACTTGATAATTGCCCTTAAAATTAAACTTAAAAATGAAACCGAAAATAGTAAAACAAATATAAACTTAACTAAATTTTTATAATTGTTTAATGTTAAATGCCTATCTAAAAAATTAACAATGTATAAATGTGACAAAAAATATCCCAAAATGAGCAAGAGGAATATTACAAGAATAATTACAACTTTTGCCATATTTTATAATTTCTATTGTAATTTTATTCCATACCGTTCAAGATCTGATTTCAACATCATTCTAACAAGTTCTTCAAACTTCACTTTTGGATACCAACCAAGTTTTTTTCGTGCTTTACTGTAATCACCACACAATTCAAAAACTTCAGCTGGACGATAATGTTGAGGATCTATAACTACATAATCTTCCCAATTAAGTCCTACATAACTGAACGCCAATTCAGCAAATTCTTTAACTGAATGTGTTTCTCCTGTAGCAATTACATAGTCATCGGGCTCATCCTGCTGAAGCATAAGCCACATAGCCTCCACATAATCACCTGCAAAACCCCAGTCACGTTTTGCTTCAAGATTACCTAATCTTAATTCTTTTGCCAAACCTGCTTTTATTTTTGCTACAGTATCTGTAATTTTACGTGTCACAAATTCAAACCCACGTCTTGGTGATTCATGATTAAAAAGTATTCCGTTACAACAAAACATATTGTAGGCTTCACGGTAGTTCATTGTCATATAAAAACCAGCAACTTTTGAAACACCATATGGCGATCTTGGATGGAACGGCGTATTCTCATTTTGTGGTGTCTCTTTTGCTAAACCAAACATCTCGGATGAACCTGCAAAATAAAATTTACATTTTGGTGCTTTTTCTTTTAAAGCTGATAACACAAACATTGTACCGTTTATGTTAGCGTTTATTGTTGAAAACTCATCTTCAAATGAATAAGATACAAAACTTTGTGCAGCAAGATGGTAACATTCATCAGGTTGTACCTTCTCAACTATGCTGAATATACTTGCGTAACTTTCAAGTGAACCACAATGTAAAATAAGTTTATCCTTTATATGTTTTATTCTCCATAATCTATGTTCTGGATCTTCTAAAGCCACTCTTCTTACAATACCATGAACTTCATATCCTTTAGTTAGAAGAAACTCTGCAAGGTATGAACCATCTTGTCCAGTAATACCTGTAATTAATGCTTTTTTCATTTTTTCCTCCTCATTTCCTTTAGTTCAATATATTTTAAATAACTAAAAATTACTGTTAACGCACTTGATAAACTTATAAAAAATCCACGCCAGCCATCTATGTATCCTTTTAAAACAAAAAACTTTAGAATAAAAAAGTACAATGGTCTTATTATAAGTTCTTTGAAAGTATTAATGAAGTTTATTTTGATCCTTTTTTTCATATATTCATTTGCATACTGTGTTGTATATCTTTTAAACTTGTCAATCCAATCGTCTATCTTCTCATATGAGTAGTGTAAAAGTGGATTTCTCAAATAACCAACCTTATTTGTCAAGATTATCCCGTTAGTATGTATTTCATTCTGAAAATTTATTTTGCCCTTTTTAAATAACCTTGGAATATATGAAGGATACCACCCACAGGTTTTTATCCAACGACCACTAAAAAATGTTTTTACAGGTACCATGTATACTTCTGATTCACTCCTCTGAATCACATCCTTTATCTCTTCTTTTAGGTTATCATCCACAACTTCATCTGCTTCTATAAGAAGAATCCACTCATTTGATGTTTTTGAAATACCAAACTCCCTGTCTGGATTACATATTAGCTTTGGTTCAGTAATGTATATTTTCGTAGTATATTCTTTTACAATTTCTACTGTTTTATCTTCTGATGATTGATCAACAACTACAATCTCATCACACCATTTTATACTTTCAAGACATCGTCTTATTTTCTTCTCTTCATTTCTAACAATCAAAACAGTAGATATTTTATTCATAAACTTCTATATAATTCTATTATTTTAGTCACATAGTTCTTCACACAGAAAATTTCAGATTTTAATTTTGCATTTTTTGAAATTCTTAATCTCAGGTCATCATCATAAAGAACTAATTTTAACGCGTTGATTAAATCAAAAGGATTTGGTTCAACAAGAATTCCATCTACCATATGCTGGATAATTTCTCTTGGCCCTCCAAGATTTGTAGCTATAATTGTTTTTCCTAAAACCATACCTTCTATAATAGTTCTACCAAACGGTTCTGGCTCTACAGAAGGATTTACAATAACATCACAGATGTTCATATAGTCATAAACATTTTCTATGTAACCACAGAATCTTACATTATCTTTTATACCTAACTCTAATGCTAACTTTTTGAGATTTTTTTCTTCTTTTCCTGTACCACAAATAAGAAGATAAATATTTTTATCTTGTAATTTAGAGAAAGCATTAAATAAAATCTCGTGTCCTTTCCATTTTTCTAAACGAGAGAATACCCCTATTACTTTTGCACCTTCATTAATATCTAAATTTCTTTTCAACTTGTCACTATCAATATTAAATCGTATATTTTCAATATCCACAGGATTGTAGAGTTTCACAATTTTATTCTTTGTGTACTTAAACTTAGTCATAACTGCATCTGAAGTAACTATGATTTTGTTAACTAATAACGAAATTAATTTTTCTTTAAACGGTGAAGTTTCAACTACTCTATTATGCCAGATAATTTTCTTACCAAATATTTTCCCTGCTAACGCACTGATAAAAGTGTATTTAGTACAAGCAGAATTGATATGTAGTAAGTCGGGATTATAGTCTGATATGATAAATATAAGTTTTGGTATCGTTGCAACTACGACAGGAATTTTGTTTTTTTCAAGTATACTCTTAAAAATTCCATCACGACTTAAAACTACAAGAAACTTAAACTTTTCAACATCAAGATTTTTTAATAACGTCAACAAACTAACCTGACCTCCACCAGGTGGGTCTAACGGTTCATCAATGTAAAGAATTTTCATCCTATGTCCTATAGATTAGATACAAAAATATTCTAACTAATCGTCCTAAATCAAAAGCAACATCAGCTATGAGTTTTATAAAAGGAAAACACAAAAATGTAAGCATCCGGTACGGTATAGAAAAATTGTAAATGTGAAAATACTTCCACATAAATTTGTGTTTCATTAACTGTGTGAAATACCATAATATTAGAAAAATAAATATTAATGGTTTAAAAAACAAACTTATTAAAAAAACTGTAAATAATTTTAAGATAAATGAAGTTTTTATTACATACTCAAAATGGACAGATGAGACAAATACCAAATCTATATCTGCCATTCCACGGCGAATATACCATTTTACTACTTTAAACAAGTTTTTATGTGTATCATGCCATACAATAGCATCGGGGATATATACAAACTTATTTTTGCCATACTTCTTCGTAATCCTTAAACAAATATCTGTATCTTCGCTACCAAATTTATTTGCCAAGTTAAACATTCCTACATCTAAAATTATGTCTTTTCTAAAAATAGTATTGCATGTAGCAACTTGTGACAACTCAATCATTTTGCCTCTTGAATAATTATGCAGTCTAAAACCACCACCAGGATGACCTAATACACCTATTGAAAAACTTATAAAATTACTGTTCCCATTTTTTGGAAATACAGCACCCATAGCACCAAAATATTTATCTTTGTTTTTTTCAAACTCTTCAGTTAATGTTTTGAACCAATTTTCTGTAATTTCAATATCATCATCAATAAATATTATATAGTCAGTTAAAGAATTAACTACTCCTATGTTTCGCTGATGTGAGAATCCTTTTTCTTTTAATGGAACTTTAATATATTTTATTTTTTCCTGTTGTATTCCTAATGAACCTTCATCATCGGTTGCATCTACTATTATGACCTCAGCAGAATCAAAAACTTTATATTTTTTAAGGGTTTCTATACATCTTTTAACTTTCTTTTTGCCATTAGAGGTTATTATAACTATTGAATATTTGCTCATAACATTCAAGCCACAAACTTTCAATTTTGGAAATAGAAAAATTCTCAATTACAAACATCCTTGCATTATTAGAAAGATAATTATTTAGATTTTTGTTATTTAAAAGAAGCAAAACTTTGTTAACAAATTCTTCAGGTGTATCCGCAATAAGTAAATGTTCACCATTTTTAACGTTGAGTCCTTCACAACTGTGTGACGTAGCAACTATGGGTTTACCACAAGACATAGCTTCCAAAATCTTATTTCTTAAGCCAGACCCCATCCTCAATGGGGATACAAAAATTTCTGCTTTGTTTAGATATTCTTTCACATCACTAACTTTTCCTGTTACAATTATGTCTTTAGAATTATTTATTTCAACTATTTCCTTTGTAGGATTCTTACCAACAATATAAAACTTAACTTCCGGTTTCATTTTCTTTATAGTAGGGAGTATTTCTTTACAAAAAAACTTAACTGCATCAATGTTAGGATAAAAATTCATTATACCTGTAAAAATAAGCGTATTTTTCTCATATTGTTCTGATGGTACAAAATAATTCGTATCTATCCAATTAGGTATAAGAAATATACTTTTATCTTTTAGATATTTTTTATAAAACTCAACTTGTTGTTGTGTAATTGCAATTAAAAAATTTGCTTTTTTTAGAATATACATTTCACATATTAAATGGCGCAAGTATTTTAATAACTCAAAAATTTTTTTGACAAAATTTTTTTCAAAAAGAAATTTTTGGTAGGCGATACTTGAATCTATCCCCCAACTATCAAGTACAGTTGGTATTTTCTTATTACCCACATAGTAGAACATCATAAGTTTTTCAACATGAAGAAAATCATATCTTTCTTTTTCAATAATCTTACTAATTTCCTTTTTTGTTAACTTATCGCCAGCATAGACAAACAATTTTTGCAATAATTTATTTACTTTAGGTAAAGGGAAAAGAAATACATTATCACATAATGTCATTAAAAACTCTTTTGCACCAGCAACATCGTCTTCTTCAGTATAAAAACTACAGATATCTATTTTATATTTTTTGTATAATGACTTTATAGTTTGATAAGTTCTGATTCTTGAACCATCATCAGGAGGATAAGGTAAAATTGGGGTTAACACTAAAACTTTTTTCATTTTTAATATTTTAAAACAATATTTCTTAAAAAACCTAAAAATTGGTAAAAGTATCTAATGATCATAAGTTTAGCATAAAATGTATGTTTTTTCCTTCTCAACACTGTATTTTTTATTAATGATAAAGTATAAAAAATAATATTTTTAAAATAAGTTAACAATAAAAATTCCCATGTTGTATTTTTATTCACTTTCTCATATTTACTCCAATAATAGTATCCCTTCGCTGTCTTATAGAAGTATTTCTTAGTAATTTTTTCTCTATTAACATAATGAAATACGAAAGCGTCAGGATTATACAAAATATGGAAACCTAATTTTCTTATTCTGTCTTGTAATTCAATTTCCTCACCACCTAACATTTTTTTGGGTCTTCTTCCTAAATTTGGATCAAACCCTTTAAGTGACATTAAAACACTCTTTCTTACAGAAAAGTTGCAACCTACTACATATCTATCTTCCGATAAAATCATCTTTTGGTCACCATAATCTAAACTACCAAAACCAAGCATTAGAGGTCCAGAAAACCATTCTGGCAGTTCCATATTTTCTGGTAATTTTACGTAGACTTTACCCCCAACACAGCCAATTATATCTTCAGTATAGCTTTCATAATGACACCTGAGCCACTCTTTAGACACCACTACATCATCGTCTACATATGCTACAATTTCTCCTTCAGCTTCTTTGTATCCTCTATTTCTTGCGTTGGACAAACCAGGAGATACTTCACATATATATCTCATATTTGTATCAGGATTTTCTTTAATGATATCTAAAACGACTTCCTTAGTGTTATCAGTAGAACCATTATCTACAACTATTATCTCGTAATCTCTTTTTGGAAAGGTTTGATCTATCAAAGAATAAAGACAGTTTTTCAACATATTAGCTCTATTATATGTACATATTATAACTGAAATTTTCATAAAAATTACTTTTTATCTTTCATTTTAATAAGATAAAACATCCATACTTTCCACTCTGAAATAAATATAAGGAGATAAAAAATCATATAAAATATAAAAACAAGTATAATGTATGGAATACTAATCAAAATTTTGTACAGTTTGACAAAGTTTATAAAATAACATCCTATAACACTTACAATTAAATACTTTAAAACCGACACAAACGGAAATTTTAATCCAAATCTATAAATTAGATAACCCGTCCCCAAAAAGCATCCTATAACCTGTGAAATAGTATTTCCGAATGACGCTCCTATACTATGAAATTTTGGGATTAGTAATATATTTAGTAAAATATTTATGAAGGCTACAAAAAAATTTATTTTTACTATGATATCAGGACGTTCTACAGCATGAACATAAGAAGAACCAACGCTTGCTATCCCACCGATAAGTGCTGAAAAAGAAATTATTCTTAAAACTATACTAGCTTTTATATACTTACTGCCATATAAAACTTCTATTATGCTGTCTGAATAGAAAATCAAAAAGATATATGTTGGTATCAACAACAGCGAAAATAATTTTACAAAATTGAAATATGTCTCTCTCAACCTCACATCTTCATTCCTTCCATAGAGTGAAGACATAAAAGGTATCAAAACTCTTCCAAAAGGGCTACCTATAATTTTTGACGGTAGATAGGCTAAAGAAAAACCAATAGAGTACAAGGCAATTTCTTCAACAGGAGAATATAGTTTTAGAAAAAATACCTCTGAATTTTGCCATATTATAAAGTCTAAGAACAATATGACAGAAACAAATTTATAATACTCTATTATATTTTTTATTTCTGTTTTTTCTAAATTTTTATCTTCACATACATCAGTTTCGGGCATAAGTAAATTTTTCCACCTGTATTCACCAAATAAATTAATAACGATTGATATAATTAAAGTAACTAAGTAAATAGTTATCATCAAGTTTATATTCGGAAATTTGCTTAAAATAAAAAAAACCAAGAAAAGCTGTATCGCTTGGCTCAAAGTTGAAGATAGCATTAGGACTTTAAAATTTTGAAGGCCTGAAATTATACTTGATAATATGTTATTAAATATGTACATCCCCAAACCAATAATTACAACACTTATACCTATTGGCAACTTATTATTAACTAAAACAAAAATAACTAAACTACCGACAATAAATGAGATAACTGTGTACTTTAAAAAATATCTTATTAGCCGTATAATCTTATCTTTCTCTTGAGGATAAAATTGAGAAATATATTTAGTTAAAGTCAGAGGTAAACCTAACAAAATAACAGTTGAAGAAAAAGTTATTAACCATAAGAAAAAACTATAATGTCCCATATTAGCTGGTTTTAAACTTCGTGCTACAGTAATTTGGATAAGAAAGGATAAAAAAAATGAAATGATTGTTTGAAAAGTACTATAACCTATATTTTCAATTATCTTCATTTTTTATTCCACAACATATCGCCATAAAACCAAAATATTTCATGAAAGGAAAAGTTTCTTCTATGAAATCCAATATTTTGAAAAAACTTATTATGTAAGGTCTTATAAAATCAAACTTGAAGTGATGAAACAAAAAACTTATTATGTGATCATCACAAATATTTCTTGCAATATTTCCTACTTCACATTTTTTTACCAATAACCCAGCATTAATAAATTCTTTCTTTAATTGCTTAAGTGAATACGATCTTTCAGGAACATTACCAATCTTGTCCCAATAGAATCCATATTTTTTTCTTATGTATCTTCTTATAAAAATTGAATGTAAACTATATTTATATGGTACTAAGCAAATTACTTTACCACCTAGAACAGTGTTATTCTTCATAATTTTAATTATTTCAACAGAGTTATAAAAATGTTCTATCACTCCACAATTAAAAACTATGTCAAATTTTTCTATGAAATTAGTTTTAAAAAGATCCTGTTGAGTTATAACTGTGTTATCTTCCACATTAAAATATTTTGCTAAATTATATGCTTTTCGTATTTCCTCTTTATCTATATCAACCAATGTAACTTTAGCACCAAGCATAGCTAATAACATAGAAATTATAGGTGTGGAACCAAGATCCAAAATTTTTTTTCCATTTAAATCTTCATCTATAATCCTTAATAGCTGTTTTGCAGTTAAGAGATAGAAGTGATAAAGAGCTGGCTGTTGAAGAAGTTTTTGCAACACAAACATTTTCCAATTCCATGGAATTTTATATCTTCCAAGGTAATTTGGTAAAGCATAATGAAATTGTAACGATTTTTTCTGATACTGATTTTTAACATGTAAATAAAACTCTGCTAAATCTTTACTTACTTTTTCAACAGAATATTCTTGTTTTAATTTCTCGTAGGCATTTAAGACAAATTCTTTTTTATTCTCATTATTAGTTAAAATTTCTATCAAATTTTTTGCCCATATATTTTCATCATAGGGATCAACTAATATTCCTATTTTACCATTTTCTAATATCTCTCTAAATACTGGAATATCAGAACAAACTAATGGTGACCGTGATAAAATACCTTCTAAAACCACAAGAGGTAAAACCTCATATAAAGAAGGGACTACACATACATCAACCGTTTTTCTAAATTCATTGACCTTTTCTGGTGGTAGCGGACCTAAAAATTTTATGTATTGAGAAACATTTAGTTCGTTTATAAGTGGCAAAATTTTTTTATAATAATGTTTAGTTTTCCCTCCTACAAATATAAACTCAACATTTTTCACCTTTTCCACTATCTTAGGAATTGCACGAATGATTACATCTGGATTTTTACGTTTTTCTATTCTTCCAACAAACAAAACTTTTTTAGTATGAACATCTTTTTTATCTTTCTCTTTGTTTATTTCAGTAGAACCAACCTTAATACAATTTGGAATTACAGCATCTATTTTAACACCAAACTTAGAATTTACTTCTTGCATATGAGTATAGGTAGGACTAACAACTGCAGTAGCAAATTTTATAGTAGCAAGCTCTAAAATAGTTTCTAAATATTGTTTTATTTTCTGAATTATGTTAACTTCATCATACTTAGAGCAAAAATATGTACCACCATTTAATTTACACACAACTGGAATTTTCAAAAAAAGTTCACAAAAGAGACCTTCGTTGAACCATTCCGCTGTTTCTATAATGTCTATTTTAAAAATCTTATTTAGTCTTTTAACCACTAAATAATTCGTTAATGCGCACATCAGTCTTAAATATATCGTCTCCATACCGAGAATAAAAAAAATTCTTCCCAAACCTTTTATCTGTAATTGTTTTGCATAATAAATTATCAAATTATCGTTTTTCCTCTCTATCCAACTTTTTTTTCTTGGTAAAGAAGTAACAACAAAAACTTTATGACCTAATCTGGAAAGTTCTTCTGAAATATTATGAATATATGTTCCTATACCGCCATATCCTATACTTCTATCGTACTCTCTGCATAAGAATACTATGTTCATAGTTTACACAATTTAGATTTTAATGCTCTCATTCTTTCTATCACAAACTTAAGTTGTTCTTTTATTATCCAGCTGTTAGTAAGATCAAAGTATCTCTTAATGAATTTAAAATGTTTTATCCAGAACCTTAAATTATTATATAATGTAGAAATTTCGTACACTATAGGATGCAAGTCCCAGTGTCCACCTTTACCAATATCTTCACGTGGTAAATTAAACGCTAAATAACTTTCTATAAGGCCAATTTTATATCCTGACTTAATTGCACGAAGATAAAAATCGGTTTCTTCCCTGTAAGAATTTAATATGTATTCTGTGTCAAACATCAGTTGTTGATAAATATTCTTTCTACCTAGTTGTATTGCTTTAAGTTTAAAAAGTTCAGATACGGTCTTTGGTATAATTATTTTATATTCATCAGCAACGTATTTTTTATAATCCTCATTTTTATGTAAATATTTAACAGCACACCCGATGATATCCAACTTTTCTTTCTCTATAAAGTTAAAAAGTATATCTATAGTTTTTGGGGTTAGAACAACATCATCTTCACCGAAGAATATATAATGTGACATTTTATGTGTATTTATTATTCCGGTATTTCTTGCATATGTCGGTCCTAATTTCTTATAATGTTTTATATACTTTATTTTTGGATAAACAAAATATATCTTTTCTACCTCTTCCTTTGTGTTATCATTACTTCCATCATCAACTATAATTATCTCATATACAAGATCGTGAAAATAAGTAGGTAAAACCTTTGATAAAATATGCCCCCTGTTGTATGTCGGAATTATAACAGAAACATTCATTTATTCATTATTATTTTAGCTATGCTAGTTAATCCGCATAGAAACCAAAATGGTTCCATTATACGGATGATAATAAAAGTATTTGCACCGATTGATTGAACAAGTAAAGCAATAAGCGAAGATATAACACATAAAGAGAGTGATTTATATAGATTGTCTATAGTTGTCTTAAACAAATCAAATGATAATTTAAACACTGCAAGTACCATCCATATAAATACTGTCAATCCTAAAAGTCCAACTTCGCCTATAATTAAAGGTATTTGTGTATCCACAAGACCTACTCCTGTAACACCGTGTCCAAAAATAGGTTTTTTTGGTAAAAATTCTTCAAACGCTTTTCTCCAGGACTTCACTCGTGCTAAAGCTGATAATTCTTTTACTTTAAACCCCAAAATTACAGCTTCTTCTTCAGAATAAACAGGTCCTGCAAAAGTTTCTTTTATTCTTTCAACCACGGTATTTGTTGCTTCCGGAAAAACCACCGGAGATAAAGCAAACAGAAGTAAAATCCCTCCTAAAAGTAAACCTTTCTTTTTCTCTGTTAATAAAATAATCGTAATTACCATAGGAACAAATGCAAAATAACTTGATCTTGATTTAGTGAAAGCAAACGGTATTAAAGTAAAAATTATCAAAAATAAATATAGAAAGTTTGTAGTTGGTAGTTCAGAGTAACATAGTAAACAAAACAATAAAGATAAAACTATTAGAAGGTAGCCACCATAAGTGTTTGCTTCACCTGAACCCACTGGTACACCAGGTGTAACTTCAGCACCTGGTGCATCAAATGGTGCGTAAAGTCGTTCAACTTTACCTATCAAAGAATATCCATGTAAGTTTACTATTATCGATGTAATTATAAACAAAATTATATATGTTTTTATCTGTTGTCTTGTTTCAACGATTTGTGTTACAAGAAAATAAATAATGAAGTATTCTGAATATTTCAGTAAATAAAAGATCGCTTTTCTAAAAACAACATTTCCAGAGAGAATACCGAGAAATGTTGAGATTATAGATATTACAGTATAAAGTAACATAGGTAAAAGTATCAAAGTAATTTTTATTTCTATACTCTTAGTAAAAATAGACCTTGCAAACCAACCAAAAAAAACTGCAAAAATTAATAAATCGTCAATACGTACAACTACATCTCTTCCTGGAACTTCAGCGAGTTTTATCTCAGGTGAGAGAAGCATTGAAAATACAAGAAATGCAAGACCAACCTGTGGCGAAAAAAAAGAAACTAACAGTATAGTAAAAGCAAGAAGTATACCTATAAGCAGTATTGAAGGTCTAATCACTACCATCCTAGATAAGATAAAAGCAGAGATAAGTAGAATCAATAGAATTGTCAAATATTGTATTTTTGACATTATTTTTCTTTTGAGTAGTATTTATACGCGTAGTAATACCCGTATCTTGGCTCCATTTCTTCCGCACGGATATCATTAAGTACCACACCCACAACATTCGCCTTTATACTTGAAAGCATATCTTTTGCACGTTTTAACGCACCTCGTGCAATTCTACCAACACGATATACCAAAACAACATACGTTGCATATTTTGATAAAATCAACGCGTCCGCAAAAAGTAAAACAGGTGGAGTATCAAGAACTACGAGTTCATATTTTTCTTTTAGTTCAAATAAAGCTTCAACTGTATTTGAAGATGATAAAACGTCAACAGGATTTGGTGGTATATTACCACAACTTAAAAACGTAAAATTTTCAAGTCCTGGAGTAGCAACAATACGTTCTACATCAAGCCCACCTAACAAAAAATCAGTGGTAGTATGTAAGACTTCATCTAAACTTTTTCTTCCAGAAACGTAATCCACAAAGCCCGGTACTCTGTTTATGCCAAACCATCTATGTACCGAAGGTCGTCTCAAATCTAATTCTACAAACAAAGTTTTAACTCCAGCGATAGCTGCTGCTAATGCAAAGTTTACTGAGGTTAATGTCTTCCCTTCAGCGATGCCAGAAGAGGTAAAAAGTACAATACCACGTGTTTCTACATGTTCTTGTGTAAATTTTATATTTGTCCTTAGTGTATGGTATGATTCCACATACGGCGATTTTACAGAATGATAAATTACAAGTTTATTTTTAATGTCTTCTATGTTACTCTTGACTACCGGAATCAATACAAACTTCCTTTTTTGTATTTTTTCTTCAATATGTGGTATCACACCTATAACTCGTAGTTCTAGGAAAGTTTCCACTTCTTCTATCGTAGCTATGGACGTGTCCAAATGTTCAACTATAAATGCAAAAATCAAACCCAGAATAACACCTATAAATGTTCCCAATGTAAGATTACTTATGTAATTAGGTCTTATAGGTCGTGAAGGTACCGTAGCAGGTGTAACAATAAACGCTGTTTGAACACGGTCAGCTTCTGAGATTTGTGCTTCTTTGTATCGTTTCGCAAGTAATGTATACAGTTCTTCGTTAAGTTTAACTTCACGTGTTAACCTTGCATATTCAAGTTCTTCCTTAGGTAATTTTGTCAATTGTTCTTCAATAAATTTTATCTTCTGATTTAAAGATATAACATCAGGATGTTTCTCAGTATAAGTTTTAAGTAACTCAGCTTTTTTTGTTTGTAAAGATAAAAGTTCAACTGCAAGCTGTCCACCAACACCTGTAGTTTTTGTCTTTTCAGTAAATTCCCTTAACTTTTCTTCAGATTCTTTCAATGCTTTCTCTGCATCAACAAGCTGTTTTTCTATAAACTCTCTTAATTCTCGGGCACGTTTCGTCCTATCCTCTATACCTTTTTCAATATATACCTCCGCAGTAGCGTTCGCAAGTTTTGCAGTTTCTTCTTTATTTGAAGAAGTAGCTATTATTCGTACAAGGTTAGAATCAGCAATTCGTTCAGCACGGATCTTACCTTGTATTGAAGAAACAATATTCTGTTTTGTAATTTCGTCAGTAAACTCAGAAACAAGTCCGATTTTTTCTGCAGTACGTTCAGCTATTACTGCAGAGTTTATAATTTTAACTTCTGTATTGACAGCGTTTAACATATCCCAACCAAGCATTTCTGTAGCCACGCCAGGAATTATTAACGAAGGCTCGATCTTCACTACTGCTGTTGCTTGGTAAATAGGAGTTTGCAAGTTAGTATAAATCCATGTAAACAAGATAACACTCACTACGGAAGAAAAAATAACAAATTTTCTTCGCTTAATAATTCGCCAATAGTCGTATAAATTAAGTTCATATTTTATCGTTGGCATAAATTTACCTCCAAAAAATATCAATATGTTCTTTGAATCAACTTTTTTAGCTCTTCAGGATCAGAAGAAACTGATAGTGCTTCGTCTAAAGTTATTAATCTTTTCGAATAAAGTTCCGCAAGAGATTGATTCATCGTCTGCATACCAAATTTTGCTCCTGTCTGCATTAAAGTAAATATTTGTTCGGGTTTACCTTCACGAATTAAGTTTCTCACTGCTGATGTAGCAACCAAAACTTCACATGCTAAAACCCTGCCTTTGCCGGAAGCATGTAATAACAATTGTTGAGATAATACCGCCTGTAACACAAAAGAAAGTTGGACCCGTACCTGTTGTTGTTGATATGGCGGGAATACGTCTATTATTCTGTTTACTGACGATACTGCATCTGGTGTATGCAGGGTTGCAAAAACTAAATGGCCCGTCTCAGCTATAGTTAGTGCTGCGGATATAGTTTCAAGATCACGCATTTCACCTATAAGGATGATATCAGGATCTTCTCTTAAAACATACTTTAACGCTGTTGCAAAACTTTCGGTATCTGTACCTACCTCACGTTGGTTAATTATACAATTTTTGTGATGAAATAAATATTCAATAGGATCTTCAATTGTTATAATATGTGCGTTTCTATGCTCGTTTATAAAATTTATCATTGAAGCTAAAGTAGTAGTTTTACCAGAACCGGTAGGTCCCGTAACAAGTACAAGACCACGAGGTAAGTCTACAAGCTGGTTTACAATCTTTGGTAATCTTAATTCTTCAAAAGTTGGGGGTTGTGTTGGTATTGCACGTAACGCTGCAGCAACAGTACCTCGTTGACGAAAAACGTTCATCCTTATTCTACCTATATCTTTCACTCCAAAGGATATGTCTAATTCGTTCAAAGTCTCAAATTTCTCTTTTTGTTTATCAGTCAGTACGGAGTAAATAAGACGTTGACAAATTTCAGATGTAAGCTTTCCATATTGTGTAGGTACCAATACACCATCAACACGTAACACCGGTGGTAGCCCAGTTGTTAAATGTAAATCTGAAGCCTTTTGTTCCTTCATTAAAAATAATAAATTTTCCATTGTAAGTGTCTGATCCATAATTTTACCCCCATATTATATATTGTCTTATTCTGTAGCTGCTTCAATTGTTACACGTAATACTTCTTCAACAGTTGTGATACCTGCAAGCATTTTTCTTAACGCAGATTTTCTTAACGTCTGCATCCCATTCTTAATAGCAGCCTTACGGATTTCTATGTCAGACGCATTCCTTAGTATTAATTCACGGATTTCATCTGTAACTTCCATAACTTCGTAAATACCTATTCGACCTTTATATCCGCCATTACATTTACTACATCCGGCACCTTTATATAGTGTAACAATTTTTTGTCCTTGTACCATCTCATCAGTTACCCCTAATGGATACAATTTTTCCACAGGTACTTGATATGCTTGTTTACAATTAGTACAAATCCGACGTACTAATCTTTGTGCTTCCACAAGTGTTAATGTGGATGAAATTAAAAACGGATCTATACCCATATTATGTAATCTTGTTACAGCTGAAGGTGCATCATTAGTGTGTAATGTAGAAAATACAAGTTGTCCTGTAAGAGCGGCTTGCACTGCTATCTTTGCAGTTTCTGTATCACGAATTTCGCCTACTAATATTATATCAGGTGCTTGACGAAGAAACGCCCTTAGTCCCGTGGCAAACGTAAGTCCAACTTCTGGGTTAACATTTACTTGTGTTATCCCCTGTAGTATATATTCTACCGGATCCTCTATTGTCATAATGTTTACTTCAGGGCGGTTCAAAGTTGCCAGTGCAGAATATAATGTTGTTGATTTACCTGAACCTGTAGGACCGGTTATCAAAATTAAACCGTATGGTAACCTTATTGTTTTAAGAAAGAGTTGTAACACTTCCGGTTCAAAACCAAGTTTTTCTAAGTCAAGACATAACGCTGAAGAATCAAGAATACGAAGAACTGCTTTCTCCCCATATACTACAGGTAAAATGGATACTCGGAAATCAATTTCTCTATTGTCAATTAACATTTTAATTCTGCCGTCCTGTGGTTTTCTTGTTTCCGTAACATCCAGTTTTGACATAATTTTTATTCTTGCAATTATCGCATTATAAACATCGTGTGGGAAAAACGTTTCTTCTCGTGCTACACCGTCAATCCTATATCTTAATCTACATTTTTTTTCAAACGGTTCAAGATGAATATCAGACGCCTTTTTCCGTACCGCTGTAATTATAATATTATTTGCTAATTTTACTATTGGTTCTTCTTCAGCAAGTTTTGCAGTATCCACAGCGCCTGAAATATGTTCCACTTCAATATTTGCTTGTACTTTTTCTAATTCACTTATTGTTTTATCAATTTCAGTCGTTTCTTCTTTCAACAAAAACTTATTTACCATTTGTTTAATATCATTAGGTGTAGCTATCACAGGTTTTATATTAAACCCTGTTGAAAGTTTTAAGTCGTCAAGCACAAATATATTAAATGGATCAGGTATAGCTACAACCAAAGTATTACTTTTTTTATCAAAACTTACAGGGAAAACATTATGTTTTTCAATAAAAGTGCGTGGTAAAAGATTTATCACACTTTCTTCTATCTCGTATTCAGACAAATATACAAATTCAAACCCTTTCTGCCGTGCTAAGAAAGAAAGAAGGACTTCTTCAGTAATATACCCTAGATTAACTAAAATACTACCTAGCTTTTCTCCGGTTTGTTTCTGTAATGTCAATGCTTCTTCTAACTGTTTAGGTGTAATAATTTTTGCAGCAATAAGCATATCACCTAACCTTTGCATATTTAATCCTTATAGCTAGTCAACTTCATCCGCAAATGTATTTCTTATAACTTCTTCTACAGTGGTTATACCTGATAACAACTTTTTAAGTGCTGACTCTCTTAATGTAGCCATCCCATTTTTTCTCGCCGTTTGTTTTATTTCAAAATGTGTAGCTTTTTTAAGTATAAGTTCCTTTATTTCATCATTACACTCAAGAACTTCATATACTCCAACTCTACCTTTATATCCACCTTGACACTTGCTACAACCTGTACCTTTGTATATTACAACCTCCTTCGCATCTTTAAGCATCTCTTGTGTTACACCAATGGACATCAATTGTTCAACAGGAACTCTGTACTGTTTCCGACAATTACTACAAACTTTTCTTACAAGTTTCTGTGAAATTACAAGTGTCAATGTTGAAGATATCAAGAAAGGTTCCACACCCATATTTATCAACCTTGTAATAGCAGATGCAGCATCGTTCGTATGTAGTGTTGCAAAAACTAAATGTCCAGTAAGTGCTGCATTTATTCCTATCTCTATAGTTTCGCGGTCACGTATCTCGCCAACCATAATAACATCCGGGTCTTGACGTAAAAACGCACGAAGTGCCGCTGCAAAGGTTAATCCTACTTTTTCGTTGACATTGACTTGATTAATACCGTATATAACGGCTTCTACTGGATCTTCTACTGTCATAATATTTACATCAGGTGTGTTTAATACGTTTAATGCAGAATATAAGGTCGTAGTTTTACCTGAACCTGTTGGTCCTGTTACAAGAATCATACCATACGGTTGTTTTATTGCTTTCTCAAACAGTTGTAATTGTACATCATCAAAACCTAGTTCTGACAGAGGCAAAATTAACGCTTGCGCATCAAGTATTCTTATGGCAACTTTTTCACCATGTGTCGTTGGTACGGATGAAACACGAAGATTTATTGGTCTACCGTTATAGGTTATTCTTATCCTTCCATCCTGTGGTTTCCTTCGTTCAGTTATGTCCAATTTTGACATAATTTTTATCCTTGCAACAATTGACGGCAGTAATTTCTTGGGTAAAGGTTTTTGATCATGGAAAATACCATCAATTTTATACCGAACCCTTACATTTTTTTCCTGCGGTTCAATTAACAAGTCGGACGCTTTCTGAACTAACGCTTGTTCAATTATATAATTTACAGCTTTAACCACTGGCGCAGCATCTGCCTGTACATCAAGTTCTGTTATCTCTTGTTCCTCTACGACCTTTGCATCACCTGTTTCAAATTCTTGTTCTGCTTTTTTCTCTATATCTTCCAGCGATTCTTTTTTCTCGTAATATCTGTTAATCGCATCCAAAATTTCATTTTTTTTAGCTACAACAGTTCGTATATTAAATCCTGTTGCAAGTTTAAGTGTATCTATGGCGTTTATATCTAAAGGGTCAGACATAGCTATTGTGATAGTCTTTGTATGCGTATCAAATTCTATAGGTATCAAGTGATAGGTCTTGACAAGCCTTTCGGGCAAGAGCGTTATTATCTCATTAGGAATTTCGCCATATTCAGCAAGCGAGATATATGGTATATTAAACTGTTTAGCTAAAACTGCAAATAATATTTCTTCACTTACATATCCAAGATTTAAAAGAATTTCGCCTAATTTCTGACCTGTCTTTTTTTGTTGTTCAAGCGCTTGATTTAGTTGTTCTTCGTTAATGATCTGTAATCTAACAAGTAATTCACCTAATTTCCTATGTGGAGAAATAACTTCCATTTTACTGTTTAAACTTTCTTCTTATAGTCGAAACAATCTCTGATGGAACAAAGTCTGAGATATCACCACCAAAGTTAGCAATTTCTTTAACTAAACTTGATGATAGATAAGTCCATCTAACATCTGGCATAAGATAAATTGTCTCCATACGGTCAAACATCTTACGGTTTGTCAATACCATTTGGAATTCATACTCAAAATCGCTTACTGCCCTTAATCCTCTTAAGACTATATTCAATTTATTTTTCTTCAAATAGTCAACCAATAACCCTTTGTAAACATCAACTGATACATTTTTAAATTTTCTTTTTTTAAAAATATTGTTCAACATTTCCACTCGTTCTTCAACTGTAAAAGTATAACTTTTTTGAATATTTACCATTATTAAAATTATTACTTTGTCAAAGATTCTGCTCGCACGTTCTATTAAATCTATGTGACCATTTGTTGGAGGATCAAAACTTCCGGGATATACCACTATTTTTTGTTTCATAATAGAAATCCTATATAAAATCTTTCCCTATTTTTCAATGAAATAGATAAACCTCATTGTAGTAACTTAACATATTTATTTGCTAATTTTAACGCTTCTTCTCTGTTAGATATTTTACCTAAAATCTGTGCTTCACGTATAAAGTTTAATATTTTACCCACAAGTGGTCCTTCAGGAATACCAAATGTATTCATAACATCATAACCAGTAATTAATCTTGGCAAAGAACTTTTTTTCAAATACTCAAAATATTTCTCTAAAATCTTATTTTCAAATTTAACAAATTTATTTATACTTCCATAGTTTGAGAGATAAGACTTTCTTATGCTAAAAGGGATACTTTCATACGAAAGCCTATCAGCAATTGAAAATATTAACAGAGAAAATAGATCAGTCTGCAACTCGTTAAACAATCTTAAGTATGCACGTTCTGTGAGTGTATTACGACTATTGTATAGACTGCCAAGTCTCATATGATTTTTAATAACTAATACAATACTTCTTATTTCATCATTACTTAATCTAAGTTCTTTTAATACTTTTTCTGCTATTTCTGCCGAGATCATTTCGTGCCGGAAAAATCGTATCCTACCTTTTTCTTTCTTTACAACAAAAGGTTTACCTATATCGTGTAGTAACGCAATATATTTCAAAACATATTGTTTATTTTGCAATTTTGGATTAATTTCTGAATAATATTGTGGGAAAAATTTTTTGAGTTTATTAACCACATCTTCTACACTTTTATATGTAAGTTTAGTATGTTGCCATAATCCTTCTTTATGATAATAAAATTTTCTAAACTGTGTATTTTTACCCTTCTTTTTGATAATTTCTATCTCAGGAATTACTGTTTCAAGTATACCAGTTGTGTCCAACCATTCAAGAATTTTATAAGAGTAGGAAAAATTAAATATTTTTTTAAGTTCCTCATTAATTCTTTCTTTTGCGACATAATTTAGTAAATGCTTATTTCTAACACATGTTTTAACAAGTTCTTCTTCTGGCTTAAAACCGTAACACATAAACCTTGCAACACGTAAAATCCTTATCGGATCATCAATAACAGAATTTTCTCGTGTTTCTTTTAGAACATTATTTTTGATATCTTTCAAGCCGCTACTCGTAAGATCAATTAATCGTTTCAACATAAATTTTTCATTCCCAGTAGTGATATACCTAATAAAATCTGCCATTTTTAAACAAAGTGTATTTATTGTAAAATCACGACGAAAAATATCTTGCTTTAGATCTTTATAAGACGAGATATCTAAAGTTATAATAAACCCATCATTAAATGTCAGGACAGTTCTATAAATCCTGTTTATCTTATCAAGCACAACAAAAGGTAAACTATGTTTTTTCAACAAACTTTTTAATTCTTTTACAGATAAATTTTTGATAATTATATCCACATCTAAACCGTTATCCATCTGGCGTTTAATAATTCTGTCACGAATTATACCGCCAACAACATATACTTCTTCAAATGTATTATTAAGATCTCTAAGTAGATCCAACAGTTGCTTATTCAAAAATTTCATACTCACCATCTTCATGAAGGTATAAAATTTTGTCACAGAAATATTCTGCTAAATCTCTATCGTGTGTGATAAAAATATATGTCAAATTAAACTTTTCCTTTATTTCATAAAAAAAGTTTAGCATTTGTGCTTGCAGTGATATATCCAATGCAGATAATGGTTCATCTAAAATCAGAATTTTTGGATACAAACATAATACAGTAATCGTAGCAACTCTTTGTCTTTGTCCTCCAGATAATTGATACGGATACATTTTCAATATCTCTGTTGATAATTTACTTAACTTTAATAGTTCCTCTATTGAGTCTCTAAAAATATTTTCATCATATGGTTTATTTTGAAGATAAAAATATTGCTTAAAACGTTCTTTAAGTAAAAATCCTATCGTAAGTTTTGGATTTAGCATTGAGTACGGGTTTTGAAAAAGAAGTTGTACTTTACTTGCAAATTCTTTTCTTGAATATTCTTTTATATCTCTATTATCAACTATCACCTCACCACTATCAAAATCTTCAATTCTACATATAATTTTTGCAAGTGTTGACTTACCCACACCTGACGGACCTAATATACCCAAATTTGTCCCAGCAGATAACTCAAATGACAAGTTTCTAATTATAGTTTTCCTTTGTAACCCAACTTGAAAAACGCCTGATTTCACAAAATAAGTTTTAGTTAATGAACTTACAACAAGTACCTTCTCTGACACATTTTGAAAATTATTTTTCATAAAGAAAACATTTTACATACTGTCCATTAACAAAATTTATATGCGGTTTAGTTTCGCAACGGCTAAATTTTTTCTCACAACGGTTAACAAAAATACATTTTCCAAAAACAAAATTATAGTCAAACAAATCCGGTAATTCTGACGGTATCGTTGGTAACCTCTTACCTTTTTTGCTTTTGTCAGGATAACAAGATAACAACATCTGAGTATACGGATGAAGTGGATTATAAAATATCTGTTTTGCAAGGCCATATTCCACAATTTCTCCTGCATATAATACATAGACGAAATCAACATATTGTCTTATCAGATTTATATCATGAGTTATCAAAATTAAAGACGAGCCTTCTTTTGTTACAAGTTCTGTTAACAAATTTAATATTTCATCGCGCAAAGATGCATCAAGAGCCGTGGTAGGTTCATCAGCAATTATTATTTCAGGATTGTTCGCTAAGGCAACGGAAATACAAACACGTTGTAACTGTCCCCCAGAAAGTTGATACGGATATTTTTTATAGATGATTTCTGGTTCTGGAAGTTTTACTTTTTTAAAAAGATCTAAAGTTTTATCATACAATTCTTTTTTGGTTAAATCTGGACTATGAATTTTAATTACCTCCTCAACTTGTTCTCCAACACAAACTACAGGATTCAACGCATTAAATGGATCTTGAAATATCATACTTATATGGTACCCGCGAATATGTTGTATGTTAAGTATCTTTTCTGTTTCTACTGTTGACAATATGTTATAACTACCATTACAACAATTTTTAGCAGAATAGAAAATTATATTACCAGAATATTTAGTGATTCGTTCATCATTCAACAACAAAATAGAATTTGCCAACGTTGTCTTACCTGAGCCGGACTCGCCTACTATTGCTATTTTTTTAGCATTATAAAGATCTATATTTATATCGCGTAGAATAAAATAAAACATATTTCTAATTTTAGAGTAAAAACTTACATTAAGTGATTCTATTTTTAGCAACAACTTTTCAGTATCGTTTTTCATTTATTCTCTTTCGGACTAAAATGAATCCTCAATCCTTCTCCAAGAAGATTAAATGCAACGACTGTAAAAAATATTGCAGCACCGGGAAATAATGACAGCCACCAAGCTATGTGTATATAATCTTTCCCTGCAGTTAAAATATTCCCCCAGGAAGGTTCCGGCGGTTGTACTCCTAAACCTAAAAATGACAATCCTGATTCTGTAAGAATTGCAGAACCTACACCTAAACTAAATGTTACCACTACAGGGACCAATACATTAGGTAAAATGTGAACAAAAAGAATCTTACCAGATGAAAACCCTGCAAGTTTTGCTGACAAAATATATTCAGCCGTTTTAATTTTTAAAACTTCAGCACGAACATACCTTGTTAATGACGGCCATGAAGTTAAACCTATCACTACCATAATGTTATAAATACTTGGTTTTAAAAACGCTATTACTAAAAGTATTAAAAAAAATGTAGGAAAACACAAAATTATGTCAACTATACGCATTATCAAGGTGTCAACCCAGCCACCATAATAGCCACTTATTAAACCAAGTATTGTACCTATAACTGTCGCTATACCTACTGAGATTAAACCAACCAACAATGATACTCGTGTTGCATAAACCATCCTTGAAAAAACATCTCGGCCAAGTTCATCAGTACCAAATAAATGTTTAAACGAAGGTGGTTGTAATCTTTGCAACAAATTTTGTTCGTATGGGTTATACGGAGCAATGTAATCAGCTAAGGTTGCAAAAATACATAAAAATATAAGCATACTACAGCCTAAAATTAACGAGTTATTCAACTTTTTTATATTCATAATTTTATTTTTATTTATATCGCACTCTAGGGTCAACGTAAGTATATAAAATGTCTGCAACAAAATTGCCCAACAAGGTAAGAATGGCAGTAATTACACTTATACCCATAATTAATGGATAATCTCTTGACATTATCGCTTCGTAACCTAACCGTCCCATCCCAGGATACGCAAAGATTGTTTCGAAAATAAAACTCCCACCTATAATATCAGGCAAAGATAAACCTAGTATTGTCACCACAGGGATAAGTACATTTCTGAACGCGTGAAAAAAAACTATCCTATTTTTTGTACATCCTTTACTTAATGCAAACTTTATATATTCAAAATTAAGTTGTTCAATCATACTTCCACGAATATATCTTGTAAGTCCTGCCAACCCACCAAACGCAGAAATTATAACTGGCAATATCAAATGTTTTATAATATCTATAATCTGCTGATGTAGTGGTAAATAATCAAAGTTAATACTTCTTAGTCCAGAAATTGGTAAAATCCTAAGTTTAATTCCGAACAAGAGCATACACAACAATGCCAACCAATATTTTGGCAATGAATAACCCAAAAATACAATAAACGAAATAAATTTGTCCAAAAATTTATTTTGATACATAGCACATAAAATTCCAAGTAAACACCCGCCGAAAAATATTAGCCCTAACGACAAAATATTAAGCAACAATGTTGCAGGTAGCCTCTGTAATATTTTTTGTATTACTGGTTTTTCATCCTTAAACGATCTTCCAAAGTCAAATGTTACAAACCGTTTGAACCACTCAAGGTATCTTATATGCAAAGGTTTATCTAAACCATAAAGTTTTATAAGCTTCTGTTTAGCCTCGTAAGAAATTTTTGACGAAAACTCCAACATATCCTGTGGTTTCCCAGGAGAAATGTTAATAACTAAAAATGTGACAAAACTTATACCAATGAATGTTATAAGCAATATCAATATTTTTCTTAATAAAAACTTAGCCATACGATTAGTTGTCCGAATTTAAATGTTATTTATATTATTAGTTTAAGTAAAATTTTATAAAACTTTAACATTTTTTTCTATATATTGAAATGAAACAAAAAATCTATTAAAGTATAATAATTATGAAAATTGCAAATTTCTTTTTTGTATTTATCATATTCATTTTTACCTCAAGTTGTGCCCAACAGTTAAAAAATCAAACCACTACACAAAATATATTTGTTGGTAAACCAGAATTTGTACGTGGGATACATCTGTCGGCATGGGCTGCAGGTACAGAAAGTTTTAAAAAACGTTTTGCACCATATTGGGGAAGAGAAAAACTTAACACTGTTGTTATTGCAGTGAAAGAATATGAAGGACAGGTTTATATTCCTGTTGAAGAAATTAAAAAAAAGTATAACACACCTATAATACCTATACCAAAATTAGAAGAATATCTAAAAGAACTAAAATCAAAAGGTGTATATCCTATAGCACGTGTTGTTGTTTTCAAAGATAATTTTTTAGCAAAGAATTATCCACATCTTGCAGTAAAAACTCCTGAAGGTGGCGTATGGAAGGATTATAAAGGGAACTCGTGGACTGACCCTTATAACAAAGAAGTATGGGAGTATAATATTGAAGTAGCTAAGTCTGCGATACAAGTCGGATTTGAAGAAATACAATTTGATTATATTCGGTTCCCATCAGATGGTAACACAAAACTTTGTAGATATTCACAAACTCATACTTCAATGACAACCACTGCTGCGTTAGTAGGATTTTTAAAACTTGCAAAAGAAAAACTAAATCCTGTACCTATATCAATAGATGTTTTTGGTTTAACACCTTCTGTTAACCATGATATGGGAATAGGACAAAGATTTTTGCAAATGGCAGAAGTTGTTGACTATGTTTCTCCGATGATGTATCCATCACATTATAGAAAAGGTGAATATGGCCTCCCTGACCCAAACAAAGAACCATACAAAACTGTATTTAGAACTGTTTCAGATGCAAAAAAACTTTTAGGTGAAAAAGTTTATAAATTAAGACCTTACTTACAAGATTTTTCGTTAGGATACAAATATGGACCACAAGAAGTTAAAGCGCAAATCAAAGCTTGTTATGACAATGGCGTGTTTGAATGGCTTCTGTGGGATCCCAAATGTAAGTATACTCTAGAAGCAATTGAAGAGATGACAAAATTTACACCTGCAAGTTATAAACAACATTTCTCCACTCTAACTAATACTAACTACTAATTTCTAGCTAATCTATTATAATTTTATTTCTTTAATATCAGAATATAAACAAATACAAAACGCAAACCAATGTAGTAATTTCCTATCTTAATATTATGAACTCTTATCTTGAACTCGTTATCAAAATATTAAATTAACTCTTATATTGTAATTTTTAGTTTTTATTTATAATAAATTCTTTTTTCTTGATTTATACACTATCTATACATAAGTGTGGGACACAGTTTTTGTGCCCCACACAAAGTTTCTTACAAAAATTGTTTTACTTAAAATAATATTTTATAGATAATCCGCCTAAACTAAGTCCACCAGTAGGACAAATCGTAGTAGAAGTTTGTGATACAGATACACCAGCAACGGTTATCTTATCTGTTGTTGAAACAAAAGCAATTCCTACCATTGCACCTAAACTCACATTTGGTACCGCTTTAACAAAATATTCAAAATCTAACAAAACTCCAAGACCAAAAGCTGAAATATTCCTATCCTGCTGATTATATGCATTAGAACGTGAAGTTATTTCTAAACCAACACCTGCACTTATATTTAAACTACCTACCGATTTCAAAACTTTTAATCCTTTAGCAGAAAGTGCTATCCCAGTATCAGTTGGTGCACCACCAGATACTGACGTCATAGAAAAATTAGCACCAACTTCTAATGCCATCTCTGGTTGCAACCAATAACGAACTACTGGGTGCCCTGCTTCCCATCCTAATGCTAAACTACCTTTATCAACTGCATAACATACTGCTGCTAATGATATACATATCAAAAGTATACTTATCTTTTTCATTGTATAAACTCCTTTCATAAAACTTTTTATAGTATACCTCTTCCACTTCAGAAAACTAACGCATCAAAAAATTACTCACCTCCTTTCTGATGCACAAATTTTAGTCCTCCGAGTGTTTAATCTTGCCAGGTACAGTGTTTAAAAATGCAGTTTATAACAATACAAATGATTTCTTTTAGTACAAGAATGGATAATTGTTATAATTTCAAACTATAAGGTTAAAATTATTGTAATACCAGATCGCTGACGAGATTTATTAAAACATAATTTCAGGTATTCCTAATTTAAGACGAGATACAAAATCATAAAATTAAATCAATTTATCCTTAAATTAAGTTTACCTAAAATTAGATGTGACTTTATTTTAATAAACCCTCGGCAGTATATATGAGAAATTAAAGAACAATTATGTTATTATAGTAATTTATTTTTGTTTATAATATCAAAAGTAAATTTAAAAAGTCAAGTGTTTAAGAAAAATTTTAACTATAGGTTTATATTCGGGACCTTCAGGTTTAAGGATGCTTTGAAAAAATGTTATACTGTTGACCTTACTGCTGCCAAAATGTTGATTCTTATATTTTTCAACATAATTAACTATTTCGCTAAGACGCCTTACCTGTTTTATCCTTGCAATGGTAAGATGTGCAACAAACTCTTTCTGTTCTTTGGCAAAACCTTTATTTGAAAGTTCATTATCAATAAAGTTTGCAAGTTCGCTAATTTTTTGAGCACCATCTTTTATCCCCAACCATAGAACACGAGGAAAGTCTATCTTAGGAAATACGCCTATGCCTTCAATAATAATTTTGAATTCTTTTATATTTTTTACTACACTGTCCAGAACGGATTTCACGACCTCAACTTGTTTTTCGTTAATCTCGCCTAAAAACTTTAGTGTGATATGCAAGTTTTCTTTTTTTACCCAGGAGATTTTGTTGCTATCTATCTCGCGATAGGTCTTAAAAATAAAATCGCCTATAGTATCTAAAATATTTTTCTCAAGCTCTACTGCTATAAATGTTCTCATTTCAGTGGATGCGTAAATGTGATAATGTGTATATGCGTAGATGCGTGAATGTGTAGATGTGATTATGTTTTACTTTAACACTCCTTATCTCTACACACTAAAACGTTCACACATTAACGCATCTACACATCCTCGTATCCACACATCAACATATCCTCACATTTTCACATCCACGCATCTACGCATTCACACATACACGCATCATCATTTCCTACCACCCAAACGTAGCCTTAGCATATCAAGCGCAGTGTTTACAGCTTGTTCTTTAACTTCTAGTCTTGTACCAAGAAATCTGAAACATTTTGTTTCAAACTCTTTACCATCAAAAATACAAATCCAAACAGTACCTACAGGTTTTTCCTTACTACCACCTGCGGGTCCAGCTATGCCTGAAATTGAAATACAATAATCAGCACCTGTTAAATTTTTAACTCCGAGGCACATCTCTTTCACTGTTTGTTCTGATACTGCACCGTAAGTATCTAAAGTTTCCTTTTTAACACCTAAAAGTTTTGCTTTAAGAGTATTAGAATATGCGACCACACCACCTAAAAAATAAAATGAGCTTCCTGGGATATTAGTGATTCTGTTCGCTAAAAGTCCGCCTGTGCAAGATTCTGCAACTGCTAATGTTTTTCTCTGTTTGCCCAACATCATACCAACAACATATTCTATAACTTGTCTTCCTTCAGCAAAAATTGTATTTTCGTATCCTGAATTTTTGAAACAATCGTAAATCTCTTTCTTTATCAAAGTAAGTTCTTCATCAACTTTAAGTTCATCATCGCCTGAAACTGTTATGTGAATATCAACGATGTTTAAATGTGACAATATAGAAAACTCTACATCTGAAGTATATTTACTTTCAATATCAACTACTGGTTTTATTATTTCTTGCACTTTAGATTCAGGCACATTACATATATGTAAAACAGCTTCTTTTGTAACTTTTATCTGGAACCTCTGAAGTTGTGGAAAAACATATTCGTCAAACATTGGCTGTAATTCTCGTGGTGGTCCTGGTAAGATAAATATTATTTTTTGTGATTTATCTTTTTTTACAACGATTTTTTGTCCTGGTGCATGACCAATTTTGTTAGGTAAAACTTCAGCACCTTCTATTACATAAGCTTGACGTTCTGCAAAAGGTGGCATTTCTTGATTTTTGTTTATAAAATATCTCACGATATTTTCATACACTTCGCGAACAAAAACTTGTTTTTTATTTAAAATTTTAGCAATTGTTTCTACGGTAACATCGTCTAAGGTTGGCCCGATACCGCCAGTAAGTAAAACAATATCTGAAGTTTCAAAGTGAAAATTGAACACTGTATTAAGAACAGTTGGATCGTCAACTGTAATAGAACAGAAATCAACTTTTAAACCAAGTGTTGAAATTTTTTTTGTAATATAAAAAAGGTTGGTATTAGGTTTTTCTTTTAATAATTCTGTACCTGTTGTAATGACTGAAACTTTTACCATTTGAATTACTAATGTACAAACTTTGGAAGTTCCAACCTTGGTTCTGCTTTTATCTCACCAAATTTTTCTTCATATTTTCTTATATTATCCTGTAACGCGGTAAGAAATCGTTTTATATGTTGTGGTGATGTAATAACCCTTGCACGAACTTTTGCCTTAGGCATTTGTGGTTGAATAAATATAAAATCTAAAACAAACTCGTCCGGTGAATGACTTATTATCGCTAAGTTTGAGTAAACACCTTGCGCGGTGATATCATCAATCTCTATCTGAATTTCCTGAGGTTTTTTCTCCTGCTCCATGTTTATTATCCTCCTTCTGCTATAACAGAAATAATTAGTGAGAAAATAAATATACTAAGAGCGCCTTTTGTACATATAACCTATTTTCTGCTTGTTTTATAACAATAGAATTTTTTCCATCCAAGACATCGTCAGTGATTTCCATCCCGCGGTTAGCTGGTAAACAATGCATAACTATACAGTCAGGCTTTGCTAAATTTAAAAGTTTAGAATTAACCTGGTATGGTTTAAAAATTTTTATTCTTTTTTTCTGTTCTTTTTCTTGACCCATTGATATCCATACGTCTGTATATATTACATCTGCACCTTTAACTGCAGTTATTTCATCAGTTATTATAACATTCTTGTTGTTAACTTGCAGAGATTTAGGTTGATATTTTTTTGGAATAATAAAAGTTGAATTCATACCAAGGATGTCAGATATATAAATTAGTGACATACATACATTGTTTGCGTCACCAATATACACAAATTTTATCTTCGCGAGATCGTCCAACGAAATTTTTTTATATTGAAGTATAGTGTAAATATCAGATATAACTTGACATGGATGTTCTTTATCACTTAACGCGTTAATAATTGGTATTTTAAGATATTTCGCAAATTCTAAAATTGTATCATGTTTGTTCACACGAAGTATTAGTCCATCTAAGTAACAATTAAGCATATTAGCAGTATCTTTGATTGTTTCTCCACGGGAAATCTGAAGTTGTTTATCACTTAGTTCAATAGGTACACCGCCAAGTTGGTAAATCCCAACTTCAAAAGATATACGAGTCCTCGTTGACGGTTTCTCAAAAATTAAACCTATGTACCTGTTTGCTAACTGTAGAATTAGTTTAGTTTCAGTATATTTTGGTACTAAGCTGTATATCTCTTTTATTTGTTCTCTTGTTAAATCCCGCACACTTATCAGATTCATAATTTTTAACCTTTCAAAAATATTTTTCTAATTTATCTTTGAGCATACCTGCAATTTTTTTATAAGCAGGTAAATTTAGTTCAGAGAAAGATTTACTTAATAATTTCAGTGTTTTTCCTGTAGGAAAAATTACTTTAATAATACCCTCGGTCCACAATTTCTCATTATCTAATATTTTTCGCCAGTACCTCAGTTCTAACTCCTTTATCTCTTCAAAACTTTCTTCTGGATTCTTGTCAAAATTAACTTCTGGTAACTCTGGTAAACTATCCTTCCAATTCTTCAGCCATTTTAACATCTTATCCCAAAATTCGGGTATTCCTAAAAAAGAAAATAATTCCTTACCATAAAACAAATAAATATTTATTCCATAAAATTCTTTCAACTTATTTATCTCGCTTTCATAATAATTCTTATTTTTTGCTAACTCAGGATCTATAAAGTAAAAGATTGCTATGAGATTTTTACCATAGACTTTATACAAATAATCTATTTTTTGTTCAAAATTTTCTATCTGTCCACGCTTTTTAGAAGAGTCATGGTCATCTCTTAACTTTTGTTCTATCAAATAGAATAAACTATTCTTTTTAAAACACTGGTCAAACTTAAGTGTCATTTTTTTGTCTTTAGCCCTAATACTTTTTTCTAATATAACATAATCTAACCTTTTAATAATAAGTTCTAATATTTCCTCTATAGCATCCCCAAACTTGATCTCATTTGCTTGCAAAATGTGCTGTAAAATTTTCCCTAAGGGTTTCGTAGGTCTAAACAGTCCTATAAACCTTTCAGGATTTTCAGCAAGTGTTTCCAGCAAATCTACCTTCTGTTGTAATATGACATGCTTATTTAATATTTTTATAAATTCTTGATAAGATATCATATATTCAAAAAGTTTAGTTGTTTTTCTTCCTTTTTAGTTATCAAATTGTCAAAGTTTAATTTTTTCTCAAAACGTCTTAGGGTACATTTTACATATTCAAAATTTTTTTCTATCATAGTAAAATTTCTACCAAGAAAATAAGCTACATACCCTGTTGTACCAACACCTGCCATCGGGTCTAAAATAAGGTCGTTTTCTTTAGTAGAAGTAAGTATTACTCTTCTCAACAGTTCTATAGGTTTCTGTGTAGAATGACATTTCTTGCCATGTTCGTCTTTAAGTCTTTCTTTACCACTGCAAATAGGTAACACCCAAACATTTGTTCCCGTACTTCCGAAACCAAAGATTTTTGCATAGTTTCTGTTAAATGTATACTTCTTAACATTCTTATCTTTCACTGCCCAAATAAGTGTTTCAGTAGCATTCGTAAATCTTACTCCTAACCAGTTTGGCATAGGATTTGTCTTCAACCAGATAACATCGTTTAGTATCCAATAACCTAAATCTTGTAAAATTTTACCTATCCTAAAAATACTATGGTATGTGGAAATTATCCATAAAGTAGCGTTTGGTTTCATTACACGTTTAGTTTCAAAAAGTAATCTTTTAATAAAGTTGTCGTATTCTTCAAACGAAGAAAATTTATCCCATTGATCGTTCACACCATCAACTTTTGTTTTAACTTTCCACCTTCTTAATTCTTTACCTGACAGTTGTAAAAAATAAGGCGGATCTATGAACACCATATCAAATGTTTCATCTTTAATTCTTTTTAATATTTCAAAAGCATCACCATATATTATACTATTTTTTATCTCATTTACAGAAAATTCTTTATTAAGCTGGAATGAATCAATCAAATATATCTTCCTTGCCATCGTACCAACTTCTGTTGGTACTACATAATTTGCAGCATTTTCTTTTACTTTACTTCTATTTCTCAATTTTTTCATAGTTGTTAAGTTTTAACTATTACACCTTGGTTGACAAAAAACAAAATTTCAACTTTACAGTTAACAAACTTTCTTAATCTCATCCAAATTTTTTCTTTAAAATCCTCCTCTAACTGTGTTTTTTTGTAAAGCGCAATAATTGCAGAACCTGAGCCGCTTAACATACAACATAATGCTTTGTTTTCTAAACAAGTATTGAATACATTATCAATCCATGGCATAAGTTTTTTTCTATATGGCTGGTGTAAAAAATCTACTGTTGCAAATTTTAAAAACTCATATTTTTTAGAAACAATGACAGCTACTAATAACGATACGTTTGAAACATTTTTTACTGCATCTACAAAACTTACTTTTTCAGGAAGTACTTTCCTTGCTTTCTCCGTAGCAATTTTTTCTTCAGGAATTATTATTAAAACAGCTAAATCTTTTGGTGGATTAAGTTTAACAAACTTCACTTCACCATCAACTAAAGTTGTTACACACAAGCCGCCAAACATACAAGGAACTACATTGTCAGGATGTCCTTCAAGTTCAGCTGCTATGTTAATAAGTTCATATTCAGACAACGGCTCGCCACATAAAATATTGCCTGCAACTACACCCGCAACATATGCTGTAGCTGACGAGCCAAGTCCGCGTTGTAACGGAATGTTGTTTTTGATGCTGATTTCTAATGAAGGTATTGTAGTTCCAACTTTTTGAAAAATTTTTTTCATTGCATGATAAAAATGGTTTTTTTCATCTTTAGGAATATAATCAGCATCTATCCCTTCAACAAAAACATTGATTTTTTTACCCACTGTTGGTAAAACTTTTACTTCAAACTCGTTATACAAAGATAAAGCTGCACCTAAACAGTCAAACCCTGGACCTAAATTTGCAGTTGTTGCTGGCACTTTTATTTTTATTCTATGCTTCATAAGAAAACACAAATTTAAATTCCTATTTTTGTAGATTCTCGCATTGCACAGTAAGGACCACACATTGAACATACTTTTTTTGTTTTGCTTTCTATTTTTTTATGTTCCAGTTGAAACTTTATAGGATCAATAGCATACTTTTGTTGCAAACGCCAGTTAAGTGCCTTCCTTGATTTTGACATCGCAAGATCTATATCAACAACATTGTATTTTTTTCTTTTCACGATATCAGCAGCATGTGCTGCGATACGTGCTGCTATCACACCTTCGTAGACATCCTGTGGTGTAGGTAACCTTAAATGTTCAGCAGGTGTAACATAGCATATCAGGTCAGCACCAGCCATCGCTGCTATCGCTGCACCTATAGCTGAATTTATATGGTCGTATCCCGCTGCTATGTCTGTTACTAACGGTCCTAAGAGATAAAACGGTTTACCACCAGTAAGTTTTTTTTCTAATTTTACATGTGCTTCAATAGTATCCATTGGCATATGGCCAGGACCTTCAATCATTACTTGTACACCTTCTTTGTTTGCAATTTTTGAAAGTTCAGCTAAAGTTTTAAGTTCTGCAATTTGTGCCTTATCATTGGCGTCAGCTAGAGCTCCTGGTCTTAATCCATCACCTAAACTTAATGTAAGATTGTACTTTTTTGCAATTTTAAGTAGTTCATCAAAATCCTCATATAATGGATTTTCTTTATTGTTTTTAATTATCCATTCAGCTAAAAATGCGCCACCTCGACTTACAATACCGCATACACGTCTATTTTTTCTTAGTATCTCCAGATTTTTTTTGGTAACACCACAATGAACGGTTATAAAATCAATCCCATCCTCTGCATGTTTTTCAATAACTTCAAAAATTTGCTCTTTTGTGATATCTTTTACTTTTCTACCTTTTTTCAATGTTTCACAAACAACCTGGTAGATCGGTACAGTCCCAACTGGCACAGGCGAATTTTCTAAGATCTTTTTCCTAATAAAATCTATATCCCCTCCGGTAGAAAGGTCCATCACAGTATCAGTTTTAGCACTAACTGCAGCATTGAGTTTTTTAAGTTCTAACTTAATATCTACAAGATCTGGCGAGGTACCGATGTTAGCATTAACTTTTGTTCTTAAATTCCTACCTACAGCAGAAGGTTTGACCTTTGACTTTATATTCCACAATACTACAGTCCTACCTTTAATTATGTCATCAATCAAACTGGTTAATTCAACTTTTTCTTCCGTTGATATTTTTTTAACCAAGCTTAAAAAAGTACTATCTTTGGCTTTTAAAGCATCTATTATGGTCATTTTAGTATTCTATACTGATGGTTATATTTAAAATATTGATATAATAAAATTAATACAATAATTCAACCGAAGCGGATAATCTCTTTTTCTAATAGCAGAATAGAATTAATTCAAACTACTAAGTGTTCGTCTGAAAAGTAATGCTATTTCTTTATTTGTTGTTTTGTTTATACTATAATATGGTATTGGAGAGAAAATTTTTATGAACACGTCATTCTCAGGTTGTACTTTGCCAAATTCTTTCCAAACTCTACCAATTTTTAAGAAATCTGTTTTCACACATACAGGCAGTATGTCTAGTTGAAATTTTTTTGCAAGTTTAACCCCAAGTGAACTAAATTTGTCTACATCAATATAATAACTTCGTGTAGCTTGTGGAAAAATAATTATTGAGACTCCATTTTTTATCAATTTCTCCGCCTGTGTTTTTACTATGTCATAGTCTTTTTTAGGATCTTTTCTGCTTACAACAATAGGATTTAAAAACCTTAATATCCTTCCAAAAAATGGATAGAATATCAGACTTTTTTTGGCAATAAAACTTATACTAAAAAATCTACCAAATATATATCCGAAGATAAACGTTTCTAAGCTGCTCATGTGGTTGGATATGATAACAACTGGACGATTAATTGTGGCTAATATTTGCTCACCTTCTATATAAACTTTTGTACCAAATTTTCTTACAAGGTCTACAATTTTTTTTGAATATTCAACATATATTTGCCAATTAAACTGATGAAATATTATTTTAAAATAAGCACTTAAAAAAATTTTTATCAAGATTAAATAAAAATATAGTGATACAAAAATGTGAAAAGAAACCTTTTTAGTAGAGTGGCTAGTCATATAGAGATTTAATTTTTTTTATGACGATTGGATCAAGTTGTGATATTGCAGAAATCACAGCAACAGCATCAGCACCATTTCTTTTAATATCGTCAACATTATTTTGGTTAATACCTCCTATGGCGACTACCGGGACTTTGTTTTTATATGCTAAAAGTTTTACCCTATGTAACGTCTCAACGCCAACAGGTTCATATTCTGGCTTTGACAAAGTTTCAAATATAGGACCAATTGAAATATAATCAACTGGCAGTTTCAACGCTTTTTTTGCTTGTTCATAAGAATGTGTTGAAAACCCTATTATAAAATTTTTAAGTCCACAGGATTTGGCAATTTTGCGAGCAACAAGTGGTGAGATATCATCTTGGCCAAGATGTACACCGTCGGCATTTATACTAATTGCTATGTCTATTCTATCGTCTATTATAAATAGTATATCCTTATTTTTCAGGATATCTTTTATTTTTTTAGCTAAATCATAAAAAAATCTGTCTGATTTCTGTTTTATCCTTAATTGTATTAGATTAGGACGAAACTTTACAAGTTTTTTTACAAAATCTGTGTATTCAAGTATGCTATTTAATTCGGGTAAAATACAGTATAATCCTTTTATTCTCACTTCAAAAATTTTTTTACAACTTCTTTTTCAATTTCGTATACTTTATACCTCAAGTTTTTAACTTCCGCTACCTTCTTTACACATTGTAACTTTGCAATTTCTTCTAATACTCTTAATGATTCAGTTACACGATGAAAGTTTGATACTACAATTTCATTAATATTTTTATATTTTTTCTCTTTAGCAGTTCTACCCGGGTCAGAGTCACTGCTACGTCCAAATATCATTGTAGGATAAAATTCTATAAAAATCCTTACTATCTTGTGTCTAATTTGACGAAGTTGTTTGTAAATTTTATCTTCATTAAAAACAAAACGCAATGTATCTTCTATCACTCGTAATCCTTCTGTTATTCTGTTTAGATTAGCATCTAATATTCTTAGAATTTCTTTTTTCAAAGTTTTTGTATTTTCCTAATAAGATTAGTTGTTGACCTTCCTTTAACAAGTTTTACTCTTACCACTTTTGGTACTATACCCCAACCAACAATTTCTTTCTTTTTATAATCACCACCTTTAACAACAATATGTGGTTTCAGTTCTGTAATTAGCTTATACGGTGTTAACTCATTAAAAAAAACGACATAATCAACAAATCTTATACTATTAAGTAATTCTGCACGGTCTAGTTCTGAGTTAACAGGACGACTTTTACCTTTAAGTTTTTTTACTGAAGCATCGGTATTTAAACCAACAACTAAAACGTCTCCTAAACTTCTCGCCTTTTTTAACAGTTTAATATGGCCTTTATGAATTATATCAAAACATCCGTTAGTAAACACAATTATCTTGTTTTGTTTCTTTAGTCTCTCTACTATTTTTTTCAGTTTAGCAAGTGAAATAATCATAACTAACTACATAAATGTTTTTCAACAAGCTCACAGATTATATGTATGATAGTTATATGCAACTCCTGTATTCTGGGAGTTTCATCAGAAGGAACACGTATACAATAGTCAACCACTTCTTTTAGTTTACCACCAGTTTTACCTGTAAGTCCTATTCTTACACAACCTATTTTTTCTGCTACCTCCATAGCTTTTATCACATTTATTGCGTTACCACTTGTAGATATACCAAATACTACATCACCTTTCTTTGCACATGCCTCTAATTGTCTACTAAATGTAATGTCATATGAGTAATCATTACTTAATGCTGTAAGTATTGAGGTGTTCGTAGTTAACACTACAGCATCTAACGCTTTCCTTTCTTTTTTAAATCTACCGACTAACTCTGCTGCCATATGTTGTGCATCAGCTGCTGAACCACCATTGCCAAAAATTATAACTTTGTTCCCTTTTTTATACGCCTTGATTATTTTTTTTACTATTTCTTCTAAAAGTTTCAGCTGTTCAGTATCGCCTAGGTACTTTTGTTTAGCCAGTATACTTTCTTGAAGCGCATTTATTATTGCATCTTTCATATATTCACTCCAGTTAAATTTTTTAGAATACAAATTTATTATAAAGTTACATATAAAAATTTATCATTTTTTGCAATGATAAGTTAAATATTGAAATATTAAGCTGTAATTTATATGTTAATAGCCCACCAAAAATATGAGAATGTATGATATAATTATAAAAAAACGTAACAACCAACCGTTAACTAACGAAGAAATAAAATTTATCGTCTCAGGTTATGTCAACGGTATCATACCAGACTATCAAATGTCAGCATTACTTATGGCTATATATTTTAACGGTATGACTGATGATGAACTTGCACAATTTACATTAAGCATGACACAATCAGGTAAAATTTTTGATCTCTCACACATTAGCAAACCTAAGGTTGACAAACATTCAACTGGTGGTGTAGGAGATGGTGTATCATTATCGTTAGCACCGTTAGTTGCAAGTTGCGATGTAGCAGTGCCTATGATTTCAGGCCGTGGCCTTGGACATACCGGAGGTACCTTAGATAAGCTAGAATCAATTCCAGGCTTTACTGTAAATCTTAGTGATAAAGAATTTTTTGAACAACTTGACAATATTGGTGTAGTTATAGCAGGACAAACTGATGATTTAGTCCCTGCAGATAAAAAAATATATGCTTTACGAGATACAACTGCTACTGTTGATTCTATACCGTTAATTGCGGCTTCTATAATGAGCAAGAAGCTTGCTGAAGGTACTGATGCATTATTGTTAGATGTGAAAACTGGCAACGGTGCGTTTATGGAGAACTATAACGATGCTGTATCTCTTGCAAAAACTATGGTCAAAATAGGGAAAGACTGTGGTAAAAAAATGTTAGCACTTATAACTGATATGAACCAACCCCTTGGTGAATATATTGGTAATGCACTTGAAGTTTATCAAGCAATAAAGATACTAAAAAATGAAGGACCTAAAGACATAACAGAACTTGTAATATACGAATCTGCAAAAATGTTAATCCTTGCTGGTGTTGAAAAAAATTTTGATACCGCAAAAAATAGAATAATATCAAACCTTACATCAGGTAAAGGTTTAGAAAAGTTTAAAAAATTAATTGAAGTACAAAAAGGTAATCCTAAAATTGTTGATAATCCTGAACTCTTACCACAGGCTCAATATTGTGAACCGGTTACTTCAACAATTTCTGGTTTTGTTTCACATATTGACACCAAAGCAATAGGTTTCGCTTGCTGTATACTTGGTGCTGGCCGCGAGAAAATTACTGACAGAATTGACCATTCGGTAGGTTTGCGTATAGTAAAAAAACTTGGTGATTATGTTCATACAGGTGAACCGATTGTCTACATATATTATAACGATAAGACTAAATTTGAAAAAGCAAAAAATTTAATTTTATCCTCCTTTAGCATAACTGAACAAAAATTAGGAAAACAAATTAATTTAGTATATGAAGAGATATCATAAAATTCTATGAGCCCGAAGATACCTTATAGATGGAAATTGCGAGACAGCCCTTCTAATGTAGACATACAGCAGCTGGCACAAATATTTAAGTTCCCGACCACATTAATAAAAATACTTGTCAATCGCGGATACGATACCGAAGAGAAAATAAAACGGTTTATAACTAACGACATAATTTACATTCAAAATCCATTTCTTTTCCCAGATATGGCAAATGCGGTAGAGATTATCAAAAGACATATAGAGGGAAAAAACAACATCCTTATCTGGGGCGACAGAGATGTTGATGGTATTACATCGGTGTGCCTCTTGGTAAAAACTTTGAAAATCTTAGGAGCTAATGTTGAATGGTATATACCACAAAGTGAAGGTTATGGTTTACATCTTGATGTTCTTAAGAAGTATATTGATAAGGTAAAACTAGTTATTACGGTAGATTGTGGTATTACTGCTTATGAAGAAGTTAAATATCTAAAAGATAATGAAATTGATGTTGTTATTACAGACCATCACGAACCTGATATTCTTACTAAAGATAAATTTGTTGAATTGAATGTTCCTGTAATTAACCCATATTTACCTGAATATACTGGATTTAAAGACCTTGCAGGTGTTGGTGTAGCATTTAAGCTTGTCACAGCACTTGTTATGTCGTATATCAAAAATTACTATAACAAAGATTTTGTAGTGTTAGACATTGAGACTACGGGACTTTCATGCTATGCTGATGAAATCTGTGAAATTGCAGCTGTTAAAATTAGAAATTTTTTACCACAAGAAACTTTCCACACACTTGTTAAACCACACAATACAATACCTCAAGAAGTTGTCCGTATACATGGTATTACAAACGAGATGGTTAAAGATGCACCAACGATAGATAACATAATACCTCAGTTATTTGAATTTATAAAAGGAACAACACTGGTTGTTCACAATGCTGATTTTGACCTATCGTTTATCAATTTACAACTTAAAAAATTAGGATATCCAACGATAGATATATCTCAAGTAATTGATACTTTAAAACTATCTCGTGAGTATTATCCTGTTGGTTCACATTCGCTTTCAGCACTTTCGGAAGATTTTATTTTTAAAAACCAACCGAGTCATCGTGCTATGGATGATGTTTTAGCAACAATTGAACTTTTTTATTATCTCTACTTTATATCTAACCCAAGATTAAGATTATTTATTGAAAACTGCCTACCGTATGTATGTTTAGGTACAATTTCTGACCTTGTACCATTAATAGAGGATAATAGAATTATTGTCAAAAAAGGTATAGAAAATATGGTTTCTTCTAAAGAAGTGTGTTTTAAGATCATTATTGATTATTTAAAACAAATGATAAATTCTTCAAACTTTACAAGCGAAGATATATCATGGTATATTATTCCTTTGCTTAACTCTGCTGGAAGAATGCAGGAAGTTTCGTTAGCAATAAACTTTTTGCTTGCTGAAGATAAAACTGAAGCTGAGGATTACTTTAGAAAACTTATTGAAATTAATAACAGAAGAAAAGCATTACAAAATACTAATCTTTCAGTATTTTACAGTCTTGTTGAACAACAATGTAATTTGAAAGAAGATATCATTTTATTAGTTGTTGCTGAAAATGTTGAACATGGTGTAACTGGTGTCATAGCAAACAATATGTTGCGCGAGTTTAACCGTCCTGTTATTCTTTTAATAACTGACAATGGTACTGCTACTGGTACCGCAAGATCACCTAAAGGAACAAATATTTATGAATTATTAAAAAAGTGTGAACATTTATTTGAGAAATTTGGAGGGCATGAAAACGCCTGCGGACTTACGATAAATAAGGATAAAATTCCGGAATTTAGAAAACAACTTAAGGTTGTGGAAAAAGAACTAGTTATAACACCTCCTGTTCTTGAAATTGATACAGAGATAATTCCGGAAGAAATTAATTTTGAACTTTACAGATCTTTTGATTTATTAGAACCATGTGGTTATGAAAACCCATATCCAATTTTTTTGATTAAAAACCTTAAGATTGTAGACTGGAAATATATAGGTAGGGAAAATTCAGCTGCCACAATTACTTTTGCGCCTTTAAGAAACGAACAAAAAACTGTTATTAATTCTATCTGTTGGGATATGGATCAAGCTGATTTAACTAATATCTTGAAAAACTTTATGGTTTTTAATATTGTTGGTGAGATTGAACTGGATCCACAAAAAAAGAATGAACTAAGAGTTGTTCTACTTGACTTACAACCGGTTACTTAATAAGGGAAAATATTATTAAAATAAAGGAAAGTAAAAATGAATAAAACATACAAAGATTTCATAAATAAGCAATTAGAAACAAATACTGGATTACAACAAATTTATAATTTATTACCTAAACTTAAAGGTAAAAAGATTGTTACATTTTGCCACGATGATCCTGACGGCGTAACTTCAGGAATCATTTTTAAACGTTTAACAGATAAACTAGAAATTAATAATCATCTATTTTTCCCATACACCTTTCAATTATCACGAGAAGAAGTTGAGAACATCAAGGATATATATACGCCAAAAGCATTGTTTATCATTGATAAAGGTACTATCGAAACTTACAATAGTTTTATAGATCTAATTGAACATGTTGTTGTAATAGATCATCATCCTAAGATAGGAAATCAATTTGATAAAATTATAGTTTACAACCCTGCGATACCAAAGTATGTCCGTACTTCAGGTAGTTTTTTAGTACACATACTTGCAAGTTTGTTTGATGCAACAACTCCATATGACGATTTTATTTGTCTTGTTGGAATGAAATGTGACTGGGCGGTAGACCCATTATATGATGATATACCTGAATTTTCACAAATTTTTTTTAATGAACGAGTAAGAGAACAATATAATTGGCTTTTGCAGAAAAGGATAAACTTAAGACCAACAATGTTTGATATAAAGAATCCTAATCAAACATGTCTGCTTAACCAAATTTCTGAACTTTTCTTTGGGGTTACCGGTGGCGGTTTCCAATACTTTTATAATTCTTACGATGAAAGACTGAAATACATTGACCAGCCAAAATTATGTTTTGAAACTTTTATTCAAGAATTTCCACTACCAAAAATTAATACAGTAGATGAATTTATTGATCTGTTAAATAATAAGGAAGTTGTACATATTATCTATAAATATTTTTTAAATGACTGGGATAAAACTGAAAATTTATTTGATACTAACACAATGTTAGTGAAGTATTACAAAGGTATAAAAATATTCTTTTTCTTTGGCAAAGACGTAAAACTTATGCCTATGGTAGGTTCAAAAAAATTATATCAGCTATCTGACAATTCGGAATCTGTAATTATTATGTTTAACTCAGAACCTAACAACAGTATACATGTATCTCTTCGTGGTAATACTAATAAGATTCACCTCGGACATCTAGCATCATCGCTTGCTGAACAGTTAAATTCACAATTAAATGACAAAACAAAAATTTCAGGTGGTGGTCATCCGTTCGCTGCAGAATGCAAAATTAAAGATGCTGCAGCGGATTTAATGTCAGTATTAAAATATACAATCCATTTTTTAGAACAACAGTTAAATACAGAATAATCTATGTCTGAAAATAAATTAATTAAAGAAATTATTTCAAAAAAAATTTTTGCTGTCATAGGTTCGTTTAGGAACGAACAAAAAGTTGCATATAAAATCTTCAGAAAACTTACTGCTAAAGGTTACAAAGTATACCCTATAAATCCTACAATGAAGGAAATAGATGGAGTGATGTGTTATCCATCTCTGTCGGAACTGCCTGAGAAACCTGAAGTTGTTAATATAGTAACTCCGCCACAGGTTTCTTTAGAAATTGTCAAACAATGTAAAGAGATAGGAATACAATATATCTGGCTACAGCCTGGAGCAGAAAATGAAGAAGTTATAGATTATTGTAGAAAAAACAATTTAAAAGTTGTATATGGCAGTTGTATTATGCTAAATACTTAACTGTTTGTAAGAGGAGATAAAAATGCAAAAACAATATTCCACAGTTGATGTTTTTCTTAAATCTCTAATATATAAATTTAAAACTTATCAAAATTTGATAAATATCACAATAAAACATTTACTTGGTAAAACATTTTATAGAAAAGATAAAGATTATTACGGATACATTGGAGAGTCTAAACAGTTATATTGTAAACATAGTAAAATTTCAAGGTTGTCTTCAACAAAATTTTATTGTTCAGACTGTGGTAAGATTCTGCATTTTGTACCAGAAGAGATTACTATAATCTCAGAACTTATAGGGATATTCTTAGTAGCCTCTATAGTTTATCTTCTCACCAAAAAGAAAAATTAGTTAATATTTCCAATTCTAAAGTTTATACATCTGTTCAATGAGTTCATCAACACAATCTTCAATACTAACTTTTTTCAGAATTTTACCTTTTACAAATAAGACGCCTGAATTTTTACCTAACGCAATACCAACATCTGCTGAACTTGCTTCACCAGGACCGTTAACTTCACAACCCATTATTGCTACTTTTAGATTTTTATATTCTAACTTCTTCCTTCTCAGTTCTTCTTGAAACTTCGTAATTATGGATAATAAATCAACTTTGCATCTGCCACAGGTTGGACAAGAAATTAAATCTACACCATAACGTGCAAGTCCTAACGATTGCAATATTGTATATCCAACTTTAACTTCGTCAACTGGAGAAGAAGATAAAGATACTCTTATTGTGTCACCGATACCGTTCCACAACAATATACCTATGCCCAAAGCTGACTTTATACTACCTTCAAGCAAAGGTCCAGCCTCTGTTATACCTAAATGTAAAGGATATTTGTATCTTTTAGCTAATGTTTGATAAATCTCAACAGTAGAACTAACATCTGCAGTTTTTGCTGATATCACAAGTTTTTTAAATCTGTATTTTTCAAATATATCAACAAACTTTTCTGCCTGTGCGATTATTAGTGATTTTATATTTTTAACTCGTCTTTTATACGAACCTGCGTTAAGCCCGATACGTACTGCAACATCGTAATCCTTAGCTGCCTTTATAATCTCTACTACTCTATCTAAAGAACCAATATTTGCAGGATTTATTCTTACTTTGTCAATACCATTTTTAATACATTGTATCGCAAGTTTATAATTAAAATGTACATCTGCAACCAACGGTATTTTAACCTTAGATTTTATTACCTTTATTGCATCAGCCGATGCACTATCAGGTACTGCTAAACGTACAAGTTTACCACCAACTTGTTCAATCTGCTTTATTTGCTGAACCGTATCTTCAATATTTGTAGTCAAAGTTTTAGTCATCGTTTGAACAACTATAGGATTACCACCTCCGATAATTAAGTTACCAACTTTGACTGGTATTGTACGAATCCTTTTCATTTTTATGTAAATTAGAAAGTAATTAATCGTTTTATCTCGTTATATCGTCTGATGATATCAGAGTAACTAATGTTATAAATTTTGTTAATACTAAAATCTTCTACGCAGAATGATGCAGTCGCAGTGCCATATATGACCGCTTGACGTAATAATTTCTCAGAAAATTTTTTTCCATTACTTAAGCTTAATGTTAAATATCCCATTACACCGCCGGCAAAACTATCTCCTGCACCAGTTGGATCATAAACATTCTCCAGTGGATACGCAGGAGTTGAAAAAATTTTGTCACCATAGAAACAAATAGCTCCGTACTCACCACGTTTCACAACTACGATTTTTGTACCTAATTTTTTTACATATTTCGCTGCTTTCAGTATATTATATTCTTCAGCAAGTTTTCTTATCTCAGACTCATTAATAAATAGTATGTCCACTACTTTAAGAATTTTCTTTAACTCTTTGCGTTTATTTTCTATCCAACAGTCTATCGTATCACATGCAACTAAAACAGGATTGTTAATCTGCGTATACACATTATACTGTAGCTCAGGATTTATATTACCTAAGAAAACAAATTTAATATTTTTTAATTCAGGAGATAAAGTTGGATTAAATCTTGCAAATACATTAACTTCTGTTTTAACCGTATGTGCAACATTAAGATCATACTCATAATATCCTTGCCAGAAAAAAGTTTTGCCTTCGGTTACTTGTATATATGAAGTATCAATATTATGTTTTTGTAACATTTTTATATATTCCCTTTTAAAATTTTTACCCACAACACCTACGACTATTGGTTTGACAAAATAACTCGCTGCTATTGACGCGTAAACCGCAGAACCACCTATTGCTTTTTTTACTCTACCGAACGGTGTTTTTATACTATCAAATGCTATTGAACCTATGATAAGTAAACTCATTTTTTCCCTTCTTCAAAGTATTTTTTTAACAATAATCTCAATTTTTTATACGTAGCTTTATTAATAAATTCTTTTTTAGTGACTATCGCATACTTTAGTGCATCCTTACAGATACAATTACGGTTATTTATATCAATTTTTGATATAATTAAACTCAACAATTTCTTACAATTTTGTGTATTTGCTTTCATATTTTCCAAAACTTCATCTATAGTAACTTCCTTATCCTCTTTCCATACATCATAATCGGTAACAAGAGCTATCGTGACATAACACATTTCAGCTTCACGAGCAAGTTTCGCTTCTGGTAATGCAGTCATACCTATTATATCAAAACCAAGTTGACGATAAACCTTAGATTCTGCCTTAGTAGAAAATTGTGGCCCTTCAATACAAACATATGTTCCCCCATAATGTACTTTGACTCCTAACTCTTTACAGCAATCATAAACTAATCTTCGTAGATTTTCACAATATGGCTGTGAAAACGATATATGGCATGCAATACCATTACCAAAAAAAGTTTGTCTCCTAAATTTTGTTCTGTCATAAATTTGGTCAGGTAAAACGAAATCTCGTGGATGTATTTCTTCCCTGAGTGAACCACATGCTGAAATACTTATTAAAAACTCTACTCCAAGAAGTTTCATTGCATAAATGTTAGCATGAACATTTATTTCCGTAGGTAAAATTGTATGACCTTTACCGTGACGAGGTAAAAATGCAACTTTTTTACCTTGAAGTTTACCAACTATTATTTTGTCAGAAGGTTTGCCAAACGGAGTTTGTATTTCGTGAGCAGAAATGTCACTTAATCCTTCTATGTTGTAGACACCACTACCGCCGATTATGCCTATCTTTACATCTGTTGGCAATTTTTGTTTTGCTACCATTTCAAACCTACCTCCATACAAGTAAGATAAAAATTAATTATGCTTTCATAACATTACAAAATTTCTTACCTAAATAATTCTGAACTGCATTTCGTGTATCCACTATCAATTTTGCATTTTTTACTATCATATCGTAATCATAACTTGAATGGTCAGTAACTATTACAATACAATCATATTTTCTGATTTTATTTGGTGACAAATTTACAGATTTTTTAACAATTTTAAACTTTCTCATTGATGGCGTTTTGGGAATATAGGGATCGTTGTAGTCAACTCTTGCACCATGTTTTTCAAGTAATTCTATAATTTTAAACGAAGGTGATTCACGAGGATCACCAATATCTTTCTTGTATGACAATCCAAGTACTAAAATTTTTGCACCGTTTAACGGTTTTTTTTGTTTGTTTAAAACTTCAATTATTTTTTCCACAACATATTCTGGCATTCGTATGTTTATTTGTCCAGCAAGTTCTATAAACTTTGTAGTGAAATCATACTTTTTCGCTATATAAGAAAGATAAAATGGATCCACAGGGATACAATGTCCACCCCAGCCTGGACCAGGATAAAATGGCATAAATCCAAACGGTTTCGTCTTTGAAGCATTTATTACTTCCCAAATGTCTATCCCCATACGGTCAAAAAGCATCTTAAGCTCATTTACCAAAGCAATATTTACAGCACGAAATGTATTTTCTAACATTTTCGTAGCTTCAGCAACTTCCGCTGAAGAAACTAATATAGCTTTCTTAACAACTTGAGAGTAAAACATATGCGCTATTTTTCCTGAAATTTTGTCAACACCGCCTACTATTTTAGGTATTGTTTCCGTCGTGTAATCTTTTCTTCCAGGATCTTCACGTTCAGGCGAAAATGCTAAGAAAAAATCTTTACCGCATTTAAATCCTGTTTTTTCTAAAATAGGTTTTACAACATTACGTGTAGTTGTAGGATAAGTTGTTGACTCTAAAACAACTAACTGAAATTTTCGTAAATATTTAGCAATTGTTTCACAGGTAGATATTACATAACTTAAATCTGGTTCATTACTTTCGGTTGTAGGTGTTGGAACACAAATAATTATAATATCACACTCTTTAAGTTTAGCAAAATTACTTGTTGGAGTGAAACTAGTGACATTTTTAATTTCTTCATCTGGGATGTGAGAAATATAACTTTTTCCTTCAAGAAGAAGTTTTATTTTACTTTTATCAATATCAAAACCATAAGTTTGAAATCCTTTTTTGGTAACCAAAATTGCTAAAGGTAACCCTACATAACCTAGTCCTATTATTCCAACAACAGCTTTTTTATTAACAATTTTTTCTTCTATCATTCCTTGTGATACCACTTTTCTTAAACATTAAAAAGAATTAAAGTTCTTTCATCATCAAAAACGCATCTTCATCGTTGTAAAACTTTGACTTTGTTAAAACTATGTTGAACCCAAATTTCTTATAAAATTTTATAGCGCTACTGTTATTAACTCCTACTTCAAGAGTAACTGTAGTAATACCTCCGCTTCTTAACTTGTGAAGTAAAAAATCTAACAACGCACTCCCAACTCCTAAATTTTGATAAGATTTCTTCACAGAAAGATTATGTATATGCGCAGTTTCACCAGAGATCCAGCAAATGATATATCCTATAACTTCATTTTCAATTTTCGCAATATAAAATTTGCTTAGTTCGTTAGGAAGTTGTAAATTAAATATAAAAAAGTGTCTGCTCCAGGGAAACTTAAAATTTTCTATTTCTATGTTATAAATCTCGTCAATATCAGTAAGTTGAACTTCTGTTATTTCTAAGTTTTTAATTACTAACATTGTTAACGAATTCACTAAGTTTTTGAATGCATAATTTTGTTGCAGAAACATCAGCTTTATCTTTAAGATAAATATCAGAAGCTGTCCCATGTCCCGGAGATACTCTTATGAAAGGCAAACCTACTGTTACATTAACAAGGTTATACATACAAAGGAGTTTCAAAGGTATCATTGCCTGATCATGATACGTTGTTACTACAAGTACTTCTTTACTTCGTCTTGCATAATAGAAAGCATCTGATGCTTGAATAGGGAATACAACTTCTTTTTTTGTAAGTCTCCTTATCAACGCAACACTTTTAGATAGCACAGTTCTTTCTTCATATCCGACATATCCTTGTTCGCCACTATGTGGATTAATATTACAGAAAAGAATTTTTTTTATTTTAACATTTTCATATTTATCTACAAAGTTAACCACATTGGTCACCTGCTTTGATATTTCTTTAACGTTCAAATTACCACTAACACTACATAGCGGGATATGCCGTGTCAACATTAACACACGGTATAAATTTTCTTCCTTATCTATTCCTTCCATTAACATAGCAATATTTTGTTTTTTCACATTAAACTTTTCAGCAAAATATTCCGTATGTCCTAAAAATTTAGAGTTAAATTTCATAATATTACACTTAGAAACCGGCATCGTAAGAACAACTACTGGTTTTTGTAATTCAATAAATTTTTTAATTATACCTGTTAATTTTTCCAAAGTATGTAACGCAATTAATCCAGAAAAACTGTCAGTATAGTTTATCTTTCCTTTTTTTGGCGAAACATCAATAAAAAGAAAAGTATTTTCAGGTAATGTTACTGATTCAAATTGTGTAACAGTCTTTTCGTTTACAACTAAAGGTTGGATTTTTATTTTATATTTAGATGCTAAAAGTTTTAACCAGGATTGGTTCCCAATATAGATAGGAATAAATTTTTTTTGTTCTTTAACAACCTTTATTGTCTTTAGTATAAGTTCATAGCTAACACCTAACGGTTCTCCACAACTTACTAATAACCGATATTTCATCACATAATTATTTTATTTTTTCAAGATACTGTATCTTTGCTTTCTTTTTAAGTTCTTCAACTAACTCTTCATATGCCTTCTCTGCATTTTTTCGTGCAACATATTGTAAAAGATCTTCTTTTATTAGATCAAAATCAGGTTTTCGTTTAGGTTTTTTTTCTACAACACGTATTATATGATATCCGTACTCTGTCTCAACTATATCACTTGTCTGTCCTTCTTTTAGTGAAAATGCAACCTTCTCAAACTCTTTCACTGTATCCCCACGAGCAATAAATCCCAAGTCACCACCTCTATCTTTGCTACCAGGATCTTCTGAAAATTTCTGTGCTAGTGTTACAAAATCTTCTCCATCATCTAATTTCTTTTTTATTTCTAAAATTTTCTTTCTTGCTTCTTCTTTTTGCTTTTCTGTATAGTTTCGCTCTACTCTTATGAGAATATGCCTTACTCTTACCTGTTCATCAAAATAACGTTCTACAAGACGTGAAAGTAATCTTAGTTCCTCTTGTTCCTCAGGTGACAAGGTTTTAATATCTTCTTTCTTATCAATAATTCTTACGATTCTGTCAAACACTTCTTTTGCTTCTTTTTCAGTTGGTTGTTTCACATTTTTTCTTATAATCTCATCAACTAATTTTAAAACCATAAGCTGTTCCTCAATACGTTTCTGAAACTGTTTTTCAGTAAGATTTTCTTTTTTTAATTCTTGCATAAACGCTTGATCTGTTGGGAAACGAGATTTTACAGTTTTTATACCCTCTTCAAGTTCTCTTTTTGTAACCTTTATCCCACGTTTTCTAGCTTCTTGTAATAACAATTTGTCAGCAATAAGTTGATCCAAGACACGTTGTTTCAACTGCGTTATTTCTTCATCTGTCAGTGCCCTGTCAGCAAGTTGTTTATATTGTTCCAAAGCACTATTATAAAGTTTATCAAATTCTGATTTCATAATATTCTCATCGTTTATCTTCACTATAACTTTGTCAACAACCGCGCTATCTAAAAAGCTAAAAGTTAAACAAAATGTTGAAAGGAATAACCATATTTTTTTGTTCATTATTTTCGTTCTCCTTTGCTTTGTTTTTATCTATTTAAACCTATATTATAAGTCATTACGAGGAAACACAGTTTACAAAAATATCTTCAAGAGTTTCTTTTTGCCATTCAACATTTTCTACTACACGTGCAATTTTACCCTTATGAATAATAGCGACACGGTCACACACTTTCTCAAGTTCAGATATCAGATGTGAAGAAAAAAATATCGTTTTACCTTGAGATTTTAATTTAACAATGAAATCTCTTATTTCTTTTATACCAAGTGGATCAAGACCACTAGTTGGTTCATCAAAAATTAGTATTGAAGGATTGTGTAAGATTGCCTGTGCTATCCCTAATCTCTGTAACATCCCTTTTGAGTACTCGCCTACTTTACGATGCATACTGTCTTGTAAACCTACAAAACTTATCACTTCAATTATTCTATCAACAGTCACGCCTCCAGAAAGGTCTCCATAAAACTTTAGCAACTCATAAGCAGAAAATTTTTTATTAAAACTTACTAATTCAGGTAAATATCCAATATGTTTGTTCAACTTCCAATCCGGAAGTTTAAAATTATTAAAATAAATCTCTCCACTGTCAGGATGTAACAGTCCTAAAATTAACTTTATTGTGGTTGTTTTACCAGAACCATTTAGTCCAAGTAAACCAAAAATTTCATTTTCATAAATTTCAAGATTTAATTCTTGCACACCTACAACTTTCTTAACACCAAAAAATTTATGTTTTTTGTAAACCTTTGTTAGACCTTTTATTTTAATTACAGCTGTGTTGTTCATAATTTAACAAATTTTACTGCTTTAATTCCTTCTATCTTTTCAATTTGAGAAATAATTTGTGGATTCACTTCACCATCAACATTTATAAATGTCATAGCGTCAGCACCTGCTTGCTTTCTTGCAACAAACATCCTAGCTATATTTATATTATTGTTCCCTAATAACGTTCCTACTTTACCTATGATCCCTGGACGGTCAATATTCGTCACCACTATAATATTACCTTCGGGTTCAATATCTGTCTCTAAACCGTTAACTTCTATTATTCGATAGTTGTTTTCAGATATCACAACACCAGATATGTTATAGACCTGTTGATCTGTAGTAATCTGTATATTTATGTACTCTTTAAACTCTTTCCCCTCTCTTATTTTTGATTCTTTTATTGTAACACCACGCTCTTTTGCTATGAGCTGTGCATTAACATAGTTTAGTTGAATATCTACCATTTCCGACATAAGTTCTTTAATAAAAGCAGAGGTTAGAATATATGTATTCAATTGCTGAAAAATTTCTCCTATATATTGAATATAAATTTCTTTGATTCCAGAAGTTATAATCTGTCCTTGAAATCTACCTAATTTTTCTAACAATTCAATATATGGCTTAAGTTTTAAGTAAGTATCGTGGTCAACTGACGGTAAATTAACTGCATTCCTTATTACATTATTTATAAAAAAGTCAATTAACATCTGTGAAACTTCCTGTGCAATTTTGACCTGTGCTTCTTCAGTTGAAGCTCCTAAATGTGGTGTCACAACAACATTATCCAACTGTAATAACGCTAATGAAGATTCTGGCGGTTCTTTTTCAAAAACATCCAATGCTGCTGACGAAACCTTACCTGATTTCAACGCTTCGTATAAATCTGTTTCATTAACAATACCACCCCTAGCACAATTTACTATTTTTACACCATCCTTCATTTTTGATATTGTATTTCTATCAATAAGATTTTTTGTTGTTTCCGTCTTAGGAACATGTAAACTGATTATATCCGCCTCGCTTATCACTTCGTCAAAACTTTTAAGTTCTACACCTAACTGATACGCATAATCTTCTGAAACATATGGATCATATGCAATTATTTTCATATCAAAATACTTCATTCGTTTAGCAACTTCAGAACCAATTTTACCTAATCCAATAAGTCCTAAAGTCTTACCTTGTAATTCACTACCTACAAATTTTTCTCGTTCCCATCTACCAGATTTTAACGAATGATGTGCCTGCGGAATATTTCTCATCATCGCAAGAATTAATCCTATTGTATGTTCACAAGCTGAGATCGTATTACCACCTGGTACATTCATCACTACTATCCCTTTTTTGTTTGCTGCTTGTATATCAACATTATCAACACCTGTCCCAGCACGACATATCACCTTCAATCTGTCAGCAGCCTCTATAACTTCCTTCGTCACTTTAACTTCTGAACGGATTAGTAATCCATCATACGCTTTTACTAAACTAACAAGTTCCTCTTGTGAAGGTTTCGGCTTTATATCAACTTGAATATCCGAGTGGTTTAATAAAGTTTCTAACCCTTCTGTATTTTTATAAGTCATTAAAATCTTGTATTTTTTCATACCACCCTCTTGTTTAAACTTAAATAAGGTTGTTTTCAAAAGCTTTAACTCCAACACCAAGTTCTACTGTATAACCAAGTTTATTGAAGACCATTTCCAAACCTGATATACACACTATCAAGTCAAACTTATCAATGTAACCCATATGAGCTATACGTACAATTTTACCTTTTAACTTTCCTTGTCCACCTGCAATTGAAATACCAAACTCTTCTCTTAATGTTCTTACTACTTTTTGACCATCCATTCCTTCCGGCATTGAAATAGGAGTTACTATATTACTTATATGACTTTCATCACAGAAAATTTTCAACCCCATAGATTTTACTGCAGCTCTTGTTGCAACTGCTAATTTTTCTGTTTGTTGCCAAATTACTTCTAAAGTTTTCTCTTTTATAATCTCAATTGCCTTATGCAAAGCTACTACTAAACTCACAGCTGGTGTAAAAGGTGTTTCTTTGTTATCAATTGACTTCCTCATCTTTTTAAAATCTAGGTAAAATTTAGGAAGTGTTGATTTTTCCACATACTCCCAAGCTTTAGGACTTACCGTTGCGAACGATAAACCAGGTGGGCACATTAAACCTTTTTGTGAACCAGTAACTGCTACATCAACATACCATTTATCAGTTAAAAATTTTTGTCCTACAAGGCCACTTATTGTATCAACAACAAGCACTGCTTGCGTTTCTTTAACAATTTTACCTATGGTTTCAATATCATTTACTATACCTGTGGATGTCTCTGTATGTGTTGTAAACACTGCTTTTATATTTTTGTTTTGTTTTAATATATTTGCAATATCTTCTGGATTTATAGATTGACCCCATTCAGAAGTAACTTTATGAACTTTAACTCCATATACATTACATATGTTTTCCCAGCGGTCACCAAAATTACCACAAGATGCAACAATAACTTCATCACCTGCACTTAACAGATTAACCACTGCTGCTTCCATGGCAGCTGTACCAGAACCCGTAACCATTAAAACATCATTCGCTGTTTGAAACACATATTTCATCCCTTCTATAACTTCAACAAAAATTTTACCGAATTCTGTAGTTCTATGATGAAGTATAGGTCTTGCTTCTGCTTGAGAAACTTCAGGCGGTACAGGTGTAGGTCCAGGTGTTAATAAAAAATACTTTTTCACTTCAATTTCTCTCCTTTCTATAAAAATGAACAAAAATTTTTGTTATTTTACAAAAAACAAGTAGTTATATCAACAGGTAGGCTAAAGGTATGTACACAGAGCTTTAGTTATCTCTAAATTGCCTTTGTTGATACAAAAAACTTGTTACCACCAACATGGTGAATAGTCTTTGCTTTATCAGTTAGTAAATATTTATCATAAAATGATTCCTCTACTTCACAATGAACAACTCTTCCTATGAAAAGTATAACACCGTCGTATTCTTTGGAATCAACAACTTTGGATTCAATAAAACCAATAGATTCATCAATATGTACAACTTTAACTTTTATACCGTCTACAGCTGTTAATTTTACGAGATTAAATTTATCAATTTCTCTACCAGATGTCTTTCCTGTCTGTTTGATCGCATCTAGTAGTTTGATACTAGGGACATTAATTACAAACTCTCTGTATTTATTTATTAACTCTGCTGTATAATGTGAACTCGCAATACAAACTACTACAAGTGGTGGATCGTCATTAAGCGGTGTAATCCAAGCAATTGGCGCTATATTTTTGATCTTATCATTTCCAGAAGTGATTAAACAACAAGGTCCATGATTTATTAAATGATAAAATTTCTCCAAAGGAAGTTTAATTTTCATATAAAGTATTAATACAACAAATGGTTTAATTTTTCAACTTTTTCTTAGATAGAAGGATTGTGGTCAACATAAACTTTTTGTAATTTTAACTCGCTTATAGATTTTAAGACATCAACTACTTTTTTAATATTTGTGTTGAAATCACTTAAAATTTTCACAGTGATTACTACTTCTTTACCTTTTTTGATATCCTGATTTTTTTCAAATGAAGGAAAAACAAAGATGTTATTTATATCTTTTAAGTTTTTTTCTATGTTTTCTACGAACTTATCAGTTTGCTCAAAAGAATTAGATATGATGCCAATTTTAACAATGTGTGTAAACGGAGGATATTTTAATTCTTTTCTTAGATCTAACTCTTTTCTAACGAAAGTATTATACTTTGATAATAAAACTTTATTATATTTTTCAGAACGAATTATCTCAAGGTATATAACCGATGAATCTGTATTAGAGGTTAATAAAATTTCAAAAAGTTTTATCAGTTTATAAACATATTCATAACTTAAAAAGCTAGGTCTGTAAAGCAGACTATCTAAGTATGCAAAATATACACTTGCAACATTTGAAAAATTTATTCTATAAATGTAGTTTATAATTGCTGTTGTCGTCAGTAAAATATCTATCTTTTCCTTATTAAAATTTTCAATTATATTCCTAATCCTGTTTTCTTTTGTTTCAGCATCAAAGTATTCTATCGTTACATTTTTAAAAGAAGATAACAATAGTTGCTTAAGTTTTTCTCCACCTATATTGTATTCTTCAGATCGGTCGCTGCCACATTCAGGACATACAAAACCACTTTTTGTCTTTTTATATATAACTAATTTTTTACATATAAGACAAAAACAGTATCTTGCACTTTCCTTGTAAGGATAAATAATGATAGTTTGTTTAAATTTGTATAAATTTCTTGTAACTACTTCTTTTAACTGTCTTTTTACAAATTCTATTTTTGTTTTCCCTTTTTGCAATTTATCATCACCTAATACAATCTTAGATTTACATTTATACATACGTCCTACAGAAGGAGTAAATGAACAATAAATAAGTTTAAACTGATAATTTTTAGATCTTGCTTCTAACACTGAAATTGAGTTATACATTGGCACTTCAGGATTTTTATATCCTAAGGAATCCGGTTCATCTATTATTACAATGTTGACATTATCTAATGGAAGAAATGCTGCTATTTTAGTGCCAAGGACAATTTTAATCTGACCAGTTCTAAACATATACCAAATCTTATATCGCTGTTTTATATCTACCTCACCTGTATATAAAAATAAGTTACTAAATAAAAATATTAACTTTTGTTCATCATAAGAATGTTTAATAAACTCAATAAAGTCATTAATGTAATAGTTATTTGGGAAAAGCATCAAAGTCTGTTGATTACTTATCAGTGCATAAAATAATACGTTTACATAAAACGAAAATTTTTCATTAATCGTATTAGGTATAAACAACACAGTGCGTGTTCGTCCTGTAATTATATCAACAAATTTTTTATTTAATTCTGTTATAAATTTTTTTTGTTTATCTACTATAACACTTTGCCAAAATGAAACCTTATGTTCTATAGGGAAAAACTCGTTTAAAAATAGTCCTGTAGACACAAAATGTTGATATGCTTGTTCTTTAGCTGTGGATATCTGTTCATATGTAAAAAACGGAAACTCTTCAACAAAACTTTTGACAGGCTTTATTTTTATATTATTGTTGTTAGCCTTGTCATCAAAAACTTCAATAATTACTCCTACTTTATCCTTTTGCCTGCCAAAATCTGCTATAACTCTGTAACCAACAAAATTTTCTTGTTTCTTAGTAATTTCTTCTGGTATAAAATAAGTATACTCCTCGTGAACAGGAATAGGAAATGCAATATTACAATATAATCTTTTATACATAGTCAAAAATGCTAACTAATCCCTAAAATCTTCATTATCAATTTCATATCTTTCCATACATAAGCCTTTAGGGAAGGATTCCTTAATAGCGCTGCAGGATGATAAGTTGGAACAATTTTTATATCTGGTATCTCATCGTAGTTTAGTATCTTACCACGTAATTCAGTAATGGGAAGATCATTTTTAGTTAATACACGTGCTGAAGTTGAACCTAAACAACATATAACTTTCGGTCGGATAATTTCAATTTGCTTTTTAAGATATGGCAAACATGTATTGATCTCTTCATCATTTGGTGGTCTATCATTATTTCGCAAATTAGGATCTGGTATGCGTAAAGGATGACATTTGACTATGTTAGTTATATAAACCCTTTCCCTGCTGAGTTTCATTGCATTGATAATACGAGTCAGTAATTCTCCAGCACGTCCAACAAAAGGCCTGCCTTGTTTATCTTCATCAAATCCTGGTCCTTCTCCAATAAATATAAGTTCTGCGTCCACATTCCCCTCACCAAAAACTACATTAACTCTCGTCTTATATAAATTACATTTTTTACAAGAAATTACTTCCTTCTTTATTTTATCTAACAATTGTTCTTTGGATTTTACAGATTTTCCAGTCTTATAATTCTTGTTATTATTATAATGATTTTTATCAAAATTTACTAAACTAAGATCTTTTCTTATCCGCAACGGTTTTTCAAAATAAAACCCATCAGTACCATAAATTTTCTGTAATAACAACAGCGATTTAATCCTCTCCAAATTCATACACATACTTTTTGTTTAGATAGTTGTTCAATTCTCTTATACAAAATTTTAGCAAAGTTATATTTTTTGATTTTTTTTATTTTTTCTATTTTACCAAGACGGTATACCAAAACCGGTTTAATATAATCACTTCCCAAAGTTTCAATGGTATTAAGTACAATCATATCTAAATTTTTTTTCAAAAGTTTCGCCCTAGCATAGTTTAGTGCATTTTTTCTATCAGTCTCAAGTGCAAACCCTATAACAATTTGTTTGTCATTTTTTTGTTTACCAAAAAATTCTAAAATATCAATTGTAGGGACAAGTTCTAAGACAAGCCTGCTTTTTTTCTTAATTTTTTGTGGACTAACTTTTTTAGGTTTAAAATCACAAACTGCAGCTGTTGATATAAAAACGTCTGTGGTATAAAAAAATTTCTTTACTGCTTTAAACATTTCTTCTGCAGTTTCAACATTAAAACAGGTTACACCTTGAGGTTTTTTTATAGAAACCGGACCACTGACAAGTATTACTTTCCATCCATTATTTGAAAACATACTTGCAATAGCGTAACCTAACTTCCCTGAAGAAGCGTTTGTTATAAATCTAACAGGATCAATATATTCTATGGTAGGTCCAGCAGTGATAAGAACAGTTTTTTGTCTATGCATTTTATCATTGGGTTAGTAGTTTTTCAATGAAGCGAACTATTTTTTCAATTTCGGGTAACCGTCCAACACCTTCTTTATTACATAATAGTTCGCCTTTTTCTGGTTCTAATACATGATAGCCAATATCTTTCAACGTTTTAATATTTTTCTGTGTTATTGGATGCAACCACATATTCGTATTCATTGATGGACATAGTAAAACCTTCGTTTTTTTTAAATCAGCAGCATATATTGTACATGTAAGTAAATCTTCTGTTTTCCCACAAGCAAGTTTTGAAATTGTATTACAACTACACGGTGCCACAACTATCAGATCTGCCCAGTCAGATAACGCAACATGTGTCGGTGAAAATTCCTGATTAGAAAACATATCAATATATACCTTTTCTTCTGTTAATTCTTGAAACAACAATGGAGAGATGAGTTCAGTCGCATTCCTTGTCATAATACATTTAACACTATAGTTTTTTTTTCTTAACTGACGGATCAATTCACAGATTTTATAAATACTTATACCTGCTGTAATCCCTATAAGAATATTTTTTCTCATCACTTTTTACTTTTTTTCTCTGTTTTTTTACTTTCTTCTGTGGACATCTGTAGTAATGCCGAACTTTCAAGTATAGCTAACTTTTTTCTCTTTTCTAACGGTGGCAGTTTTTTAATGTCTTCTATTGAAACTTTACCTGTAAGAACATCATATATTGCAATGTTTACTCTTTCACTATCAAGCAGATCTTTATATTCTTCTTTATATTTAAGTTCAGCAGCCCAACGTGCAATGTATGGTACAATTTTATATTTATCATATTTTGATGTAAGTATAATTTTATGAAGCTCTCTATTTATTTTTTCAATTTCTTCTTTAAGTTTTGTCATTTTTATCTCACCTCCATCGGTGTTAAATCTTTATCTGTTAACTATCTTAAATATTTCAACACAGTCTTTTAATATACTTTTTAAACTGTCAAGTTTTAACATACTCTCACTGTCAGATAGCGCACAAGATGGTTCAGAATGTACTTCCATAAATAATCCATTAGCACCTGCTGCTATTGCTGCTTTTGCTAAAATTGGAACAAAATTTCTATCACCGCCAGATTTATCACCTTTGCTACTAGGTAGTTGTACACTATGTGTTGCATCAAAAAGTATCGGATATCCAAAGTTATGCACAATCGGGAACACTCTAAAATCTACGACTAAGTTGTTATAACCAAAGGTAGTTCCTCTTTCAGTAATAATCACTTGCTTATTACCTGTATAAATCACTTTTTCAATAATATGTTTTACATCCCATGGAGCAACAAACTGTCCTTTTTTAATATTTATTGGTTTAGAAGTTTTTGCTGCTTCAATAATTAAATCTGTTTGTCTACATAGAAACGCGGGGATTTGAATTATATCAACAACTTCAGCAACATAAGGTATTTCTGTTCTACAATGAACATCTGTAAGTATTGGCACACCTATTTTTTGTTTTACTTTTTTAAGTATTTCTAATCCTTTCTTTAATCCAGGACCACGATAACTATAAATAGAAGTTCTGTTGGACTTATCATAAGATGTTTTAAATATGTAGCTGATTTTTAATTCTTCAGTTATCTTTTTTATTTTTTCTGCAATTGTTAAAACAGTCTTTTCTTTTTCAATAACACAAGGACCTGCTACAACCACAAATGTTCTTTTATCACCTATTTTTATATCGCCAACTTTTACAATTTGCATATTTATTTAGCAGAAAATATTTTTCTTACCCTGTCCAAATCTTCTTTAGTATCAACAGAAATTGGTGTTTCTTTAACTAATACTGTTTTTATTCTATATCCATGCTCAAGTATTCTTAGCTGTTCTAACTTTTCTATTTTCTCAAGGTTACCCTGTGGTAAATTTAAAAATTTAAATAAAAAATTACGTCGGAATCCGTATATACCAATATGTCTATAAAATGTGTATTTTTCTATCAAGTCTTTATTTTTTACTACAAAATTTTGCTGATTAAATTCAAAACCATCACGAATAAATGGTATAACTGAACGAGTAAAATACAATGCAAAACCTTTCCTATCTATTACAACTTTGACAAAGTTAGTATCAAAAAGTTCTGAATAGTATTCAACTTTACAAATCGGTGTCACTACATGTACATTCTTATTGCGATAAAGTTCATTTATAACCTTTGCTAAAATATCAGGCCCTATCATAGGTTCGTCCGCTTGAACATTCAATACTATTTCAGAATATATTTTTCGTGCTATCTCACCTACACGGTCCGAACCACTTTTATGATACTTTGATGTCATCATCACCTCACCATTAAACCTACGTACAATTTCGTATATTCGTTCGTCATCAGTTGCAACTATCACCTTATCTACAAGTTTACATCTTTTAACATTTTCGTACACCCATTGCACCATAGGTTTATTATTTATTAAAGCCAATGGTTTCGCTGGTAATCTCGTAGATGCATATCTCGCAGGTATCACAGCTAAAACCCTAATATGTCTTTTAGTTTTCATCTTATCTATTATAAAAAATTCTTATAATATCGCTGTATGTTGCAAACATAAAAATAAACAACAAAATTGAAAGACCAATAAAGTTTGCTATTTCAAAAACTTTCTTTGATGGTATTTTTTTAGTAATACCTTCTACTACGGAAAAAAACAGATGTCCTCCGTCAAGCAATGGTATTGGGAACAAATTAAACAAACCAAGCATCGTAGAGATAATACCCACTGTGTATAAGAAATTTTCTATCCCTGTTTTAGCTGATTTTGTTAAAACTTGTATTATTCCTACAGGTCCTGCAACTTCTGGTTTTTGTAATTTAGTAATCTTGTCAAACAGATATTTGATAGAATATATACTTAAATTAATCGGTTGCATTATACCAATTATAATGGACTTACCAATACTAACTTTTTTAACCTCATATGCTGGCAATATCCCAATTATACCTTTACCGCTTATAGGATCTTTTTCTGGTATTACATTAAAAACAATTATTTCATTACCTCGTTGAACTTCAACCTCTAATGTTTTACCTGCTGAATTATGTATAATCTCCGCCATTTCTTTCCATAACGAAATTTTTTTGTTATTTATTTTAATAATTCTATCATTAGATTTTAATCCTGCATTATAAGCAGGTTTTTTCTCTAACACTTCTCCAATTATGGGTTCTTCAGTAAATTTTGATACACCAAAAAAGAATACTAATGAAGAAAAAATTAATACTGCTAAGAAATAATTCATCAGCGGTCCACTAATCACAACAAGTATACGTTGATACCATTTTTTACCAAAAAAACTATCTTGCTGTAAATCTAAATTTTCAATATTTTCACCTTTAAGTCGGACCGCGCCGCCTATTGGTAATACACACAACGAATATTTTGTATCACCAATTTTTTTACTAAAAATCTCCTTACCTAAACCTATTGAAAATTGTAATACTTTAATACCTAACATTTTTGCTACAATAAAATGTCCTAACTCATGAATTAGTATTAACACACCAAACGCAATTATTATTAAAATTATAGATGTCATATAAAACTCCTTTAAACTTTATACATATGTACTTAAACTTGTTCTTGTTTCTTTATCTATTTCAAAAACTTCATCTATAGTATCTACTTTTCTTGGTTTATGTTCAGCAATAATTTTCCTCATTATGCTTACAATATCATCAAACTTTATTTCTCCTGCGATAAATTTTTCTACAAGAACTTCATTAGCAGCATTAAATGCAACAAGATAACTACTTTCAGCAGTGTTAATACATTCAAACAATAGTTTCAATAAAGGGAATTTTTTATAGTCTAATTTATAAAATTCTACCGTATTTAACTGAAGCATATCTAATTTTTTAGCAAGATTTTCAATTCTTTCATCACCACAACCAAGCGCATACGAAATTGGTATTCTCATATCTGGTTTAAACATACATGCTAACACCGTACCATCAATAAATTGTACAAATCCATGGAATATAGCCTGCGGATGTATTAAAATATCAATTTTGTTATATGGAATTCGGAAAATAAAGTGGGCTTCTATACACTCAAAACCTTTATTTACCATTGTTGCAGAATCAACTGAAATTTTTTTACCCATTTTCCATATCGGATGTGCGGTTATTTTTTTAACAGTCTTATGTTTAATTTTCTTTCTAAAAAGAGGGCCACCAGAAGCTGTTATTATTATTTTTTCTATCTTTGATATTTCTTCATTTTTTAAACATTGAAATATGGCTGAATGTTCGCTATCAATAGGAATAAGTTTTGTTGTTTTATTTTTTTCAAGTTCTTTATTTAAGATTTCACCTGCAACAACTATTGATTCTTTATTAGCCAATGCTATATACGGTATATTCTTCTTTATTGCAAACATTAAAGGTTTTAACCCGCTTATACCTACTAATGCATTAACTACAATGTCAGGTTTTGAAAGTTCTATGATCTCCAGTAACCCATTTTCTGAATATAAAACTTTACTACTTGAAAGTTCAATTTTTTTATTTGGTTCTACTACACAACAAAATGGTACTTTGAAATATTCAATTTGTTTTTTTAAAAGAACAATATTAGATTTTGTAGTCAATCCTACAACTTCAAATTTATCACTATGAAGTTTTACAACATCCAAAACATTTTGTCCAATTGAACCAGTAGAACCTAAAATTAAAACTTTTTTCATTATATATGTCTAAAAATAAAACTTATTTTCTTAAAAGAACTTGCACAAAATAATAAAAAACAGGCGTAGTGAAAATAAAACTATCAAATCTATCCATCATACCACCATGTCCTATAAGTAAGTTATCCGAATCTTTAAATCCACAATCTCGTTTTATCAACGATTCTGCTAAATCTGAAATCGTACTTAAAATTGGTAACAGAATCCCTATAAATATAATATTGTTGTATCCCAAAATATTATCAACCCTGAAAATCCTACATAAAAAAATAAAACCTAATAATCCAAAAATTATTGACGCAATTAATCCAACAACAGTTTTTTTAGGACTTACTACAGAAGCAAGTTTACGTTTACCAAAGAGTGTACCAAAAATATACGCTGCGTTATCTGTAATCCATATTGTAAGAAAAAGTATATATGTCAATTTCATTCCATAAGTCCTTATATCCCTTAAAAGATATAAATGTGCCATTGACCATGATAATAAAAAAGGTACACCAAAACCTACACTTATCCTACCAATCGCACCTAATGGTTTCTGTTTTATAATTTCTATAAGAAAAAAAAGAAAAAAGATTAAGGTTATGTTGATGGATGTTAAATACAACGCATATTTATTAAACTGTAACGGTTCAAAAATAACCGAAAAGAAAACAACAAAACCTGTGATAAAAACCAAAACCCATGAAATTTCATAACCTGCAGTGTTTGACATATGAACAAACTCTTTAAGCATATACAACAATATGATAAAAAGAAGTACTAAAAACAATCCACTACCATAATAGACAGCAAGCAATATTATTGGTATTCCCAGTAATGCAGTTATTACTCTTGGAAGTAGCATATACTTATGTTTTCGTATCCAAAATTTTGCCAAATCTACGCTGTCTATTTTGAAATTCTTTTATAGCCAACAAAAATTCTTTTTGTGTAAAATCAGGCCACAAAGTTTTAGTAAAATAAAATTCGGTATACGCAGCTTGCCATAACATAAAATTTGATATCCTTAACTCACCAGAAGTACGAATTAATAGATCTAATTCAGGCAAACCGTATGTATACAAAAATTTTTCAAATTCAGCTTCTGTAACATTTTTTAAATTCAACGAAAGTATTTTATTTACAGCTTGTATAATTTCCTGCCTCCCACCGTAATTTATACAAAGATTTATTGTTAACCCTGTATTATTTTTTAATTCATCCATTAATTGTTCCAAACTGCTTTTTGTATCAAGATCTAATTTTGATATATCTCCACTCACGATAAGTTTTATATTGTTTTTTTTCAGATTCTCTCTCTCAGTTTTAATATATTGCCTTAATAAACTAAACAACGTTTTAATTTCTTTATCAGGACGTTCCCAGTTTTCTGTAGAAAAAGCAAATAATGATAAACATTTCAAACCTATCTTTGCCGAAATCTCAACAATTCTTCTTACAGTCTTAGCTCCTGCCCTGTGACCAAACACACGTGGTAGGCCACGTTTTTGTGCCCATCTGCCATTACCGTCCATAATGATACCAACATGTTGTGGTAATCTTATCTCGTCCAGTTCAATCCCAAGAATTTTCATTGTTTTACAATAAGGTAAGAACTGATTTTATTAAGGATATGATAATTGCTAACTTTTTAACCCTCGTTTATTTCTTTAATCTTTTCTTCAAGTAATTTGTCTATCTTTTCAATATAACTCTCGGTAAGTTTCTGTAATTGTTGTTCTGATTTAAACTCGTCATCTTCAGAAATTTTTTTATCTTTTTTAAGTTGGCGTAAGACCTCTACTGCTACCCTTCGTTCGTTACGGATAGAAACACGAAAATTTTCTGCTAATTTGTTAACCTGTCGTATAAGTTCTTGTCTACGTTCGTCAGTAAGCGCAGGTACAGTTATTTTTATAATTCTACCGTCATTTACTGGCGTAAGTCCTAACGGAGAATTAAGTATTGCTTTTTCTATATTTATTAATACACCTTGATCCCATGGACGAATTTCTATTATTCTACCTTCAACAATGTTAATGTTTGCAATTTGGTTCAACTTCATCTTTGTATTATAACATTCTACTTCTATACCTTCAACTAAACCTATAGAAGCGCGTCCCGTCCTGACAGTTGAAAATTCAGATTTACATTTTTCAATAGTTTTTTTCATCAAATCTTCAGTTTTTGTAAACAATTCTTTTGTAGGATTGTTCATACAAACCAACCCTCCATAAACTTGAAGAACTTCAAAATTCTTATTTAATTAATGTACCTACATCTTCACCTTTTAAAACTTTTAGAAGATTACCTTTTCTGTATATATTAAACACTCTAACTGGTAATTGGTTTTCCATACACAAAGAAAATGCAGTTGTATCCATTATTCTTAGTCCACGATTTATCGCTTCCATAAACGACAAACATTTAAATTTTTTAGCATTAGGATTTTTTTTAGGATCGTCTGAATATACACCATCAACTTGAGTAGCTTTAAGTAAAATCTCAGCATTAATTTCTATAGCACGTAATGCTGCTGTTGTATCAGTAGTAAAATATGGATTTCCTGTTCCTGCAGCAAAAATTACAATCCTGCCTTTCTCAAGATGTCTTATCGCCCTTCTGCGTATATATGGTTCAGCAACACGAGGTATCTCTAACGCTGACATCACTCTTGTTGTCAGGCCAGTAGATTCTAATATATACTGTAATGCTAACGCATTTATTACCGTCGCTAACATACCCATATAATCTGCAGTAGTACGTTCAACAAAATCTACATTTTTCCCTCTAAGAATATTACCCGCACCTATAACAATACCAAGTTGTACCTTGGTCTTACCTATTGCAGACTTAATTTCTTCTGCTACTTCTTTCAGTGAATTTTCTGAAATTCCATTATGGTTTAGTTTATCTCCTATACTTTCTCCTGAAAGTTTAAGTATTACTCTTTTGTACATAATTTAATACCTTCACACACAAAATACTGAATTTTTTATCTGAAAGAAACAAAGGTGAGAACTTAATTAAGAAGTTAAAAAGATTGCTCATTTAACTATTATCTTATTGTTCTTCACCTAAAACATACCTAGTAAATCTGCGAACAGTAACATTTTCTTGTAGTTTTGATATTACCTGAAGAATAAGATCTTTTATTTTTTGTTTCCCCTGGGGATCACGAATATATGGTTGTTCTAAAAGACATACCTCTTCGTAAAATTTTTGCAGCCTACCTTCAACAATTTTTTCTAATACATCGTCAGGTTTATTCTTGTTCTTTTCATCCTGAAGTAGTTGTTTTTTATAAATATCTCTTTCTTGCTCTAAAACTTCCTTTGGTACATCTTCTTTTGTTACCCATTTAGGACTACACGCTGCTATTTGTAAACACAGTTCTTTTGCTAAATTCCTAAACTCATCCGTCCTTGCTACAAAATCTGTCTCACAGTTTAATTCTAACAAAACACCAATTCTATCCCCAGGATGAATATAAGACGCTATCACACCATTTTTTGTAACATTTGCAGTTTTACTCATAGCTTTAACAATACCTCGTTCACGTAATAACACTAACGCTTTCTCAACATCATAATTAGTCTCATCCAACGCTTTTTTACAGTCAAGAATTCCCGCGCCTGACATACTTCTTAATTTTTGTATAAGTTCATTTACATTCTTAGTCCCTGCCATTTATTCTACCTCACTTTCTTTATCACTAAAATCAATTTCTTTTTCTAACTCATCCTGAGTTATAGGTTCAGAAGTTGGTATTTCTTCCAATGTTTCGGTTTTCAAATTCTTTTTACCTTCGTTTACAGCATCTGCTATTACTGAACATATAAGTTTAACTGACCTTATTGCATCATCATTTGCAGGTATTGGATAGTCAATAATATCCGGGTCAGCATCTGTATCACATATTGCAACCACTGGTATCTTCATCCTCTTGGCTTCTCTAAGTGCTATATTTTCATAAACAGTATCTACTATAAAAACTACACCTGGTAGTGATTGCATATTTCTTATACCTTCAAGCATAAGCTGTAAATTCTTCATTTTCTTAATTCTCATTTTAGCTTCTTTTTTCTTTAATTTCTCGAACAAACCACTATTTTGCATTTGTTCAAGCTCTTCTAATGTTTTCACAGATTTTCTTATAGTTTCAAAATTTGTCAATGTGCCTGGTAACCATTTGTAATTAACAAAAAACGCACCACAACGTTCAGCTTCTTGTTTTACAGTTTGCTGTGCTTGAGGTTTAGTACCTACAAATAGTACACTTTTACCCTCAGCCACTGTATCACGGACAAAACTATACGCCCGACGTAGTTCTCTTACGGTCTTCTGCAAGTCTAAAATATGAATTTTATTCCTTGCGCCATAAATATACCTACGCATTTTAGGATTCCATCTACGCGTTGGATGACCAAAATGTACACCGCATTCAAGTAATGTTTTAAGTGTAACATTAACCATTCTTTTTCTCCTTTCTTAGTATATTACGAGTTTAATTTTTGTTTATACAATATTAAATTCTATTTTGCAAGATTTAAGGAAAAGTTTTTAACTTCTTTTTCTGAAGTACCTATAAAAGAAATAATAGTTTTGGTAGGACATTTTACCATACATACGCCACAATTATTACACTTATTATACTTCATTATTGCAAGATTTTCATTGAGAACTATGTCATTGACAGGGCATGATTTCACACACAAGCCACAACCTATACATCCAACTGTACATATTTGTCTTACTATAACACCTTTGTCTTTTGAGTTACATAGTATATGAACCTGATATTTACAAGGAACAAGTTTTATTAATCCCTTAGGACAAGTATTTACACATAAGCCACATCCTGTACATTTTAATCTGTCAACTTCTGCAATTCCATATTTATTAATCCTTATGGCATCAAACGGACAAACTTTAGCACAGTCACCATACCCTATACAGCCATACTTGCATACTTTTCGTCCATCGTAAAATTTAAAAGCTATATCACATCTTTTAATACCATCATATATAAACTCATCTTTAGCATGGACACCACCATTACATAAGACTACTGCAACTTTTCTTTCAACAGTAGCAACTTCTTTTTTTAGTATTTCAGCAATTTTTACAACTACTTCTTGCCCACCTGGTTTACAAAGATTGATATCTACATTCCCATCTATCAAAGCTTCAGCATATTGTTCACATCCTGTATAACCACATGCTGCACAGTTAGCTCCGGGTAAAATTTCTAAAATAGCTTCCTTCCTTGGATCAACTTCTACACGAAACTTTTTCGCAGCAAATGATAACAATAGCGCAATAAAACCACTTACCGTACCCATAACTAATATTGACTGTAAAACTATTGTAGTATTCATATATCTTTTAGAAACCAAACAAACCTATAAGTCCCATAAAGGATAATGACATCAACGCTGCGGTTATAAACACAATACCATATCCTTTAACTGCATTAGGTAGAGGTGCTAATTCCAACCGTTCTCTTATTGATGAAAATAAAATAATAGCTATCGTATATCCTAAAGCAGTTCCTGTAGCGAAAATTAATGTCTGCAGAAGATTATATTGATAATCTACAATAAGAAAAGCTACAGCTAAAATTGCACAGTTAGTTGTTATCAAAGGTAGGTAAATCCCTAATGCTTTAAATAATCCTGGCATATTTTTTCGTAAAAACAATTCTACGAGTTGTACCAACGATGCTATAACAAGTATAAAAACTATTATTTTTAGAAACTGCAGTTGTAATGGCACCAAAACAAAATTATATAAAATCCAGGATACAACCGCAGCTAAGTTCATCACAAAAAATACTGCAGCTGACATACCCAGAGCTGATGACAATTTGTTTGAAACACCAAAGAAAGAACACAAACCTATAAAACGCATCAATATAATATTATTCACAAAGATTGACATCACAAGTATAGCCATTAAATTATTCATACTATCTTCTCCTGAATACATTGCGATTTCAACTTACAACCTTCACATGCTGAAGGTAAATTAGACAAAACTTTAGTTCTTCTTACAATTTTATTTTCTATATATTTTACTACGGTTATCACTACACCTGCAGCTAAGAAGCCACCCGGCGGTAAAATCATAATAACAGCAGGTACCTGTAACATCTCTTTTGACCCAAATATTGTTCCTGAACCTAAGAATTCTCTGATTATCCCTAAGATAACTATTGCTACGAAAAATCCAGCACCCATACCTATCCCGTCAATTAAGGAATAAAAAACATTATTTTTAGAAGCGAACGCTTCAGCCCTCGCTAAGATTATACAGTTAACAACAATAAGCGGAATAAATACACCTAAACTTTCCGACAGTGCAGGGAAATATGCTTTAATTAAATAGTCAACCACAGTGGTAAAAGTTGCAATAACAACAATAAATACAGGGATGCGAATATTGTGTGGGATAATCTTTCTAATTAACGAAATTATTACATTTGAACATGTTAACACAAAAGTTGCTGCAATACCCATACCTATAGCATCGTTTGCAGTTGTTGAACATGCAAGAAACGGACATAAACCAATCATCATAATCAAAACTGGATTTTCTTTGACAATACCGTTAAAAAATATTTTCAATAATTGTTTCATTACATCAACTATATAAGTATCATTCAACAGAATAAAATTCCTGTGGTTGCTGCTGGATAGTTTGTGTAGTATGTTCTCCTTTTGGTTTACTGAGAACCGATTTATTTTCTAACTTTTCTATAAACTCTTCAAGTTTATTATTTTTCAACATTTCTCTTAAACTGTTAGTTATAGCACGGGATGTTATTGTCGCACCTGTGATTGAATCGATCTCTCCATTTGTTTTTTCTTTTTTCAACCATAATTTATCTCCTGTCTTACCGACAAATTGCATAAGAAACTTTTGTTTAGTAACATTTGCGCCGAGACCCGGCGTTTCTTTATGCGAAAGTATTTTTACAGATTTAATACTTATAGGTGTGTAAGTAGTAACCGCAACTAAGTATTCTATTTTCCCAGCATATCCTTGACAGTATGAATTAACTATTAAACCTAACAATTTAGCATTTTTATCATAACATTGTTCAACTGACAAATTGTCACCAAGAGATTTTATAACAAATTTTTCTGCTTCTGGTATAAGTTCTTGTTTAATTTTAACTTCTTTCAATATTTTATTTTCTTCAATTCGTGGCTGAGTTTTTACATAAAGAAAAGATAAACTTAATGCAGAAACTATACAAACTAAGACAAGAACTAATACCATTCTTAGTGTGTTATTCATAACTGAATAACTTATTTTTTATATCCAAACTTTTTACGAATTGTATACTCATCTATAAGTGGTGTCAACATATTCATCAACAATATTGAAAAACATACACCTTCGGGATAACTTCCCCAGTAGCGAATAAGCGAGGTTAGTAATCCACAACCTACTGCAAAAATTATTTTTCCTTTATACGATACAGGTGTTGTAACAGGATCTGTTATCATAAATATTCCACCTAAGAACAATCCTCCACTTAATAAATATATCCACAGATGAGATGCATCATGCAAAATTGTTATTAATCCTACTGTTGTTATATATACCCATGGCACAAAAGGATTTATGTGTTTCTTAAGTACTAAATAAAAATATCCAATTAAAAGACATACAACGGATGTTTCACCTAAAGAACCACTATAGTTACCTAATATAAGTTTAGATACATCAGGTATAAGATGAACTTGTTCAGGAAAGTGTTTTAGTATAGTTAACGGTGTCGCAGTACTTACAGCATCAAAAGTAAAATTTCCCATCTGTTGCGGGAAAGCAATATGTACAAACGCTCTACCAATAAGTGCAGGATTAAACGGATTATATCCCAATCCACCATAAATATGTTTACCAAACACTATCGCAACAAAAATACCAATAATAACTATCACAAGTGGCAACCTCGGCGGTAATGTATAAGCAAACAAAAGTCCTGTGACAATACAACTTAAATCTGATACAGTAAATTTCTGTCTCCTAAGTAAATTTACAAATATTTCTGACAACACAGCAAATGTCACAGAAGTAAAAATAATGCCTAAACTATAAACACCAAAAATTATAACAGATACTACACCTGCAGGTAACAAAGCTAAGATAGTATCTAACATCATCGTCTGTATTGAATGTTCTTTTCTTACATGTGGCGCTGGTGATACTATGTATAATTTATCAGCTTTTTCCATTGTTATTTTTTTACCAAAGTAGTTAAAATTGTTTTTGCATATTTTATTTGTGCAACAATTGGTCGTTTCGCTATACAAATGTATGAACAACAACCACATTCTATACAATCAAAAGGTGAATATTTTTCTACTTTTCCCCATTTTTGATGTTCTATGTATATACTTAAAAAATTAGGCATTAGTTTCATCGGACACACATATACACATTTACCACAACGGACACATTGATAATATTCATATTCTTTGTTAGAAACTGTTCTTAGAAATAATATTCCGCTTGTACCTTTGATTATAGGCACTTCTAAACTTTCTTGAGCGATACCCATCATTGGACCACCAAAGATTATTTTGTTAACATCAGAAATGTTGATATTAAGAACTTTAACAACATCTTTCACCATCATACCAATTGGTACAACAAAATTACCTAAACGCTCTATATCACCGGAAATTGTAACCACACGTTCTATCAACGGTAAACCTTTAAAAATAGCATCATAAATAGCTTTCAGTGTTGCCACATTTTGTACAACAACTCCAACATCCATAGGTAACCCACCTGATGGTACCTCACGGTTAAGTACAGTTTGTATCAACTGTTTTTCTGCACCTTGTGGATACTTTGTTTTTACAATTCTTAATTCAACATTTGGTGTCCTTTCAATTTTTCTTTTAATCTTTTCTATTGCATCTGGTTTATTATCTTCCACTACTACGATACCTTTTAACGCATCTAATATGTACATTGCAATCTTAAGTCCTTCTATAATTTCATCATAATACTCCTGCATTAATCTATCGTCACTTGTAAGATATGGTTCACACTCACAACCGTTCGCTATAACATAGTCAATTACTTTATCTTTAGGTGGCGAAAGTTTTACATCGGTAGGAAACATTGCTCCACCCAAACCTACAATACCACATTCTTTAATATAACCTACTAATTCTTGTGGTGAAAACCTATGATATTCTTTATATTTAGGTTTTAACTCAATAGTTGTAAATTTACCATCTGATTCTATAACAACCGCAGGTAGCTTTTTGCATATTACAGGATGAAGAACATCTTTTATTCCAACTACTTGACCAGATACTGGCGAGTGAATACAAGCCGAAATTAAACCATCACTCTGTGCAACTTTTTGTCCACGAAGGACATAATCTTTTTCTTTTACTATAGGTACAGCTGGTTTCCCTGTATGCTGGCTTAAATGCAAATATACATATTGTGGATATTGAATGTTTTGGATCCTGTATAGCTTAGCGATTTTTTTTTCTTTTGGATGAATACCACCAGAAAATCTTGTCATAGATCAGTTTCCCAACAGTTGATATTTTTCTACATTTTTCTGTATTTGGTTCTTCCACATATCAACAATTTCTTTATATTGTTCTTTTAACAAATGGTGAAACCGTCTTTGCAGTTTAAAATATTCCTCAATAGGTGTTAACTGCTTTAGTTTTCTTACTTTTGTAAGCCTACCTTCTTCAAATTCTACCAACGGCCAAAAACCTGACTCAACTGCTATCTGTGCAATTTTAATCGTATCCGAAGGTTCCGAACCCCAACCAAGTGGACACGGACACAAAATATGTATAAATTTTGGCCCTATTAACTTTAACGCTTTTTTAACTTTATTCTGAAGATCTACAGGCAAATGTACCGACGATGTTGCTACATAGACACATCTATGTGCTAACGCTATCTCAACCAAATTTTTTTTCCAACGTAAATTACCTGCTATAGTTTTACCAACAGGCGATGTTGTAGTATTACAACCTGTTGGGGTAGTACCACTTCTTTGAATTCCTGTATTCATATAAGCTTCATTATCGTAACATATTGTTAAAACATTATGACCTCTTTCCCACAAACCTGAAAATGCTTGTAAACCAATATCTGCAAAACCACCGTCACCTGCCTGCGCTATAACATTTACATCTCTTTTCCCAAGATAACGCAACGCAGATTCAATACCTGAAGCAACAGCACCAGCGTTTTCAAATAACGAATGGATAAAAGGCACTCTCCATGATGTATAAGGATATCCCGTTGAAAATACTTCTAAACATCCAGTGTTGTTGACAACTATTGTGTTAGGACCAGCAGCGTCAATTACTAACCTCGCAGCTAAGGATTGGCCACATCCAGCACATGCAGTATGCCCTGCTGTAAATAAAATTTTTTCATCTATCATGCATAACTTCCTTTGAAAACCTGCTTACTTCATCAAAAAATTACCAAGGTTTTCTTCTTTAACTGAAACAAATTTTGACGATACTAATTCTCCAGTGTAATATAACTCTTCTATATCATCAATTGAAACATCTCTACCACCAAGACCACAAATATAACCTGTAACTTTGGGAGTATTTTTACCATTACCTTTTTGTAATTCAATATATAATGATGTAACAACATCTTGATATAATGCGCCAGTTGCTCCTAAAGAAACATCCTTCTCCACCACTATTATTTTTTTTAACCGTGACAAAATTTTCGCGACTTCCTCTTGTGGAAATGGTCGATAACAAATTATTCTTAAAAGTCCAACTTTCTCACCTTTAACTCTTAATTCATCCACAGCATCTTTTATAGGCCCTGCAATTGAACCAAAAGTTACATACGCAGTTTCAGCATCATCAATTTGATATTTCTCATATAGACCAAACGAAGTTCTATTAAACAAATTTGTGAATTCTTCTGACACATCTTTTATCTTTTTCTTCACTTCGTTATTCATTGTTTGTTGTATTGCATATCTTGTCTCAAGATACCATTCTGGACCAACCAAAGCTCCAAAAGTCATAGGATTTGAAGGGTCAAGTTTATAAAGTGGACTATACCGTGGCAAGAACTTATCCACTAATTGTTGGTCCGGCAGTTCTACTGGTTCGTGCCCATGGCTCAATATGAATCCATCGATGTTAACTATAACAGGCAACATTACACTATGATCCTCTGCTATCTTAAACGCCTGGATATGTAAATCACATGCTTCTTGTATGTCTTCAGCAAAAAGTAGTATTATCCCTGCATCTCTTAATACCATAATATCTTGTTGATCATTCCAAATATTTATTGGTGCAGAAACTGCTCTGTTTACACAACACATTACAACAGGTAATCTCAAACCTGCTATGTTAAATAGCACTTCCGCCATTAACAATAATCCTTGTGATGAAGTTGAACTATACGCTCTTACTCCGGTTGCTATAGCACCTAATACACAACTTGCAGCTGAATGTTCCGATTCCACATTAATAAATTCAGCATTAAGTTCACCATTTGCTACAATCGTTGCTAACTCTTCCACAATATGTGTTTGTGGAGTTATAGGATATGCACAGATAACACCTGGCCTACATAAAGCTACTGTTCTACCTATAGCTGCTGCACCTTCTAAAAATTGTTTCATATTTTCATCCAGAAATAACTTTTTAAAAAACTATTCGTCTTCCATTATGATATCGCTAACAGGACATATTTGTACACAAATACCACAACCTTTACAATAATCAAAATCAGCATTATAAGTTTTTTTACTGCCACTTATACATCCTTCTGGACATGAAAGGTAACACATTCTGCACCCTGTACAGTTTTTTTGAAGAAATTTAGGTCGTTTTCCACTGCGCCAACTACCAGTTTTGTTATTCAACCCTGTTGCGGCAGGTAAAATTATTTTTGCAAACATATTCTATTACTCCTTTTTAAAAATCTGTTTACCATAGTTATATCCAGCTTCTAAAAGTTTCAAATTTATCTGTGCAGCCTCGCCTTTAAATCTCTCCTTTATAGCCTCACAAAGAAAATCAAACTTTATATCTGGTAAAAACACACATAAAGTACCTAAAAGCACTGTGTTAGCTATTATCTTTCCTGCAATCTCAATTGATAAACTATTAGCTGGAACTACAGCTACTTTTCTACCATCAATATTTGGTATTTTATGTTGTGAATTTATTATTATCAAACCGTCTTCTTTTGTCATACCTACTACGTTTTGACTTCCAAACAATGTACCATCAACAACTAAACTACAGTCTGCAAGTTTTACTCTTGTTCTTAATCTAATTGGTTTATTATCATATCTTAAGAAAGTGTTCATTGGAGCACCCATACGTGCAGCACCAAAATGTGGAAATGCATATGCGTGTAAACCTGATTTAATAATTGCGTTACCTAATATTTGTGCTGTAGTTATAGCACCTTGTCCAGCCCTCGCAAAAATAATTATTTCTTTTATTATTTACACTCCTGTCTTATCACGCAGATTATATTTTTTATTAAATTCAAAAATTATAAAATCACTTTTGTTGTCACATCATTTCAAAAGGAAAAAATATACTGTTATTCAATCTTGATTGCTTCAGTAGGGCAATTACTCGCTGCTTCTTTTACTTTTTCTTCGTATTCCACAGGAACAGGATTAACCTTCACTACTGCAACATCTTCTCCCATTTCAAATACTTCTGGACAAGTATCTGCACACAATCCACAAGCCGTACATAAATCTTTATCTATTTTTACATTCATTATTTCATCCTCCTAATTATAGAAATTTAGGGAAAACAAAGGAACCTATTTCTGTATATTCTTAACTGAAAAGCAGCTTTTTTACTTAGGCAGGCTTACAGTTAAATTATTACAAAATATAACTAACTTTGTCAATATAAAATGGTAAAATCGTTCTTAAAACCTTATCTTTGTTATAAATAGAAAGATCGATTTGTTCTTTTGCGCAATTTATACTACGATAATCTTCCAAAAGTGTTTTTTCATAAATACGATAAATTATCTCAACAAAATCTTTGATAACTATTTTTCTATCTTGCTGCAAATTTACTAAAAATTCTTCTTTTAGTATTTCATCTACACCTTCAACCTTTGTTGATACTACTATTTTTCCTAAAGAAATAGCTTCTAATATTACATTAGGACATCCTTCCCAGTAAGATGTTAACAAAAAAACATCGCATGCGTTGATATAGTCATATACATTTTCCTTATATCCTAAAAATTTTACATAATCTTCAACATTAAGTTCCTCGGCATATCTTACAAGTAGATTATACTCTTCACCATCGCCCACTATCACAAAAAGAAATCTATGATTTTTCACCGACGATTTTATTTTATTGCAGAACTCCTTAGCTATTTCAATAAATAAGTCAAACCCTTTTTGTTTATGTAATCTTCCTACAGAAAGTACAACAAAATCTTTTTCTGTTAAACCTATTTCTTCTCTAATTTTTTTTGCAGGAGCAGTTATTTTTATTTCTTCCTGATCAATAATATTATGCATCAGAATAACTTTACCTCTTTCAACTTTTTGAGACTGAATAACAAATTCTCGCAACCTTTCTGAATTTACAGTTACAAAATCTACCAACCAGTTTGTTAATCTTAACAAGATATGTTGCCATATTTTTTGTTTTTCAGCAACACGTTCAGAACAGATAATTTTTGTTTTCGGAAGAACAAGTTTTGCAAACCGTGAAAGAAAGTTTGCTTGAAACAAAAAACTATGTATTAAATTAGGTTTGTGCTTAATCACTAAATAAAAAAATTTAATAATACTGTAAGGAAGAACAAAAATTGTAGCCAAGGATGTCATCAACGGCAAATTTAAATCGTATAGTTTTACACCTAATTCAACAAATTTTTTCTTAAACCTACCATTTTTTTTAAGTGAAACAAGGAATGGTACAAACTTTAAACCCTTATAGTTTTTAGGTAAGTTTTTCAATATATAGTAAAGATTTTTTTGAGTACCACCATAATCAAGAGAAGTTATTATATAAAAGATTTTTATATTCACTATTTCTTTGCTTCAACACGTTCTATATATTCTCCTGTCCTAGTATCAATTTTAACAACATCACCAATCTCAATAAATAACGGTACTAAAACTTCAGCACCTGTCTCTAAAGTAGCTGGTTTCATAACATTACTTACACTATCACCTCTGATACCAGGCACAGTATGGACCACTTTCAAATCTACGGAGATTGGTAGTTCAATACCTAAAAATTCATCCTTCAAATACAATCCTTCCACTTCAACTCCTTCCTTAAGAAACTTTACTGCTTCTCCAATTTGGTCTTTAGGCACTTGTATTTCTTCAAAGGTTTCTAAATCCATAAATACAAAATTATCCCCAGCTTGGTACATATATTGTTTTTTCTTTTTCACCAAATCTACTAATTCAAATTTTTCTCCTGATTTAAACGTACGTTCAATTATGCTTCCTGTACGGATATTTCTCAGTTTTGTCCTCATCACAGCACCACCTTTACCAGGTTTGTGATGTTGATACCATACAATTGAATATATTTCACCATCAACATTTATGCATATTCCAACTTTAAATTCAGAAGTATCAATTGTTACCATAAAACTTACTTCCTCCTTTTTGCAAGTTTTTATAAAGTAAGAATCTCGGGTGTTTTCTTACATAATACATCGTCTTCTATTCTTAAACCAAACTTTCTTTCAAAATAAATGCCTGGTTCAATTGTTACAACCATTCCTTCTTTAAGTACAGCATCACTTCTTATGTTTAACCTTGGTGATTCATGAACCTCTAATCCTAACCCATGACCTGTAGAGTGAAGATACTCATCTTTGAAACCTTTTCTTTTAAGAAACTGCCTTGCATAACTATCTATATTTCTTACTTCTGTACCTGGTTTACACATTGAAATTAATTTTTTTTGCAGTTCTAATAAAACAGTATACTTTTGATACACTTCCTTATTTCTATCAACATTAAACATTCTTGTTATATCACAACAATATCCTTCCCATTTGCATCCTAAATCCACAAGAACTAAACTATTTTTTTTATACATTTTATTAGAAGATATATGATGCGGATATGAAGTATTCTCGTCAAAAGCAACAATTGGTTCAAAACATGGTTCAACATTATATTTATAAAATCTTCTTAAAATATAGTTTTTCACTTCTACTTCAGTTATTCCAGGCTTTAGCACATTTTTAATCTCGCTTAAAACTTTTTTTGCAACTTTTGCTGCCTGTCTTATCCTGTTTATCTCAGTATCATCTTTAACTTCACGTAAATTTTTAATGATTGGACTAAATTTTACTTCAAACAATTTTGTAAGAATTTCATAAGTTTTATGTGATATATCTTCATCATCAACAAAAACTTCTTTACTTTTTACATTTAAGGCATCAATTTGCTGTTTTAACTCATTACGAACAATGATATCTTTATTGTCAAAATAATTCCTTAACTGTCCAGCAAACATTGACGAAGTCAAGATTTTAAATTTAGTTTTTGTCAAAGCCAAAACATATCCTTCAATCCACAGATTAGTAAGGTAATACAAATTATGTTTGTTAAAAACCAGAAACAACTGGTTTGTCAAAAGTTGATTCTGTAAAAGTTTTAATTTTGTTGTAACCATGACTTTGTGTATCGTAGGCTATCAATAATAATCTTCTCTGGTACATTTTCAATAATCCTAACATCGCCAATTTTAACTGGTAACGCAAACCTATAATTTTTTTGATACACTTTTTTATCAAATTTTATATATTTAAAAATATACCTTTCTGGTATACTAGTCAACATTTTGTTAAACGACATTTCTTTTGTATACAAGTTGACAAGCTCTATAAACTTTTCAAAGTTTTCATCAGAAAAATATTTAAGTTTATATGAAAGATAACTCTCACCAATTAATCCTAAAACTACTGCTTCGCCATGAGTATATACTTTATATTTTGTTGCAGCTTCTATCGCATGAGCAATTGTATGACCGAGGTTAAGTTTTTCTCTTATTCCTAAACTTTCTTTTTCATCTTTTTTTACTATTTCAAGTTTTGTTTTTATACACTCTGAAATTAGCCGTGGTTGTTGTAGAACACTAATTTTATCTATTTTTTTTAAAGATTTTTTATACTCAACTAACAAATCGTATATTTTAGAATTAATTAAAGTATATTTTAACACTTCTCCTAACGCATTATCAAATTCTTTTTTAGGTAGACTTTCTAACAAAGAAACATCACATAAAATAATCCTTGGTTGATAAAAACTTCCAACTAAGTTTTTACCATATTCAAGATTTATCCCTGTTTTACCGCCTATTGAAGAATCAACCATTGCAAGAAGTGATGTAGGAATCTGAATATAATTTATACCACGCATGTAAGTTGAACAAGCAAAACCTACTAGGTCACCAAGTACACCACCGCCAAAAATACCAATTATGCTTTTTCTGTCAATTCTATGTTTTAAAAACTTTTGATATACTATCTCTAAATACTTGATTGACTTAATTCTTTCGCCTTCTGGTAAAAATAATACTGAACAACTAATGTTTCTAAACTTGTAAGAATATAAATTCCATAAATTTTTATGTGTTACTATTAAAAACTTAGTATATTTAACATTTTCGCTTGTAAGAATTTCGTTTAACTTTTCTATTTTATCAAAATAAATTGTAATTTTCTTATTTTCAGAGATTGTAACTGTCGTACTTTTCATTTTTTCTTGTTTATATAATCAATTATTATCTCTACGATCTCATCAACCGGTAAGTTATCGGTTTCAATTCTTATATCGCAATTTTTGTAAAATTCCTCACGTTGGTTTAACAACTTTTTGATCTCTTCAAAAGGTTCAGGTTTATTAAGTAATGGTCGTACACCTGGCTGTTTTTGTAATCTTTCAAATATTGTTTCTGGCTTTGCTGTTAGATTAATTATTACGCCGTTATTCCTAAGATTGTCAACATTTTCTTTACGTAAAACTACACCACCACCAGTCGCTATTATCTTTTTATCCAACTTAGATATTTCCTTAACAACTTGAGATTCTATGTCTCTAAAATATGGTTCACCATAACGAGCAAATATTTCAGTGATTTCTAACCCTGTACGTTTTATTATAATTTCGTCTGTATCAATGTATTCATAATTAAGTTTTTCTGCTAACTTTTTACCAACGGAAGTTTTACCCGTACACATAAAACCAGTAAGAACTATATTCATGGTTTACGATTGAATTTCAGAAATTCAACAAACACTTCTGATAGTTTTTGTAATTCAACTTCATCTCTCGTAACGAATCTCCACCGAATTTCTTTTTAAACTCATCAGCCAAACATATTGCAAGCATACTTTCAGCAACTACACTGCATGATGCGACTGCACAAATATCACTACGAACAATATTTGCTAGCGAAGACTTTTTTGTTTTGATATCTACACTTTTTAAAGGTTTATATAAAGTGGGTATCGGTTTCATACTACACGAAACTATTACTGGTGCACCATTAGATATTCCACCTTCAATACCACCAGCATTATTAGTTTTCCTATAAAATCCTTTTTTTGGTGAATAAAATATCTCATCATGCACTTGGGAACCACAAAAATCTGTATATTTTTTACCTAAACCAACCTCAACTGATTTTATAGCCGGTATTGATGTAAGATAATATGTTATCAGTGCATTCAATCTATCACACCACTGAGTATAACTTCCAAGACCAACAGGAATATTAACTGCAAAAACTACAAATTCACCACCTATTGTGTCATTATTACTTCTCACATTGTCTATTAGTTTAATGATTTTTTTTTCTTTTAATATATCGGGAAACCTAACAGATGATCTCTCTGCTGCTTCATGATACTTAATTAACATTCCAGCATCTACTGTTAAATAGTTTTTATCAAATTTAACTCTGTATATTTTTGTTACAAAAGAACCTATCCTCACTCCAAACTGTTCTAATAGTTGCTTACATATTGCACCTGCAACAACACGTCCAACAGTTTCTCTCGCAGATGAACGTTCTGAGATATCTTTAAGATCTTCTCTTAAAAATTTCATTGCACCTGTAAGATCAGCATGTCCAGGACGTGGTACTGTCAAGGCAGGTGTCGCTTTATCGCCCAGGAAATCTTGTTCCCTGTAGTCTTTATTAAGTACTTTGATACAAATGGGAGAACCTATTGTCTCAGAATATCTCACTCCGGAAAGAATTTCAAATTCATCTTCTTCAAAACTCTGTCTTTCTGTACGCCCATAACCTTTTCTTCTCCGTTTAAGTTCAACACTTATTTTTTCTAAGGATAATTTTAAACCAGAAGGAATACCATCGATTAATACTACAACTGCTTTATTATGAGACTCACCTGCAGTAAAAAATCTTATCATTTCTATCCTCCTATTTGCTACAGTTAAAAAAGTGTATCAATTTCTCTTATAGATCTAACAAATATAATATCTAAACTGTTACTGAAATTACAACCTGTAATATTCTTTTTATTTTCATACGGAATAAAAACTTTTTTATACCCAAGCTTTAAAACTTCATTTATACGTTCATTGATAAAACTTACTGCACGAACCTCGCCCGTAAGCCCTACTTCACCAACATATACGGTTTTACTATCTACAGTAATATTTTTATGTGAAGAATAAACAGCCATCAATACTGCAAGGTCAACCGCTGTTTCTTTAATTTTCAACCCTGAAACTATACTGATATATACATCCTCGTATACCAAACTTATCCCTGTATTTTTTTCAAGTACTGAAATTAACAACATTGCACGGTTGTAATCAATACCTGAAACTACACGTCTTGGTTGTGCAAAATACGACTTTACCAATAATGCTTGAACCTGTGTAAGTAGCGGTCTTGTACCTTCAACAATACATGTTGTTACTGTACCTACTAAATTTTCACTGTGATGAACAAAAAATTCTGAAGGGTTTGTTATCTCATAAAGACCCGTGGATTTCATTTCAAAAACAGCTATCTCAGCAGTTGAACCAAACCTATTTTTAAAAACCCTCAAGATACGATAGTTTTGCGTTGTTTCTGACTCAAAATAGAGAACAGTATCAACCATATGTTCTAAAAGTTTAGGACCTGCAATGTCACCTTCTTTTGTAACATGTCCTAATATAAAAACTGTAATATTTCTACTTTTTGCAAGTTTTACAATTTCTGCTGTTATACCACGAATCTGTGCAACACTGCCTTGAACACCAGGAATGTAATCAGAATTTATCGTCTGTATTGAATCGATGATGACAATATCAGGTGTAATTTCTTCAATATTTTTTACAATATTCTCCCAGTTTGTTTCCGACAAAATATAAATATTTTCATTTCTAACATCTAATCTATCTGCACGAAGTTTAATCTGGGAGTACGATTCTTCACCTGAAATATATAATACCTTATAATTTTGACCATCGTTTGATACTAAAGAAGCAATCCTGTCAGCTATTTGCAACATCAAGGTTGATTTACCAACACCCGGCTCGCCACCAATTAACGATACCGAACCTATAACAACTCCTCCACCCATTATCCTGTCAAATTCTGTCATTTTTGTTACAATTCTGTTTTCTTTAGATACTGCTGAAATTTTGTTTAGCTTTTGTACCCCTGAAGAATTTTCAACAAGGTTAATTTTTGATTTATTCATTATCCTTAACTCTGTAAAACTATTCCAGCTATTACAGTTAGGACATTTACCAAGCCATTTTAAACTTTCATATCCACACTCTTTGCATACGAACATTATTTCTTTTTTTTCTTTTTTCATCATATCTTGAGTAATTCAATAAAAGTCTCTTTGGGTATGTCAACTGAACCTATCTGTTTCATTCTTTTTTTCCCTTCTTTTTGTTTTTCTAACAACTTACGTTTTCGTGTAACATCTCCTCCATAACACTTAGCGAGAACATCTTTCTTTAATGCTGGTATATCCTCCCGTGCAATAATTTTGCCTAAACATTTTACCTGCAATGGTATAGTAAACAAATGCCGTGGTATTGTCTTTTTCAATTTCTCAAGAATCTTACACGCAACATTATACGCCTTTGTTCTGTGTGTAATATAACAAAACGAATCAATAGTTTCGTTGTTTACAACCACTTCTAACTTTACAAGGTCAGATTCTTTGTAACCTATTTGTTCATAGTCAAACGATGCATAACCACGTGATACCGACTTAATCGTATCAAAAAAATTAACTATTATTTCACTTAATGGAATTTCAAAAGCGACTATCACATGTTTATCATCAATATAATTTTGCTCAATTACTTCTGCACGAAATTGTTTACAAGTTTCTATGACATTACTTACATACTCCAACGGTGTAATAACAGTCGTCTTTGTAATAGGTTCATAAACTTTTTGTATCTGACTATAATCTGGAAAGTCAGAAGTTGTATTAACGATAATTTCTTTATTGTTTTTTAATAATATTTTATATTCCACGTTCGGTAGTGTAACAATTATATCTAAATTATATTCTCTTTCTAACCGTTCCTTGACAATATCTAAATGTAATGAACCTAAAAAACCACAATGAAATCCTGCTCCTAAAACTTTAGATGAAACTGCTCGAAATGATAAGGAATAGTCTGTCAAGTGTAATTTTTGCAATGCAGATTTAAGATTTTCGTAATCTTTAGGACTCAATGGATAAATTCCCGCGAAAACATAAGGTTTTGGTTCTTTATGTTTTTTTATAGTTGCCGGTAGTTCAATATTGTTTACATCCACATCCGGTTCACAAATTATTTCTCCAATATGAATAAGATGTATATCTTTTATCCCAGCAACTATATAACCAACCTCACCTGAAGTGAGTTCTTCCGCTTGTTCTAAGTTAAGCTTTATATACCCAACTTCTTCAACTTTATATACAACTTCTTCAACTGATTTAAATTTAAAAGTTGTGCCGGGTCTAAATTTACCACTCAAAACTTTAACATACATAACGACAAATTTGTACTGATCGTAAAATGCATCAAAAACTAACCCTATCGCTTTATCTGTTTCAATATAAGTTGGCGAAGGTATCTTTTCTACAATCTTTTTAAGCAAGTCATCTACACCGTAGCCTGTCTTAGCACTTATAAGTATCGGTTCTTCAGTTAATCCCAAAAAATTTCTTATTTGTTGTTTGGTAAGTTCTATATTTGCATTTCCAAGGTCTATTTTGTTTATTACAGGTATTATTTTTAAATTAGCATCAATTGCAAGCCTTGTGTTAGAAACTGTTTGTGCTTCAACACCCTGAGTTGCATCAACTACTAATATTGCACCTTCACACGCTTTAACTACACGCATAACTTCGTAAGTAAAATCTACATGTCCAGGAGTATCTATAAGATTCAAAATGAATTCTTGTCCTAGGTAAGAGTATTTCATTCTCACAGTCTTTGACCTTATAGTTATTCCGCGTTCACGTTCTAAATCCATACTATCAAGAACCTGTTCTTTAAGCAGACGTTTAGGTATAGTATTTGTTAGTTCTAACAACCTATCAGCTAAAGTAGACTTGCCATGGTCAATATGTGCAACAATACAAAAGTTTCTTATGTTCTTCATTTTATCTCCCATTTATTAGCATAACTATCAGGATGGGAAATTTTTTATACAAAATAAGCTGAAAGTCAAACTGTTTTCTTTATAACCTCAGGATAGCTGTCAGTAAAAATAATCTCATCAACTAACTTTCTTGCTTTCTCAAAGTTAGTTTCACGAATAGCATGCTTAACTTTTAAAACAGTAACAGCAGGAACGCTAAGTTCGTCAATACCTAAACCTATAAGAATTTCAGTAAACGACGTATCCGCTGCCATCTCACCACATACTGAAACAGTCTTTCCATATTTATGTCCAGCGTCAACTATATGTTTTATTATTCTAAGCACAGATAAGTGCAGTGGTTCATACATTTCTGCAACGTTTTCGTTAAACCTATCCACTGCTAATACATATTGGATTAAATCGTTAGTACCAATAGATATAAAATCTACTTTTTGAGCAATCATGTCTGTTGTAAGAGCAGCTGAGGGTGTCTCTATCATTGCACCTATTTTAATATTATGGTCATAAGGAATCCCTTGATGTTCTAATTCACTCTTAGTTTCTTGAAGCAATTCTTTGATTCTTTCAACCTCTCTTACCGTAGATATCATAGGGAACATTATTTTAACATTGCCTTTAGCCGAAGCACGTAAAATTGCCTTAAGTTGTTTTTTAAACAAATCCGGATATTTAAGTGCTAATCTAATGCCTCTTAAACCTAATGCTGACGCTTTTTCTTTTTTTACACCTTCTAAACCTAGCTCTGAAAGTTTATCTGAACCTATGTCAAAGGTACGAATGACTACTGTTTTCGGATAAATTTTCTCAGCTACATATGCGTAATCTTCATAAAGTTCTTCTTCTGACGGCAAAGTTGTTCTATTAGTATATTGATACTCCGTTCTATAAAGTCCAACACCTTCTGCTGAAGAAGTTAAAACTTTATCTACATCCTTTGGCGAGTCAATATTGCATAATAATACAACTTTTTTCCCATCTGTAGTTACTGACGGAAGTTTACTAAGTTGAATTAACATTTGTTGTTCTTTTAGATGTTTTTCATATTTTTCTTTATATTCTTTAAAGGTTCCTTCAGAAGGATGTAAGATAACAGTACCTGTATATCCATCAATAATAATTTCATCACCATCATTAATTTCCTCGTTAGTTATTTCCGTAAGACCAACAATAGAAGGGATACCTAACCCTTGTGCAGCTAATGCTAAATGTGATGTTTTTGTCCCTGCTTCGGTAATAAATCCAGCACATTCACGTTCTTTGAGAACAATTACATCGTGTGGGTCTAAAGTTGACGATATAACTACATCACCTTTTTTAATCTTTTTGATATCTTTTCTTTTCTTACCAAGTAAATTTCGTAAAAGTTTTCTTGCAACATCCTTCATATCTATTATCCTACCACGGAAATAATCATCACCAGAACGTTCAAACATTTGAATAACTTTGTTTATTGCATTATGAACAGAGTACTCCACTGGCCAAAACTCTTCCTCTATCATTTTTATCACATCGTGAGTAAATAACCTATCATCTAGGATTGTAATATATGCCTCTATTAATTTTGCATGGTTTTCACCCAATGCTTTTAATATTCTATCTTTTGTTTCTTCTAGCTGTTTCTTTGTTTGTTCCAAACCTTCTTTATATCTTGCAATTTCTTTTTTAACGTTTTCTTTAGGTATTCTATGTGCAGGAATAATTAGTTCTAGTTCAGATTCGCGTTCTAACACAAAAACTTTACCAATAGCTATTCCATCAGAAGCTGGTATACCTTTAAGTATCCGTTCTTTTTTCATGTTCTATCTCGTCAAAACTAAAAAAGTTTTTAACTAATTTTACAACTTCGTTTTCGTCTTCTCCTTCTACTATAACCTTGATCTGGTCGTTTTCCTGCAAAACTAAAGTTACTAAGTCCAATACACTTTTGCCATCTGCAATTTGGTCATCTTTCATAATTTTCACTGAAGATTTAAACTTTGAAATATTTTGTACAAACTCGGTAGCAGGTCTTAAATGTATTCCAAACTTTCTTTTTACAATAAGGTCAATTTCAATCATTGTAATAAACCCAGTAGTGAAATATTAAGTATAACTAATAAAGCAAATACTACAACCTCAGCTATCTTTCTACTTAAAACTATGGCTAATAGAATATTAGTCCAAAATAATGCAGCTAACATAAAGTTGTCACTTATTGATATGGAATAAATAAATGATGAAAATAGTAAAATTGTAATACCTATCATCCTTATAACTTCTAAAACTTTTTGTAACTGAAATTTTGAAATTTTTACAACAACTTCTTTGCTATAGTTATAACCAAAGAAAATACCTAATAATCGGATAGGTAAATGTCCAAAAAAATTATACACAATTAGATATAACAGAATACCAGCTATTATATTGGCACTAGTATAAAAAAATTGTCCATGTAGTATGTAGTAACAAACTGCAAATATACCACAAAACGCACGCCAAGTTGACCATATTAATCTATCGCCTATTGCTGCTATTGGCCCTGCTAACATAGTTTTTGTTCTCATTACTTGGTCACTATCTACCTCATTTCGTGAATATGCTTCCTCTAACCTCATGACAATTCCGATTAATAAACTGGCAAAATATGGATGAGTATTAAAGAAACCATAGTGTGCTTTGATACGTTCGTATAACTTTTTTTTATCATTTGAATATAAACGTCTAAGCCAAGGAATTAAGCTAAATACAAAACCAACATTTTGCATCCTTTCATAATTCCATACGCTTTGCAGAAAAAATGAACGAAAAAAAATAGGAATTATCGGTATTTTCATTTTATTTTTCAATAAAGTATGATAACACAACTCCTATCCCTATTGAAGGTAATATTACTGTTAAATTAACGATATTCTGATAAATCTGGTACTGACTAACAAACCTACATAGATTTACAGTAAAGTAACTGGCGACAGGAAACACTATTAAATAAAATAATACAGTCTTAAGATATGTTGAAACTAAACCATACCATATTAACATATTTATACGTTTGATAATAGTTTCTTCTTCAGCTGTATCAACCCAACTTATAACCATAGAATTAAGTGAACGAGTAAACAAATCAAGCCGTTTATACAAAAACCCAGCTAGGATGCCAATCGCTAACGGTATAACGATACAGCCGCTACTGAACTTATAACACATAACTGAAAAAGATACTGCAGTAGTAGCATCAGGCGGAATTTTTATTCCAACAGGAATCACTGAAATATAGATTAATTCGAAAATTACTCCCATCAGCAGTCCATATTCTGGTATGCCAAATAATATACCAACTAACGGTCCAACAATAATTGGTCTATGAAACATAAACTGTCCAAAAACTAAAACATCTAAATGCAAAAGGCTAACTATTAATGAAATATAAACTACTTGTACACTGAATAACATTGTAGGAATTAGTATATTCCTATATTTACTTTTATATTTTTAACATCTCCAGTTTTCAAAACAAATTTAAAACTAGGCAGTATACACATTCCTTGATAAACACGTTCAAATCCTGCCTCTGACAAAGAAATTGTTTCTATTGGAAATGTCCAGAATAAAGCTTTATCAGATAACGTTATTCTTACTTTGAACTTTTTCGCTTCATCAAAAATTTGATAAGTATCAGTTTCAAGTTGAGTAAGCATATTTTGCTCCGAAGGGAACACCAACAAATTCAGTTCGGTAGCAAACCATAACGGCAAATCTTGTTTGCTGTTGTTACAAATTAGATAATCACAGAAAATTTCATTATCTAACTTAATACCTATAGTCTTTGAGATCTCAACATCACAACTATTCTGGTCTATCCAAACAATACCTTTCCGTGAAAGTGTAACTTTGTAATTTTTTTTATCAATACTTGCAACATCATACTTTTCAATTGTAAAATTACCTTGTTCACCATAGGCGGACTTATAAAAATCGTCAAATTTTGTATTCGGATGAAGAAAATGATCTAAAAAACTATAACGTAAGTGCCAATCATAATATAGTTTTTTACTTAACCCTGGCTCTTTGACTAAAACTAAATCATGAATTGTTTTCACATTTTTATGGTCCACAGTATTGTTAACATTTTGTTCAAATTTTACTAGTCTTTGGTGATAAGCTTCTTTCTTCCTAGAAATAACATTTAAAAGATTCTTATCATATTTTTTTAGATCGATTTCATAAACAGCACCACCATAGGAAGGTTTTATATAAACATTAAACTCATCAGAAGAAATACATATTTCATCTGTACCATCGTAGTCAAGATCTTTCACTATAACGGTTGGTTTAGTTATTTGTTTCTCAACATTTATTAAATGTTCATAAATTGCTTCTCGCAAATGCGGTAAATACAATCCACCAAAAACACCATGCCAGTATGCACAATTGCATTGAGATTTATAAAATGTTCGTTTAAGATTTTCATCGTTTACTTTAGCTAGCTTCTGTGAAATGTTCAACATCTTCTTATGCATATTATTTGCTTCAGGATATTTCGCTAAAAAATTTTTCCAATATCCTCCACGTAAAAATTGTTTAATTTTTTCATTTTCTAGATTTAAAATGATTTCTTCAAACTTCTGTTGAGTAGTAGGAAACAAACACCATTCGCCCATCTCAAAATACGATGCTGTAGGAAGATATATTCGTTGTCTTGGTGATTTAAGTTGAATATACTCAGTAAAAGTTATTGTATTTAACCATTCTTTATTTTCCATAAAACGTGTAAGGAAATTCTCTAACCATCCGTCTTGGTAAACATGTTCGTAAGTTTTCGGCCATATACCAAACTTTTCTCCATCATCACCCATAGTTAACGCAATAACCTCATTAGACTTAAATCTATAAAAAAGTTCTATTACTTCATTAACCGGTTTGAAAGGAATATAATAACGTAAAGTCTGTGAAATAGGAAATAGATATAGAATACGTCCTTCTTCTTCGGTTACGTAATAATCGGTAAGTTCTGGCTGTTGTTCTCTATCAATCCCTGCACTATAAAAAACATAATCGTCTATTAACGTATATTTAATACCAGCATCTACAACATCCTTAACTATACCCTGTTCCCAAACACGTTCTGTAAGCCATAAACCTTTTGCTTCAACACCAAAAGTTTTGTATATAAATTCATTCATCATTTTGATCTGACCGATACGATCTCTCTGTGGTATAGAACTAAGTATTGGTTCATAATATCCTCCTGAAATAATTTCCACTTGTTGCTTTTTAACTAACTCCTTAACATTTTCTATATATTCAGGATGTTTTTCAGCAAAATAATCCCAGAGAATGCCAGAACAATGTAGTGCAAACTTAAACTCTGGGTATTTTTTTACTACATCTAGAAATGGTTTATAGGCTTTTAAATATGCTTCTTCTATAACATTTTCAAAATTTCCAACAGGTTGATGATTGTGTATACAAAAAAGAAAATATACTTTGCTCATATATTACGTCTCCTTTTCCTCTATTATTTCTTCTATTTCAGCAATCTTATCGTTAAGAGGTATTTTTTCATCACGTGGAAGAACATAATACTCGAGTTTTAATCCAAAACTAACAATTTCCTTTATTATATTCAAATCCTCTTTACTTAAAAATAATGCTTTATAGATTTGTTTTCTTCCGGGAACGTATCTTATACCACCAATATTTACTGGAGGAAATGTATATGTTGGCAATTTTTCTTTTACAAATTTCACTAGTTGTTTCAAATCCTTTAATGAACCTAATAAGATTAAACTATTCATTTTATCATATACACTTTTTAATATACTATCTGCAGTAAGTTCTACAGAATAGCATAAAAATTTAATATGTCTTGGTACGGAAATTTCAAACAATTGTCTACTTAATTCATCACAATAAACTTCATCAGCGCAAACAACAATTGAGTCAAATCCTAATGCTTTTATCCAGCCTTCAACCACTTGACCATGTACTAATCTATCGTCTATTCTTATTATATAACTCATAGAACAAAATTTATTTTATTTTATTTTACTACTCAAAATTTTGCTTGCATCCGCGATAGATCTAGTACCTTCAGAAATTATCCTGTCAACATATTCGTCTACACTGTGAGAATCATTAAGACTCTCTCGTAAATGTATCGCTGTTATCAACATATACAGGTTAACTCCAGAAATAATCCTTACGTTTTGTAATTTTCTGCTCACCATTAGCGAAGCGTTACATGGAGTCCCACCCAGCATGTCCGTAAAAATTACTATATGTTTCGTATTCAGATTTTCTATTTCTTGCAGTATGTCGTTACATAGACTTTCCAAGGTAAACTCAGTTGGTACTGACAGACTAACTATTTTTTCTTGTTTCCCTACTATTGAAAATAATGTGGATAGTAAAGAATCTGCTAACTGACCATGTGTGATTACTATAATTCCTATGTCCATCATTAATTCTAATCTCTCCTATTGGAAAGTTTTATTATAACTTTTGCTAACTTTTCAGGGTCATGCCTGGCATACTTCCCAACAATAGTTTCATTAGCAATGAGATCATTTTTTATAACCTTTTTATTAACCAATGATTTCAAGTAACTCTCGTTACTTACCTTGACAGGATATGAATTTTGCTTGGTATATCTCAGTAACAAACTATGAGGAATCTTACCAGAGTTCACTATTACATAGTCAAAACGGAATTTATTTTTACAATGTTCGTATATTTTCTCAATATGTGTTTCAACAGTGTAACCATCAGTTTCACCATGTTGTGTCATTACGTTGCACACATAAACTTTAATTGCGGAAGATTTAGCCACCGCAGTAGAAATCTCTTCAATTATCAAATTAGGAAGGATTGAAGTGTAAAGCGATCCAGGACCTATAACTATCATATCTGCTGAAATTATCTCTTTTACTACTTCTGGGTAATATTGTACTCGTCTAGGTTTAAACAAAAGTTTTTTAATTGGGCTTTGTGAAGAAGAAATATTTGTTTCACCGTACCGTAAACTACCATCTTCAAGTAGCGCAACAAGTTGTGTGGGTTTAAGTGTGATAGGTAACACCTTACCATTGACAGCTAAAATTTCTGAAATTTTACTTATAGCTTTATCAAACCCACCGTATATATCTGACAATGCTACCATCAGTAAGTTGCCTAAGGAATGTCCACCTACCTGTGGAGATTTTGTAGTTATAGGAAATCTATAGCTAAAAATTTTTGTTAAAATATCTTCTTCGGTTGCAAGTGCTAAAATACAATTTCTTATATCTCCAGGCGGTACTACACCGAACTCTTGCACCAACCTGCCTGAACTGCCACCATCATCCATTACAGTAACAACTGCGGTTATACTTACATTTTCGTATTTCTTTAATCCTCTAAGAAGCGTGGCGATCCCTGTACCACCACCTATACATACTATTCTTTTACTTATCATTTACTAACATCTCTATGTTGTAAATTTATACTAAATTTAATATCATTCTGTTTCTTTAAACAAAGTAAGAACTTATAGATTTCTTCCGCAATAACAACTGACCTGTGCTGACCACCAGTACAACCAAAAGCTATCGTGAAATAGCTCTTACCTTCGGATATAACCTGAGGTAGTAAGAATTTCAACATATCTTTTAGTCGGGTTAAAAACTGCATTGTCAAAGGTGACCCTAACACATATTTTTTAACTTTACTAGACTGGCCATTAAGATTTTTTAGTTTATCTACATAATTCGGATTTGGCAAAAATCTTGTATCAAACACTACATCTGCATTCATAGGTAAACCAAGTTTGTAAGCAAACGATATAATGTTTACTTTAAGTTCATAAGGAGTTCTTTTTTCAACTATACTCAAAACCTTTTGTTTTAACTCCCAAATTGTTAAATTAGAAGTATCAATAATAACATCTGATAATTTCTTAATTTCTTCAAGCAATTTTTGCTCTTTCTTTATTGCAGAGATTAACTCGCCACCTAACGGATGTTTACGTCGTGTCTCAGAAAATCTGTTCACTAAGACCTTTATATCAGCAGATAAGAATATCTTTAATACCTCAAGATCTTTAAATTTATCTATACTTCCCTTATAAATTTTTACCAGATCTTGAATATGGACCACTGACCTAACATCCATACTAACAGCAAACTTCTCCCTATGGATTTTTGCTAATTGTGTGAACTTATCAAATAATTCCACTGGAAGATTATCAACACAAAAATATTCATTATCTTCAAGAATATTCAAAACTTGGCTTTTCCCTGCACCTGATAAGCCAGAAATAATGATGAGTTTTTTCATACTGAAAATTAGAAGAAACTGTCTTCTTGTTTGATAATTTTCATTGCTTCTTCAATAGTTGAAACGTTTTTTAAAGCTTCCCTAAAAAATTTGTCTTTAAACAATCTTGCTATACGTGAGATTGCTCTTAAATAATCACCAGTAGCTTCTAATGGAGAGAGTACCAAGAAAACAAAATGTACTGGTTCACCATCTAAAGATTCAAACTCAACACCTTCTTTTGAAATACCTAAAGCACCAATAAGTTTTTCCACTGCAGAAGTTCTTCCATGAGGTATTGCAATACCAAGACCAACTCCTGTAGAACCTAATTTTTCTCGTTCCATTACTGATTTAAACGCTTCATCTTTATCTTTGATTTTATGAGTCTGTGCTAATGTTTCTATTAACTCTTTTATGATTGCTTTTTTTTCTTTTGACTTCAATGGTAAAACGATTGACTTACTATCAAGGATATCCGTTATTTTCATGTATATTACTCCTTTCAGTCAATGATTTAATTTATTCTATCTTTAGTTCTGAAATTTCAATATTACCACCTGTTTTTTTAAGGACTGAAATTTTATCAGTATTCTTGTTATAAAAAATTAACATATCTACACTTAGCTTGTCAATTTCTTCAATTGCCTGTTGTTCTGTAAGTTTTTTTATCTGCATTGTAGTTCTTGTATATACTGGATAATCACCATATGTATTTATATCTTTAGAATAATGTTTCTTAGTTTTCTGCATTTTCTCTTTTTGTTTAATTAGGACTTCCTTAATTTTGTCAATTAAAATATCAATTGCTGAATGTAAACTTTTATCATTACTGCTTAGTTTTATCACTTTTCTATTATAAGAATGTACCACTGCTGAAATTTGATACATATATTTTTCCTTACTAATAATAAACTCAACTGAAGGAATTTTATGTACGTACCTATCAAACTTTGCAACTTTTTTATCAATGTAATTTTTGATTTCATCTGTTATTTCTAAGTGTCTACTTGAAATTTTTATATTAAACTTTGCCATAGATATTTTCCCTCCATTCTTCCGTTTTTTTACATTTTAAACCTTTCACCCAGATAAACTTTCCTTGCAGATTCGTCATTAATCAACCTGTTTGCATCTCCATGTATAAGTACATTACCTTGATAAATTATATATGCCCTATCTACAATTTCTAGTGTTTCTCTTACATTATGGTCTGTTAAAAGAATACCAATACCTGCAGATTTTAATTTCAAAATTAAATTTTGTAATTCTTCAATTGTTTTCGGATCTACACCGACAAAAGGTTCATCCAATAGTAAATATTTTGGTGTTGATACTAAAACTCTTGCAATTTCACATCTACGTTTCTCACCGCCAGATAACGACATTGCTCTTTGTTTTCTTAAATGGCTAAGATGAAATTCATCAAGAAACTTCTCTAACATTTCTATCCGTTCAGTTTTAGACTTGTAATAAATTTCAATTGCAGAATAAATATTTTCTTCTACAGTAAGCTTTCTAAATATTGAGGGTTCCTGGGATAAGTAACCTATACCATGTCGTACTCTTAAATGTATTGGTAAGTTAGTAATGTCTTTGCCATCAACGTAAATTTTGCCTGAGCTAATTTTTACAATGCCAAGTATGGAATAAAACATAGTAGTTTTCCCCGCACCATTGGGACCAAGCAATCCAACAATCTCACCACGGTTCACCTCAATGGTAACATCATTAAGGACACATTTATCACCATAAAATTTCCTTATGTTTTCTGCTAAAATACTCATTTGTTAGAAAACAATTCTAACGCTGCCGTTTAAGAAAATTTTTTCACTACTAATGTCTATCTTTGCAGTTTTACTTGTACAAGTTCTAAATTTAAACTTTGCAGAACCCGATGTGATTTCTAACATATTGTTATCAGCAATATCTTCATTATTAATCTCTAATATTTTATCTTTAAGAAAATATTTAGCTGTTACGCATACAATTTTATTATTTTCAGATTCTACTAAAACATCTTTTTTAGCAAACATTTGTTCTTGAGCAATATTAAGGATTAACTCTTGAGACCACAATTTAATAATCCTGAATTCATTTTCTTTCCTTGCTGCTGAATTTTGCTCATATAATGCATTTACATTTGTGTCAAACACGATTATTTTCTGTGCTACATTATATTTTAAATACGAAGAACGAACTTCAAGTTTAGAATTATCTTTTGTAGAAAAGATCACACAGTAAACATTAGATTCACATAATAATTCTTCATCTGATCGCTTATATACAGCCTTATCACACAACACATACCCATTTTCAAGTTCAATTTTTACATTGCCGTAGAAATAAGAAGTGTTAGTCTTCCTATTAAACTCAGTATAATCACAACTTACTTTTTTAATTTCTTTTTTAGCAAAAGATTCGCTAAACAATATTACTACTAACAAAACAACTAATTTACTCAGGTTCAATAACATTTTTATAGATTCGGATAGTTTGGAAACCATCGTATGTTTCAAAACCAACTCCTTTTATTATGCTACCTTCTTTATGAATTTCAATTTCTTTCTCTGAATAAATTTTATTTTCTTTATGGATATACTTTATATCATATGTAATTATTTTCTCGTTTTCAATGGTAGTTATAAGATTTCTGCCATAAAAATTGATTATTTCATCTTTTGTATCATAACTTGCAAGTTCAAACTTCATTTCTGCAGTACGTTTTCTATCTTGAAACAATTCCAAATGTCCATTTTTAATAGTTATGATGTTTTTTTGAGGATTAACTATAGCATCACTGGCTCTTATTTTCCATAAGATTTTACCTTTATTTGAATGTATTAACTCAAAGTCCTTTATTGTAGGTAATGCTTCCGACGAGTTTGTGTTTATCGGTGTTTTATTTTTATTCACTGCTTTTTTAGTAGTTATCTTATCACAACAACCTAAAAAAATAAGAGAAAGACATAAAAAAATTTTTATCAAATTAAGTTCCATCGGTTATGTATCCATACCCATTGTGGAATCTGTTGCAGTATGCACTCAGAAATTTTTTGATTTATATAACTCATCAACCTTATTTTATCTGAATACAACTCTTGTTCTATAGGAAAAATCTTGATCTTATGATGATCATTCTTATCTCTATATATAACACCAATCACTGAAGGGATATTATATTTTATAACCATCTCTACAAAACTTACCGGAGTAGCTGCATCTTTGCCAAGAAAAGGTATAATAATGTTTTTTATATTCTTTATGTTTTGATCAATTAACACACCTATGGCATAACCTTTCTTTAACGCAAACATCAGTTTCTTTACCGACTGTTCCCCTCCACGACCTATCACAATTTCACCTGCAATATTCCGCAGTTTCTCAATTAGCTGATTAAGTTCTGGAATATACATATCCCTTGCTACCACTGCTAAAGGTATGCCTAAAGATGCAAGTTTAGCACCAAGTATTTCCCAGTTACCAAAATGTGCAGAGAAAATTATGAGACCTTTTTTCTGGTCTAATTTTTGTCTTAGTAGTTCTAAATCTTTATGTTCAATCTTTACAATTTTATTAAGTTTATTTTTGATAGTTGGGAATAAAAAAAATTCAAAAACGTTTTTCCCAATATTTGTGTAACATTCTTTTGCCAATGCTACAACCTGTCTATGCTCATACTGTGGAAAGATATATTTTAAATTCTTAAATGCAATTTTTTTATATCGCGAATCAAAATAAAAAAAAATTTTGCCAAGAACAGCACCTATGATAATATTTATTTTCCATGGCGTCTTGCTGAATATAAAGAAAAATAAGTAAACTATGAAGGAAATTAATTTGTTTCTTATTGTTCTGAAAGTAATGGACATTTATTATATGTTATACTGAGAGAAAACTTCATTAAATTTACCTTTAGATTTCAAAATTAACTCAACTACTTCACGAAACACACCTCGCCCGCCAGGATAATGACTTATATAGTCTACATACCTTTTCACTTCTTTCACAGCATCCTTAGGACAAATACTTACATATGCACGTTTTAATATCGGTATGTCAAGCCAATCATCACCTATATAAACTACATCTTTATTGGTATATCCAGATTTTCTAAGTAGTTCTTCGTAAACTTCTAGTTTATTTTTAACCCACTGATAAAAATATTCTATTCTTAACTCCTTTGCCCTATTTTCTAATTCTTTACCACCACGACCACTAATCCAGCCTATTTTTATATCCAACCCAGACTTTCTTAACATTGTATATGCAAACCTATCCTTTATATCCCAGATTTTTAACTCCAAATTTTTTCTATCATCTAAAATTATTAGTTCTCCCTTGGTCAACACACCATCAACGTCTAATAACAAAAGTTTTACATCTTTAAGTTTACGTAGGACACTCTTTATTTGCTGAGATTTTTTCTTCACCTATTAAATTCCTTCCTGTAGTATATCACGTTCATCAATAATACCCACAACTCTACCATTATGATCAACTACAGGTAGATTGTCACAATTAAACTTTTTCATAATCTCTTTTGCCTCGGTAGCTTTCATTTGTGGAGTTGCAACTTTTGGATTCTTAGTCATTACTTCAGAAATTTCCCTATACAGTATATCTTCAATTTCGCGTGATTTCCTACGAAAATCGCCATCAGTAAAATATCCAATCAATTTATTATTTTTACCAACGACAGTTGTAGCACCAAGTTTAGTAGAAGTCATAACCAAAAGAGCGTCTTTAACTAAAGTATCAGGTTTTACTTTTGGCACAAGTTTACCAGTTCTCATAATATCTTTGACCATAAGTGTAAGTTGCTTCCCTAAAGATCCTGAAGGATGTACACGAGCAAAATCTTCTTTTTTGAACCCTTTCAACACTGCAACTGTTATTGCTAAAGCATCACCCATAGCTAACATAGCAGTAGTAGATGAGGTAGGTACAATATTGTATGGGCACGCTTCTTGCCGTACCTGTGTCTTTACCACAACATCTGCAAATTTTGCCAGTTTAGAATCTTTACTTTTTGTAAAAGCTATAACTTTTATCCCAAAATTCTTTATTACCGGTAATACCTTCTTAAGTTCTTCTGTCTGTCCTGAATATGATAAAGCTAAAACTATATCTTCATTTTTGATCAGTCCGAGGTCGCCATGTAATAACTCAACAGGATGCAGAAATACCGCCGGAATATTCAGAGAAGAAAAAGTTGATGCAATTTTTCTACCAACAAGTCCTGATTTACCAATACCTATCACAACTATTTTACCCTTTAGATTATAAACCAATTCTACCGCAGAAACAAAAGATTCATCAATATGTTGGCATTGTAGTAACACTTGTGCTGCTTCTGTTTTTAAAACCTTTTTCGCTATTTTAATAATATTTTTTTTATTTAAATTCTTTACTTTTGATATAACCATGGTGTTATTTCTTGTGGTAATTTACGCATGTAAGGTTTCAATAAATGGTTCAAAAGAAAAAACAAAAGTATTAAACATAAATAAATAATCCCAAGTACTTTAAGGTGCCATATTAATGTTGGTTTCCACACGGGAGTAACTACTAAAGGTTTACCACATTTCTTGCAAAACTTTGCTTCCTGTTTGTTTTCAGTACCACAATTTTGACATTTCATATTTAATTCTCCTTTATTCTTGCAAAATCGTCTTTACTACAGAGACAAACGAACCTTTAGACAATTGTATTTTAACTTCGTCGTTCATTGATATATCTTTCACACTTTTTATAATTTTATCTTTAAACCACACTATTGCGAACCCGCGTGATAAAACATTCTGTGGTGAAAGTAAATTAAGTTTTTCTTTCAACAGACTAATTTTATGTGAATTAAGATCATAAATATGTTTAAATAAAATAAACATTTTTTTCTCAAGGTCAAACACTTCTTTAACTTTATCTTCATAGAATACACGTGGTGATAACAATACACGACTACGTTTTATACGGTCAAGTTTGTCCTGGTAAAATTTTAACATTTGTTTTAGATTCTGGTATAATCTAATTCTTAAATTATCAATTTTATGTAAAAGATCTTCCTTGTTTTTAACTACAAGTTCAGCAGCAGCTGACGGTGTCGGTGCGCGAAGGTCAGCAACATAATCAGCTATAGTATAATCAATTTCGTGACCAACACACGATATAACAGGTATCTTAGATGCAAATATAGCTCTTGCTACAACTTCTTCGTTAAAAGCCCATAAATCTTCAATAGAACCTCCACCACGACCTACCAACAAAACATCAAGATGTGGAAAATGTTCATTTAAAAATCTAATCCCTTCTGCAATTTCATCTTTTGCAGTGTCACCTTGTACCTTCACAGGATAAAGTATTATTTCTACATTAGCAAACCTTCTTTTGATGACTGTTAAAATATCCCTTATAGCTGCACCGTCAGGTGAGGTAACTACACCAATACGTTGTACCAATAACGGTATTGGCCGTTTTCTTTTTGGATCAAATAAACCTTCTTGTTCAAGTTTACGTTTAAGCTGTTCAAACGCAAGTTGTAACGCTCCGATACCTTTCGGTGCAAGATCGTATACAATAAGATTAATCTCACCACGAACCATGTAGTAGTCTATTCTTCCGTAACAAATCACTTTTAGTCCATTTTCTAACTTAAACTTTAATCTTTCAGCTATATCTGAAAATATTATTCCTTTTATTTGTGCTTTTTCATCTTTAAGTACAAAGTACAAATGTCCTGATGAATAACTCTTTAAATTAGATATCTCACCTTCAACGTAAACTTCCCTGAATGCTTCTTCTACCAAGTTTTTCAAAATTTTGTTAAGTTCGCTTACTTTGAGTACTACTTTTTCTTGCATCATATCTCTATGCTATTATAAATTATTTGTTTTATTTGTTTCGTTTTACCTGTAACTTCGTCAACATAAAGTTCAACTGCGTTAAACTGAACTTTACCTTTTGCAACGTTAAACTTTTGTGGTACACCTAACAAGAATCTTTTAATCACTGTTTCTATCTCAAGACCAATGACAGAATTTTCTGGCCCACACATACCTACGTCTGTAATATATCCAGTACCGTTAGGTAAAATTTTAGCATCGTTAGTTGGTACATGTGTATGTGTTCCAACTACAGCAGTAACTTTACCATCTAAAAAATATCCCATTGCGTTTTTCTCTGAAGTAACTTCTGCATGGAAATCTACTATTATAACATTTGTCCTATTTTTTATTTCTTCTATCAAATTATTAATAGTTCTAAAAGGGCAATCTAAACATTCTACTGTAAAAACTCTTCCTAAAAGATTTACTATACAAACATCTATATTGTTTTTGGTTGTAATAATACAATATCCCTGTCCTTGATTTCCTTCTGGATAGTTCAAAGGACGGATAAGTTGTGGACTGTTAATGATTTCTTCAACTTCTTTTCGTGAGAACGTATGGTTACCCAAAGTTACAACATCAACACCGTAGCTTAAAATTTCTTCAAATACAGACTTAGATATACCCTTGCCGCCAGCAAGGTTTTCCCCATTTGCTATAACAACATCATAATTTTTTCTGTCTAATAAGTTGTCAAACACATACTTTACACATTTACGACCAGGCTCACCTACTATGTCACCAATGAAAAGTATTTTTAACATAAATTAATGATACAAAATCTGGTAGTTTACAATTACTTTTTTGTGTACTCTTTGATTAGTGCTAATGCTATTTCATTACGTTGAATTTGGTTAGTACCCTCATAGATTTGTGTAATTTTAGCATCACGGACACGTTTCTCCATTGGATATTCACGCATGTAACCATATCCACCAAATATTTGTAATGCATCTATTGTAACTCTCATCGCTACGTCAGAACAATACAGTTTACACATTGCAGATATTTTTGTATGCCTTTCGTTAGGATGAGCATCTATTGTTTTTGCTACTTGATAAAGAAGACACTTTGCAGCTTCAATTTCTGTTGCCATATCTGCTATCATATGTTGAATAGCTTGGAAAGAAATTATTGTTTGGCCGAATTGTTTCCTTTGTTTTGCATACAAAATTGCATCTTCCAGTGCACCTTCTGCTATACCTAACGCTTGTGCTGCAACTCCTGGACGTGACATATCAAAAGTTTTCATCGCAATAAGGAAACCCTGTCCTTCTTTACCCAACAAGTTTTCTTTAGGAACCTTACAATTGTCAAAAATAAGTTCACGAGTAGTTGACGCACGAATACCCATCTTTTTCTCTTTCTTACCAAAGGTGAACCCTGGCGTACCTTTTTCTACAATGAACGCTGAAGCACCACGAGCACCTTTACTTCTGTCAGTCATTGCAAAAACTGTGTAAACTTCTGCTTCACCACCGTTAGTTATAAAACATTTTGTACCGTTAAGTACATAGTAATCACATTCAAGTTTAGCAGTAGTCTTAATTGCTCCAGCGTCAGAGCCAGCTTCGGGTTCGGTAAGTGCAAACGCAGCAAGTTTTTTCCCTGCGGCTATATCTGGCAAATATTTTTGTTTTTGATATTCATTTCCGAAAAGTAGTATAGGCAAAGTACCCAACGCCGTAGCAGCTAGTGCTAACGCTATACCACCATCAACTTTTGATAGTTCTTCAACTACAAGAACAAGGTCCATAATTTTACCACCAGTACCACCGTATTCTTCAGGAATATAAACGCCCATAAGGTCAGCGCGGGCAAGTTCTTCAACTATAGGCCAGGGGAATTCTTCTGTCTCATCATAATGTTCACGGACAGGTTTTATTTTTTTCTCCGCAATTTCTTTTGCAAGTTCAACAATCATCTTTTGTTCCTCAGTCAAGAAGTAATCCATAAGTTTTATCCTCCTTATGCTTAAATTTTAAAATTTTATACAAAATACAAAAAAAGCAATAAAAAAGCAATATTATTGTATAACTATTTGTTGAACTTTATAGATTAGTTTTTTGTTAACCAGAGGGCAACCTGTAAATTTTTTTTGGAGAGGACTCCTATACTTTACAAAGCTGTTTAAAATACTTCTCACCTAACAATGTATTAATTTCATTAACATATCTTACTTTTTGTTTGACATCTTTCGCTGTAGTATTACCATATTTTAAATAAGCTTTTGTCCCCAATCTAGGCGAGTAAGGAAAAACATGAACCCAATTAAAACCAACCTTTTTTATGAATTCTGTGAGAAATAAAAACTTTTGTTGTGTTTCTATAGGATATCCAACGATTATATCTGACGAGATGATAACTCCTGGAATAATTTTTCTTAATTTCTTTATCTTATCTAAATATTCTTCCACTGTATAATTTCTGCCCATATCTTGAAGTATTTCGTCATCTGCTGCCTGTAGTGGAATATGGAAATGAGGGAAAATTCTATTTCTATATTTTTCTAAGAAATCAAAAAATTTTTCGTTAAGATCAACTGGTTCTAACGACGAAAATAACAAAGTAATTTCTGGAAACTCACAAAGTAACCTTTCTGATAAATCTATAAAATCATAGGTTCTATTATTTTGTTCATATTTATATTTACCTACATTTGTACCTACAATATAAATTTCAGTATAACCGTTTCTAACCAAATCATCAACTTCCTTAAGTACCATCTCTAGCGGCCTGCTATACATCCTGTTCCGCAAAAAAGGAACTATACAGTAAGAACAGTAATTATTACATCCGTCTTGAATTTTAACATACGCTCTCGTTGTACCAAAAAACTTTCTAAGCCAAAATTTTGATTCACAAATTGTAGTATCTTTATACATATCACTAGGTATTACATTATACTTTTCTTTACATCCTAGAAAGTTTATTGGCAAATTAACAACAAGCCGTTCGAAAAATTTTTCTTTTAAACATTTTTGTATAGTATATTCTGCATAACAACCTACTACATATATTTGTTTTACATTTTTACTTTCACGGTAAACCCTGCGGATAAATTTATACACATCTCGTTCTGCAGCTTGTGTTACTGCACAACTGTTAACAACTACATAGTCAGCATCGCAGTACTCTTCTACGACTTCATTCCCACTCTGTTGTATTAATTCTTTCAATAGCTGACTTTCATACTGGTTCGTTTTACAACCGAATGTTCTAACAAAATATCTTGTTTTTTTAATGTTCATTGTTTATACTCAAAAACTAAAGCTGAAGATACAATAGCAGCTGTCTCCGACCGTAAGATTGTTTTACCTAATGTAACAAAAACAGTGTCTTTTTGTTGACTTAAAAAACTGATTTCGTCTTCACTGAAGTCGCCCTCTGGACCTATAAAGATTTTAATTTCATTAGACTTTTCTATCTGCTGAGAAAAATCTGAAATTTTTTTCTCTGCATTTTTCCAACATACAATGTTCAAAATATTAGCGTTATTCTTTTCAAATACTTCTTTGATTTTCTTCACAGGTTCAATTTCTGGAATATACACTCTGTGCGACTGTTTCGTAGATTCAATTAATATGTTTCTAAACCGTTCATATTTTTTGAAAAATTTTTCTACTGAAACATTTATACGGCTGGTTATTATCGGGACTATTTTTCCAATTCCTATCTCTGTAACTTTTTCAAGTATAAGTTCAAACTTATCAATTTTTATTAAACTTTGACATAAAACAATTTCAAAACTTGGTTTTTCAACAAAATTCTCCGAAACAACTTCTGCTTCAAGTTTATCCTTGTATATTTTTACAATTTTTATTTCAAAAACCCAACCTTTACCATTAAATACTCTGATAATATCTGATTCTTTAGCTCTAAAAGACTTTACGATATGATGGTACTCATCTGAACTTATAACGAAAGATTTTGTTCCGGGAGGCAAATGTGGTACATAAAATTGTGTCATTCCAAAGTTATCATTTTCAATGCAAACCTATAAACTATAACATTATAAATCCAAACCTAAACTTTTTGCATATTCACGCAGTGCATTTTTTTGTCTTTCGTTTAATTTTGTCGGTACTTGTATTGAAACCTCTACATAAAGGTCACCTTTTCTACCTGTATGTAAATCAGGCATACCTTTACCTCTAATTCTGAAAACCTTACCTGCTTGTGTCCCTTGTGGTATTGCCATTTTTAACTTACTGCCGTCCATTGTTGGTACCTCAACTTCACCACCTAATACTGCTACAGGATAAGGAATTTCAATTTTACATACAAGATCATCTCCTTGACGAACAAAAATTGGATGCGGTTCTATCCGTACAGATACGTATAGATCTCCTGATGCACCACCTTCAGTACCTGCCTCACCCTTGCCTTTTACACGAATAGAAGTACCATTATCCACACCAGCGGGAATTTTTACGACTATATTTTCCTGTTGCTTAATTTTACCATGACCACCACACCGGTCACAAGGTATATCAACTACTTGTCCCTGACCTCTACACCTTGGACATGTCTCTTTAAAACTAAAGAAACCTCGCGAGTAAACAGAATATCCAGAACCTTTACACTTTGGACATGTTTTTTTTGAAGTACCAGGTTTTGCGCCTAAACCTTTACACACTGGACATGTTACTGTGTGATAAAAATTTAGTGATTTTTCTGTACCATTGTACGCTTCTTCTAAAGTTATACTCACAGGTATTTCAATATCAGCACCACGTTGTGGACCTCTGCGTTGTGTCCTTACACCGAAAAAATCAAACAGGTCCTCAAACATACTACCAAAACCCATATCTCGGAAAATACTACTAAAATCTACACCTGAGAATATATCCTCAGGAGTGTATGTGCTATCAATTCCTGCATGACCATACATATCGTATTGCCGTCTTTTATTAGGATCGGAGAGTACCGCGTACGCCTCAGAAATTTCTTTAAATTTTTCTCTCATTTCATCTTTTTTTTCAGGCGGATGACGGTCAGGATGATACTGTATAGCAAGACGACGATATGCTTCTTCTATCTCTTTTTGTGAGGCATTACGTGAGACGCCTAATATTTCGTAATAATCTTTCTTTACTGTCATATTAAAATCCTCATTTCATCACAAGAGACAAATTTTATTTAATTCTCTTAATTAAAACTTTCCTTATATAAACAGGTGATAATGGTTTATCTCTCATATCACGAGGAACTGATACAATTTTTTCTACAACATCTAAACCGCGGACTACCTGTCCAAAAATCGTATGTCTCATATTCAACCACGGTGTCGGTACAACTGTAATAAAAATCTGAGAACCATTTGTATTAGGTCCACGGTTCGCCATTGCAACTCTGCCAGGTCTGTCAAAAACTAATCCTTCATAGAACTCATCCTCAAACTCATACCCGGGACCTCCAGTACCATCTCCTTTAGGACAGCCAGTTTGTGCCATAAAGTTTGGTATCACACGATGAAATATCAACCCGTCATAAAAACGTTTCTTAACTTTTATACCAGTTTTAGGGTCAACCCATTCTTTCTTACCTAATGCAAGGTCTACAAAATTTTTCACAGTTTTAGGTGCTTCTTTTTCAAAAAGTTCAAACACTATTGTACCAAAGTCAGTCACAATAGCTGCGTAATATCCTTTTGGTAATCCTTTGAAAATTTCTTCCTTGCTAATTTTTTCTTGCGTATATCCTTCACTAATAATGATTATTGTGGACAAAACAAACATAAGCAAATGATTTCTTACTTTTTTCATAGTTTCATCTCCGTCTAATTTAATATTTTAACTTTTTACATAATTTTTGTAAAAATATCAATACACTGACAAAGTTAATGATTTCCTAATAAGCATAGATGCGAATGCCTAATGGCAAGTTTCTAATTATAAATTATTTGGTATGAATGAATCATTCACTCCAGGACGAAAATAATAAATGATAGTATTTTAGATTATGTTTACTTACCTTACTACACCGATCTTACGTATAGCGGTTATTACACCTTTTGAAGATTTTACTTTAATTTGTGCAATATAACCACCTTTAGCTACTTTTTGTCCAGCAGCGTTGGTACCATCCCAACCTTCAGGTGGGACTTTATTTGCACCTCGTTTACCACCTTCCTGGCCTGGTTTAAATGTCCATTCTTGTACTTTATATCCGAGTAAGTCATACAATGTAATTGTTACTTCAGCATCCTGGTTTAAAACATAAACAATCCAAGTCTTACCTTCTTCACCACCAAGACGTGTATCTACAGGATTAGGATAATTTGATACCTGAGATATAACCTGTTCAGGTAAACCAGTACAGACACCGTTGGAAATCTCTGACCATGGTGAGTAGCTACCAGCGTAATTTTTTGCTCTAATACGGTAATAATAGAAATGTCCCTTCTCACGAGGTTTGTTGTCCGGCGTGTCACTGTTACCTATTACGAACGAAGTTCTGCTACCCGCTACAAACCTTATCGTCTTCCATACAGGATTTGTATCTACACGTTCTTGTATTTCATAACCCATAATACCAGATTCTGCATCAGCCGCAGGTGACCATTCAATAGTATAAACACCTTCTGTAATTTCCCTACCTAATCTGTCATAATCCGAGACTGGTTTTGTTGGCGCTGACGGTGGTGTTATATCAACTCTGTAGATCATAAGCTGAACTGCAGGACCTGTAACACCTTCGGTACCTACACCGTGTACACGATAATAAACACCCTGATTAGTAACCCTTGTATAAGCTGGATGGTCCTGTGCTTGTGTTTCATATTTTGCACGTTGTGTGATTCTGAACGAATTTTCTGATTTAGTTTCATAATACATTATTTCACCACCTACGTAAATATCAGATTTTTCTGCAGGGAAACCGTCAGTTGATTCTACGTACAAATCAAACGGTGGTGTATCAAACCTTGACACTGACTTTAGTAACCTTGTGACCTTAGCAGCCTGTAGTGAAAGATTAGTAACTGTATATCTCGGTGCTTTATTTGTACTTAACCACCCGCCAGGAGCAAAAGATTCGGTTAAATTATTCTTGTTAGCAGTATTACCCACACCTACACGGTAATCAACTACATTAGCAACATGCCTCCATTGTGCAAAAAGTTGCGTGGTTCTATTTGTCCACCGTTCTGGTACATAACCCCAATCAATTGTACCATCTCGTGAAAGATCTATCTCTGGTATTGTATCACCATTTATATCCGCAAGAACAGAATCTGGTTTGCCATCGCAATTCATATCAATATCTAAGAAACCGTCACCTGTCATATCAATTGAAGGTTTACCATCACCAACAAGGTCAACATCGTCTTTTACACCATCACCATCAAGATCTTCAAGGTCGTTTGTACCATCATTATCAACATCAATAAACACTTCGCCGTTACGCATCTGTTTGTCTGGTTTACCATCATTGTCCACATCAACAGCAGGATAACCATCTCCAAACGGGTTCGCCCATACTTTTTTATGTACTAACACTGACCATTTTGGTAAGATCTGTGGAGCAAATTCGTCAAGAATTAACACTAACGAGGATTTATATGGAAACTTATTAGTTATCGCAGATTCTGCAGTCTGTGGTGTAAGGTCTATAGATCTAAATGACGAAAGTTCTACACCAACATAATGATTCTTAGTTGAATATCCAGCAAAATCTGTCTTTCCGATATTTCCTACTATAAAGAATCTTACAGGAGCAGTTGAAACATATAATCCTTTAGCAGGAAGTTTAAACCTTGCTGCACCTGCTGAAAAATCTATCGTTCCATGCGTAATGGAAGAAATCAATACATCTAAAGTAGGTGAGAAGAAACCATCACCATTGTCAAGCCATATACTAATTGATGAAAGGTCCCCTTGACCGAGACCGCCTACAGCAGCTGGTGTTTCCACTGTACCAATTTGTTTTACATGTATTTTATTTATTCTTATGTAGTTTCTGTCTGTCTTTGCAGTAACCAACATAAACGGTACATTCTCAGTTCGTTGTGGTACCTGTACAGGTGCTACTGATTCACCTATTATCGTCAAAGTAACAGGATTTATTCTTATCAACGATGTTTCATACGGATAAACACTATTTTGTACATTAGACCCTGCAAAATCTTGTTCAATTTCAAGTTGTGATGAAGTTGTGTTTGGATACTCAATTGTTATCGCTTCTTTACCAATAAGTTTAACACCTACAGCATTACCAGCAATAGCGTTCTCACCAATATCATAAGCTACAAAATATGTCTGTGGTGTTGGCGAGATAAGTTGTGGTTGCACCAGTGCAACTTCTTTTTGTCTGTTAAGATCATCATTTAGATAGAACATATCACACTTCCTTACAGTACTTCCCGCAGGATGGTATGCAGCATGGGTACCAACATGTGCACGTTTTGTAACATACAACGCAGGATAAGTAACACCACTTATTGTAACAGTTGTTAAATGTGTGTATTCAAACACTTCGTCGTTAACTTTAACCCATAATTGTGGCTGATTAACAGGGAAACTCCCTGTTGGTGAAACTGAAGATTTGATAACCATTAAGAATGGCGTTGAAGTAGTGGAAGATATGGATAGTACAAGTTCTGACTGTATCTCGTTAATTAACGTATCCATAGCGTCCAGTTGATCATTAAAATTAGCATCTTTGAATATCTTAACGTATTCAACATCAAAATTTCTTCCATACGGATATGCAGGATCTGCTGAAGAACCTATTTTTTCAAGACGTATTCTTGTCCATCTCGACTGTGCTACGTCAGTTCTCATCTTGATTCTTAAAACAGGAACATTATGTTCAGCTTGGAACGTACCACCAAGTCCTGCTATATCTTTAGCATAATTATAGACTCTTGCGATCACTTGTGATGCTGCTTCATAAATTGTTGTTTCTCCTGACTGAACAGGTTTTACTACAAAAGATATATTATCTGGCACTTCAACTGTAATATAGTTTTCCTCTGGAATACTGACATAGAATTTGCTAAACAGTCGTGCAAATTCTGCAATATCAAATGAAACAAAAACATTTACACCACCGGGACTGTCATCTACAACAAGTGGTGTCTTAAGTTCAATATCTACTGTTTTATCAGACAATCTATCCGTGCCAAATGATAACAATCCTGGATATTCACCTGTAGCTGTCCTCGTTGTATCTTCAATATCAAATACAGCATTGTTATTTCTGTCTCTCCATATCTTAACTAATGAAATATCACCATCAACTGCTGTACCAACCATACTAACTTTTATTCTCTTTATAGCAACACTATTTTTGTTTGATTTAAAATTAAGTCGTAATACGCCAACATTTTGTTGATTCTGATACACTCCAGGCGGTAGTATACCTTCACCTTGAACAATTAAAGTATCAACTGTTGGAACTATTGCATGAACCGGAGAATTTATTGGGAACGCAGGTGTACCTGAAGTTGTAGCAGTTGATACCCAATGTCCTGCTTCTTCAGGTGCAAGTCTGAAGTCCGAAGGTAAGGTAATTCTTAAACCAAAAACTTCGTTTAAATTTGCAATCTGTGGATGGGTAAACTTTGCTGCTGGCGAAATGTCAGCAGTAACCCAGTATATTGTAGGTGTAGTTGTTATAAGCGCGTAACCTTTGTTATACGTTGGATCGTTTAAGGATATTGTAGCAAATCCAGCAGGATCAATACCTCTACCGAATTTACCCTGACCCATAAAAATCTCAACATCTGGTGATACATATCCTGTTTGCGGATCACGATTAAGTATACCATCACCATTATCCTTCCACACCTTTATCGCTGTGATGTCAGCATCGTCACCGTTTAGTGGTGAAGGTTGTACACGAGTAAACTTTATTGTAGGAAGTTGTACCTGGAACCCACTACAATACATTGTAAGTTTAAACATTGGTAAATTTTTTAAACCTTGTAATACACTAAAGCCAACTGTGCTACCAGAAGGATGAGAGGTTGCAAATGAACCCTCTACTCCACGCTGTACATTCCTTAACCCACCATTGTCAATTCCTTCATAACGTATAATTTCGTTGTTTATTACAGCATAACCTGAAGAAGGTAAGTTTAAACTGACCGGTGAAATGTTCAAAGGTATATACTTGTCTGCTGCAGAAATATTGTTAGCAAGTTTTACAGCGCCAATAATTACATAGTTGAGACTATTTAACAGCATAGATTCGGAATCAACAGTTACCATTCTTGGTGAAGGTATTATTGTTCTAAGGATACCACTGAAAGGTATCGTTGATGACGATGTATCAACATAGTTCGGTAAAGATACAGAAATATCTGTTGGACCTGAAATTTCAATACCGAAGGTCTGTTCTGGATACGCTTCTTCCTGAATATCAACAGTTATAAAGTAGCGTTGAGATACACGTTCAGATGTTGCTCTGTCAACAGTTATTATCTTTGGTGATACGGGGAAGATAATTTGTGACATTAACGGACGGCCAACATTACCAAAAGTAGCCGTAGCTATACAGATATCAACATCCGTGTTAAGGGCTCCGTTGTTGTTTTTATCATACCACACTTTTATATACTTAATTTCATCTGTAAGTAGATTATTATCCGTAGAGGTGCCTTTACCATAAACATTGATCTGATTCCACCATGCTTCTGATTTATTAGTATAAACTACAACTGAAGCTAAAGGTATGTTAGTTCTACCCTGTTGTAAATATGAAACAACTTCGGTAGAAATATCAACAAACCTGAATGTTACAGCATCAGCATATTCCATTATTGTACCAATACCCGACTCTGATTTACCAGCAGGTTTCGCACCTATGATTCCAAACCTATTTGATACAAAGTCAGGTTCTACCACTGCTAAGTAATTAGTGGATTTTATTGATATACCTAACTGTGATGCTTCGTGAACTTTCGCAAGATAATTTATATCTACGGTAACAAAATAATCTTTTGGATATTCAGAAGTTATTTCCTGCCCAACCCTATAAGGACCAAGATCCATATAGTTACCTAATATCCATATAATAGCCTGACCTGAGACTTTAGCACCTGCAGGATGGTATCTTGCCGTTGTACCTTCCTGACCGCGGATACAACCTGTTAAAGCATTCAATTGTCTGTCCACACCACTAAAGTATATAACTTCAAGATTTTCACTTCCATCAGAAAGTATAATTCTTCCGGGCGTTTCAGGGAATGGTGAAAAGTCAGTAATCGGTGACAAAACAAGTTTTGATACATCGTTTACATATATAGTAGTTGCTGTTGATGAAATATCAACTGCAAGTGTAGTAACAGGGAATGTATACTTCCTATCTGTCGGTGAAACAATTGTGTCAATTAAAGGATTAAACAATCCATTGCCGTCACTATCAAACCATACCTTTATATTCTCAATATCCTCTGGATTGTTAACCTTGTTAGGATTATATCTATCAAGTTTAAGACCTGTCCACATAGCAGTACGTTGCATTGTCTGCAAGGTTAATCTTGCTACTACTACATTTACATCACCTTGCGTAGCAGCACCTGGGATAGAGAAATTATTTGGTGCGGTTTTGTTATAATCCACAAGTGTCATTTCATCGGAAGTAGGTATAACTGTGACTAATGTTGAATAATATCCTGGTATTGGTAGCACAACACCTTCACCTAATCTCACATCCGCAGAGTCAACTATAGCAGCACCGTGTGTTTTATTTATGTAAGCAGAATCTGCAATTTTGTATGAGACAAAGAATGTTACTGTAGAAGTGGTAAGTTCATACACACGGTTAAGATATACAACTGCAGCTCTGGTTGAGAACATTACCCATGGTGAAACCCTTGTATCCAGCGCTGGCTGGAATATACCATCACCTTGACGTGGATCACCTGTTCCATTATCATCCAGGAACAGTGCTACACCACGAACGTCTGTATCAGTACCTGTACCTGTCCTTGTGATTTTAAAACCATTAAGATAAGCCGTGTATTCTTTTGTCCAAACTTTTATTCTTAACATACCTGCGTTAGGCTGTCCTTGATAAACTGTAGTTGACCTTGTAGTTTCAACCGATGCTGCAATATCTTCAGCTACACAGTAAACCTTAGCTTCTTCACGCTTAATAGCTGATGTGTCAGTAAATATCACAAAATTATTTGCAGCAACACGTGCAACTCCTACCATTGTTAAATAATTATGATTATTAATTTCTAAACCTAAATATGTTCCGTGTGTTGCAATTGTAGAAATACGTACGCATAGGAAATAGTTTTTTGAAACATTAGATATAAACTCGCTCATCCCAGTGAAATGCCAAGCGTTAGATATCGCATCATATTGTCCCACTTTAACTAACGGATCTTGTGGAGTACCACCTAGAACTGTCTCACCTTGGAATTTACCATCACCGTTAGCATCATAATATAAACCAATCCATACATCTTGTGGTAACGCAGTTCCTTTTTTATCCACACGGAGTTGTGTCCAAGTTGCTGATTCTGCAACCTGTTGTGGTAATACTCTTAAGTTTAACCTAAGCAATGGTACTGGAGCAGGTTTCTCATATGTATTACCGTCACCCTGGAATAATGCTGTCTTACCTTGATATATGGTACCCTCAAGTAATTCCTGTTTCTTGGAATAACTATCGTCACAAGTTGACAATGGATTGTCAGGATCGCCATAAGGTACAGGAACTAAATCTGCAGGTTCCACAACGATACCACAGGTTACTACGTCACCATCTGAACGTACTGGTACTTCACGCATAATATCGTTAGTATAACCATAGATTTTGTTAGGATCTTCATCTGGTAGATTAATCGTTGCGTAATCAGTAACAAAAACTTTAAGTGTTTCTTGTATCTGGTCTATAATTTGTAGCCTGTTATACACACCAGCATCTGATTTTACAAAAGTGTAATATGTTGTCATACTTATAGCATCTTTCAATGTAACTTTTTCAGGATTACCTGAGTGACTAAATAAGATTGTCCCTTCATACCATTGACCATTTATTGGATCACCAGAAGCAACATTACCAAACCTATCTCTAGCCTTGACTGTTAAAAGACCAGGTTCATGTACTCTTAACGGATTTGATAATGTAAATGGATGATGTATTGTAAAATACCTAATTGGAGCAGGAGTTATATAGTGTTGTTGATACATTGGAACAAGAGTTCTGCCAGATGCTGTCCTACCAGAGATTTTCATTGTATGAGATCCAGCAATGGTATCAAAATAATAGAATGTACCAGAATCATTACCAGCTGGGATTAAAACACTAAGTAGGTTACCACCGCCTGTCATCAATGTCCAACCTGCTCCGTCCAAATCCTGTGTTGGATCTATAGAACCATATGCTTGAGGCGAATCTAGCACTTCAACTGAAAGTATAATATTTTCAGTTGAAATTGTGACGTTTTCAAACATATCTCTGATTTCAACTGTTATACCTGTAAACACTGGCTGGCCATGTTTTCTAATCGTCATACGGCCACCTTTAGCTGAGACCGTCATCGTAGAAATATCAGAACCTGTCCCGTCAAATTGTATTGTAGTACCCGCAATAAGACGCCTTGACGGTGTCACTACAAGAGGATGATGTGCAATATTAGGTACAACTCTGTATCCACGAACACCAATGGTCCACATGCCAGGGTTAACTATCGTGTTTGCAACCAATGTATGAGTTGTATCGTAGACGCCATAGCGTACCGTCGCAAGCGTGTCTATTATATAGAACGTTGTAGTTCTATCACCTAGTCTGAAATATGCAATACCTTCGGCATTGGTCCAACTTGAAGTGGACGGTATAGCAAACAGCACACTACCAGTAGAACTTGAAATTATTCTTATTCTTCTTGGATTATCACCTGAAAGGTCAGCTTCAAGTATCGGAGCAATGTTACCATAGAAATCTTCAGTTGTAACCATCATAGCTTGCGAAGTAACACCAGCAGTTAATGTTTGGATATAATTTGGATCCGGTGGGATAGAATATTTACCATAAATTCCTAACCTTCTTATCCTATCAGGCATTATAAGAACTGACTGTTGTGCAGCGGCCCATGGTGTACCATCGCCTTTCTGACCAATAGGTGTAGCAAATATTACTGGATAGGTTGTTGTTTGAACACCGTAATTTTCAGAAGTATTAGTATCAAGGTAGTAGAATCGTCTAAAGTAATCTCCAGCTTGTATCGTAAACGATGTTATAGGTGTTTCAAACGATGGCGGTGTACCATATGCAGGGCCTCCAATGGTTCTGCTTGATAGCGAGAAGGAATATGAATCATTAAATCTTGACGATTGACGAACTGATGATAATATTACAGTAACAGTGTATGTGGTCCTAACAGGGTTATCCCACCTATCTTGTAGTTCTACCTCAAATTCTAAACTGTTAGGACCTGGACCTATAGCTGTATATTCTTTAGGTGAACCTGCGGTTAATTTCCTTTGCGGGTTATCAAACGCAGCTTTTGTTATTTCATCAGGTCTAACTAATATATCAAATTGTGCCCATCTAGCTGGATTTTCACCAAACGCTTGTGCTTGTATGGTCCATTTACCTGAAGAAGGTCTACCATCTTCACCCTCTGGAATTGACGACATTTCGTCATAATAGATTATCGCGATAGATGTTGATTTAATTGAATTATAAAACCATATTACATAATCAGGTCCAAGTGTATTATCTGCACCAGGTGCGGACCTGAAATCCCAGTTGCGTTGTGGTTGTTGTAGTCTTGCACGAGAGTTGGTAGCAAGTTGTGCCCAAGTGTCACCTTGATATGTTGGATTATCAAATTCATCTCTTCTTTGAATAATCACATAAGGTGTTTCGTTACCTGCAACAAGTTCACTCGGAGGATTCAATGCTACAAGTCTATACGGTGTACCACCGATAGTTGTAATCTTTCTTGTGGTTCCTGTTATGGTACCGGTTGAGAATTTAACCTTGGCTGAATCGTCTAGTTTGTTAGATATATAGTAATACAAAGGCGGATTTAATCCCACGGCACCAGAAGAATCAGTGATAGCATATGTCACAGGAACTGGCGGGTTAGAATCTGACGCTGGTGATGTATATGACACAACGCCTGTTGAACCAATAACGTCTATAACTTCTATTGAAACAGGAACACCACTTGATGGTACGATGTTAGCATATGCGTCAGAAAGATATGCTATAACTTGGAGTTTGCCCCAGTCAGCACGAGTACCAGCTGGTACTTTAACCTCATAAGTGTAAAATTCAGTCCCTGCAGTAGCTGTAGATTCTATCACAGAGAAACTGGCTGGTGGTCCTGGCTGTACATTAATATATGTATATAACGGACCATGTTCACCTTCCTCACCACTTCTGTTCGGATTAGGATCGCAAGCACGTTCTGAAGATATTATAGTATTGAGCGGGTTAGTTTGATATGTTTTAATCCATCTTTGTCCTGCTTTTTTCAAAACTATACCTGTAAATAATCTTTCACCCTGGTCCGAGATTACCCAAGTATATTCTGCTGGCAATTCCGGATTTTGTGGTGGTGGGAAGTTCTCACCTTCAAACTTTACTTTGCGGCCAACGTAGTTCTCCCAGTTAATACCAGTAGAAACTAAATTACAATACTGATCCCTGAGCTGAACTTTTGCTGAGAAACCAGTACCAGCAACAACTGTTTGTGGATATTCAACTATATGCATATGATGAACAACAGCAGGCCATATACGTATAAACGAAGATGTGCCTGAAGAGTAGTGTGGAACTTCGCCATCAATATCAACAGCTGTAAGTGTCCACGAAGAAGTAGCGTGTAACGGTACTAATGTAAAATTATTCGCACCGTCAATCAAAACTTTAGGTGAAGGTTCAGAATCTTTTGGATCCCAGGTAACGATACCAACATTTGGCATTGGCCAGCCACTTCGTACACGGTTGTTGTAGTCATCAACAAGATAAACTGTCGCAACAAAACTTTGTCCCGCAATATAATCTTGTACTTGTCCTGTCTTACCGTAAGGAGAACCCTGGACAAAAGTTTCGTTTGGTACTAGCACCAATAATTTTGTAGGTGTTGACGGGACAACAGTAAATAACGGTGATGTGTCAGGCTGATACTGCGGATCTATACCATCAATATCTTCTGCAACGAGATAATGCCAAGTTGCTGCTGTTCTTAAAGTTATTGGGAATATACCTTGACCTGAAACTAACGGTTCCGTTGAAGGCTCTATATCAAACGGGTCTGCGGTACGTACCGCAACCTGTGGTTGTGGTGACACATCCGTAACTAAGTTGTAATACGAATCTACCAATCTCACAGTAGCGTACCATAGTTGTCCCGCTGTAAAAGTCAATGGTGCACCTGATTTACCGTACGGAGCAATATTGTGCTTACCAGGAACTGGTGTTTCACCGGGAAGTATTAATTGTAATTTTACAGCATTTGCAGGTTTTACAGTAAATGTTGTAACAGCAAGATCCTGTGGGTTCGCAGGATATTCTTGATAAAGTGGTGGAATACCATCAACATCGCGTACTCTTAAGTAATGAGTTGCTGCTGTAACCAAAGTAAAATTAAAGATTTGTTTCCCGGTAGGTTCAACATCTCTTGGTGGTGGTTCACTATCATAATTATCAAGTGGTGAATCTGCCTGTAATGTAACTGATATACCAGGTACTGGATTAAAATACGCATCTGTTATTGCACATATAACCTGGAATTCCTGTCCTGCAACTAAAACTTGAGGTATACCTGTTTTACCTCGTGGATGGCCACCTGTAAGTGTTTGTCCTGGTAATACAAGTAACAATTTTTGTGGTGTACCCGGCTCTACAAAAATACTTTGTGTCCTACCTAAAGAAAGTGTTGGGTCAACACCATCAATATCTTCTACATAAACAGTTTTATCCGCAGTGAATGATGATGCTGAAACCAAAGTTACTGGTACAACTGCTGATGAATAAATCACAAACTGAGTATTATTTGATGGTGAATACAAATCATTAGTGTTAACCTGTACAGTAGCACCACTTGACAGATAAGATAGGTTCCAATACTCATCTGTTATTCTTATAACAGTGTTGAAACTAACACCTGCAGTTTGGTTAGATGGCGTACCTTGTTTGCCACCTGTCACTGAACCTGGTACATACGGTGGCCTACCAGGATCGTAAGTTTCACCTGGAGCACAAATATGTAGTTTCTTAGGAACATTAGCTTGAACCGGTATTAAAGAGGAGGTATGTGATTGTAAATTAGGAGAATTAGGATCATTATCAATAGCAGTTACTGTTTGTGATTTTGCAGTCCTAAAGTCAATATTAGCAGTTGCTACACCACCTACCATAGTTCTAGCACCAGGGTCTGTATCATACTGATCTGATGTAATAAATGTTATTGTTTGTGTCACTGTGGATACAAAATTATACCAGTTATCAACTGCATAAACTGTTACCTGGAAGGGCACGCCTGCGGTTTGTGTTGTAACAGCAACATTTGTCCTACCAACAGGTTCAACATTCCATTTACCATTAACCTGTTGTTGTGGCGGTACAACAACAAGTAGTCTTGTTGGTACATTTGGTATAACAGGTACTTCTGACGATATACCCATTGTATAACCACCACCTGAAACTGTTATCGTAACTGAAGATGCGGTAACAAGTGTGATAGCAAACAATCTTTGACCATTAACAAGGGTTAGTGCGGTAGGATGCGTATCATACGGATCTGATGTCCAGACTGAAACAAGTGGCATTGGTCCTTCTTTTACTCTGTTCCAGTAAGCATCGCAAAGGTTTACTTTAATTGTAAAACCTACACCTGCGGTTTGTGTTTTGACTGAACCACTTCTTCCAAAAGATGAACCTGGATTTTCAACTTCATC
>JANXDG010000053.1 GCA_025059805.1 Endomicrobiia bacterium
TCAACTGGATATTGATTTGCGTCAATTACGTTGTCTAAGAAATGTACTGCTGTCTCTGTCACATATCTTAGTTTTTCCCAGTCAACCTCAGGATTATCATCTTTATAAACTACCATCTTACCCAAATTTATAGAACCTAAATTACAGGATTCATACGGCAGCAACGGTTGCTCACCACAATTGTGTACAACGATACCATTCGCTTCAAAAGCATGTACATTTGAAACTTTTATATCATAAACATCTTCTACTGTTAATTTCCTTATTTCCTTTATTTTCGTTATAAACTTTTCTTTGTTCTGACTCCTTTTATATGTATCAATTATATGTTTCAAAGATGAAAGTTTATCTATATCTGAAAAACCTATAAGTTCAAAAAAAACAAATAAATTATCGTTGCTAATAACTAACTCATGATTCGGTTTCGTAACATAAAATTTCTTGTCACCTTTACCATCTGGCAAAAGCTTTTTTTCTTCACCTTTTCTGTTTTCGTAAATTGTGGATGCTATACCTAAACGAAGTAACATTCTTTGTACTGCCAAAAGTGTCTCAAGGTTGGATTGAGATAAACGCACACTTACACCCTTTTTATGTTCACCTTGAACAGAACCGTCTGTATCAAACAGTCCCCTTAGAAAACCTCTATAAAACTCAAACGAAGCCGATTCTATTTGTTTAGATACACCTTTAAACTTTTGTGATAACCCGTATTCTTCAGCTAACAAATGTAAAGATTTCATTCGCAATCTGTATTCATTCCTTGTTTTTATAACTTTTTGAAACCCTTTAAAATCTTTCCTATGTGGCAACTGCATTGCATACTTCTCAGCAGTTCTCCTTATAGAAATAGCACCTTCACTGTCTCCCCAAACAGAAATCACAGCGTTTTCTTCTTTTATACAACCATCACCAACGATTAATCCAAGTAAGTAACCTTCTTCAAAACTTCCTTTCCCACCTTCCCATTTTGTGTTACGATTGTTTGACAGAACTAACAAATCACCTTTTCTCAAATCTTTAAGTGCTTTCCAGTTTGTCTCTAAACCACTACTTGTTATTTTCTTAACTACAAGAAAAAGATGGTCATCTGTCGCTTTTATTCTATAACCTCTATCTGTAATGACTTCAAATACAGTTTTACTTCCTGTTTTAAAAAATCCTGTCGGCGAAAAATAAAATTTGCCATTTAGTAACAAATTAACAGGTTTGTTAACGATGTCTTTTACCATCTTTGCTCCATCAGATGTTGTAACCCAACTATCTGCAGTTATACACGGATTGGTTGATTCTATAACACCTACTTCAGGTGTTGGATTTGATTTATTTATTACATCAATAAAAACAACACCAGGCTCACCATTAAGCCATGCGTGTTCCACTATCAGATCAAAAACTTCTTTTGCTTTAAGTTTTTTTACTACCTGTTTAGTCCGTGGGTTAATCAATTCATACTCTTCATCTTTCTCAAGTTTTCTCATAAAATCATCAGTAATAGCTACTGAGATGTTAAAATTTGCAAGTTCTCCTTCTTTCTCTTTACACTTTATAAATTCTATTATATCAGGATGGTCTACTCGTAAAATACCCATATTTGCACCACGACGACGTCCACCCTGCTTTATTGCTTCTGTTGCAGCATTGTAAACTTTCATAAAAGAAATTGGCCCTGAAGATATACCTGATGTGGTTTTAACAACATCGTTTGAAGGACGTAAATTTGAAAATGAGAAACCTGTCCCTCCGCCTGTCTTGTGGATCAACGCTGTGTATTTTAATGTTTCAAATATTGATTCCATTGAATCTCCGATTGGTAAAACAAAACAAGCAGAGAGTTGTTGGAAAGCAGTACCTGCGTTCATCAACGTGGGCGAATTTGGCAAAAACTCAAGTTTTGCCATAATTTCGTAAAATCTCGTATATGATTCTTTAGGATCGTCACCATAAATTCTGTCAACTTCAGAGATAGCTTTTGCTACACGTTTAAACATATCTTCAGGTGATTCAATAATATTCCCGTTCTCATCTTTTCTTAGATATCTCTTCTCAAGCACAACTAAAGCATTAGATGTAAGTGACGGTTTTATATGTTCAGTATACATAAAATCTTCAGATGTATTACCTGTGCAGTTGGCAAAGTTCGTTAGTTCACTATTTTCTAAACTTATCTGTTCTTCATATACTAAGGTAGAATCTTTGTATGAAGACATATCTAAAGCCATAATATTTTACCCCCTTTTATAACTTTTTTGTATTGGACAGTTTCTATAAAAAGAGCAGATACTATATATAGGAAAATTTCTGGTAGTTAATACAATATATAGTATAACATAACACTTAGTTTGTCAATACTTAATTATAATTTTTTTGAATTAAAATTTTTCGTCAGAAAAAATTAAAAATGAAATGAAAAGTTGTGCGAACTACGACTGGTTGCAAGTCAGGAAGAGAACGACCTTTGTCTTAAAACTGTCTTACTACACTCAACTACCACATATATTGCTAACGCAAGTAAACACATTGCTGAAATTGTTACAATATCAAATTGTCTGTTGATTACTTTCGCATAAGTAATACGAATTAAAGCAAACAATGTTACAAAGAGCATAAATAATGTGGGTAGGAAAATATTTATAACACTTCTGCTATTTTGTTTTTTTATCCAAACATATACTGTTAGCAAAACCAACGCTGCAAGTAATTGATTTGTAGTACCGAACAACGGCCAGATTATCCTCCAACAGGAAGTTACATTACCTGAGGCATCTCTAAGTTTTAGATTCAACAACAGCACTGGTAATATTAAAGAAATAATTGTTGCAACTACACGTTTAACTAACGAAGCTTGTCTTACTCCTGCAAACTCTTGAAAAATATATCTTGAAATTCTCGTTGCAGTATCAAGTGTTGTAAGAATAAATGCAGAAATTGCTAAATATCCTATTGTCCTTCCTACATTTTCACTAATACCTAACAACATACAAAATTTCCCTATACCTGTGGCATAAACCTGTTGTGGATTAGCAATATTTACACCCTTTGGAAAAATCATCAATGTGGAAAGAGCAACTGTTGCTACTATCCCTTCAAGAATCATCCCACCATAAGCTACAAATTTTGCATTTCTTATATCATCAAGTTGTTTTGAAGTAGTTCCAGAAGAAACTAAAGAATGAAATCCAGAAACTGCACCACAAGCTATTGTTATGAATATAAATGGCACAAGCGGACCTAAGTCTTTTGAGTTAAAACTTACAAAAGCTGGAGATGAAACAATGTGTTTCCCAAAAATTAACCCTATCAAACCAACAATGACAGTAAAGTAAAGAAAATAACTTGACAGATAATCTCTCGGCTGTAGCAAAAACCATACTGGTAAAATTGATGCACAAAACGCATAAGATAACAATATCCATACCCAAACTTGTTTTTCAAAAAATAAAAATTCGTAATATAAATTTAAAAATATACCAATAAGAATCAAACCTAATGCAACAACAGTAGATAAACTTAAACTAATTTTAATTTTATAAACAAGCAAACCAAAAAATATCGCAATAATTACATACAAAATGCTAATTTGAGCAACTGAAGGTTCCTTTGTAAAAGATTCCGCTGCAAGGTCAGTAAATACAGCAACTACATACATTAAAGCAAGCCAGATAAAAAGAAGGAATAACTTATATGCGGTTTTGCTAACATATTTGTTTACAATTTCTGCAATTGACCTACCTTCATGACGGACAGAGATTACAAGAGATGAAAAATCGTGTAACCCGCCAATAAAAATTGTACCTAAAACAATCCATAAAATTGCAGGTAACCACCCAAACGCAACACCAGCTAAAATTGGTCC
>JANXDG010000077.1 GCA_025059805.1 Endomicrobiia bacterium
TACGGAGGGGGAGGGATTTGAACCCCCGATCCCGATTTTATCGGGATACTCCGTTTCGAGCGGAGCCGTTTCAACCACTCACGCACCCCTCCAGTTACTTTCTTTTTCTAAGGACAAAAAGAAAGTAACCAAAGAAAAACCTTAATATAATTTCTTAACCTCAGTCCCAGGATAGTAGTGTTTAATTATATCTATATAATTTTTACCTTCACTTGCAAGGTTTGAAACACCACTTTGACACATACCAACACCGTGTCCCCATCCGGCACCCCAGAAATAAAAACTGTCTATGTTTTTGTTATACTCAACAAAAAATGACGCTGATCTCAACGGGCCATTTGGCACAATATTTCTTATCTTATGTTCCTGTTTCAAAATTAAAGTTCGCTTGCTACCAATAATTTTTAACTCTTTAACATAACCGTTGTTCCGTCTACTAACGACCTGTATTGATTTAACCTCACCCAATTTATATTTCTTGCTAAGGTGGTTTCCTAAAACATTCCTTTTTACAACTCGTAACCATCTTGACATACCAGGATGTACATAAGTTGAAACACCACAATAAAGTTTTGGTGGTAACATATACCAGAGATAGATGTTTTTTATTTCATAATTTTCATCTTCAGATATATCACTAACAAGTTCCATAACATCTTTTTGTAGAGAGAAATTCCACCATGGGTATAATATCCCTCCACAATTTGCATGGAAAAAAATAGAAACAAGTTTATCATTTAAAGTTATCACTTCGCCTATAGTTGTATTTACTGCATCTATTGTTGATGAAACCTCAGATATGACACCGTCGTAAACTTGACAATGTTGACCATTGCATACATCAAATAATTTATGAGTTTTTGTCTTCTTACGATATAGTGCTACAGTTCTTGCAACTACAGCTTGTGTTTTTAAAGCATCATACGGTTTATCCCCGCCTATTTCTTTTCTTACAACACTGTATAAATATTCATCAAGTTTTATTCTGTTTATTACTACAATTTGATCTTTATAACTTTTCACAACCAGCATTCCACGGTATTCACGATTATGTGGAAATTTTTTCTTAAACCATCTGTATCCTGATACATAAATTGTTGCATTATTGCTAAGTGGTTTTATAATAAGCACTGAACCTGGGATCCTGTATTCTTTGTTGTATTCAGAAGAAATAATACCGAAACATTTTATTCTTGTCCGATATACAATTTTCCATATTTTATCTGCACCACCGGAAAATAAATAAATTTTTTTGTTATTTCTGTCGTATATTTCAAAATCTGTACTCACATAAAAATCTATACAATCAATTCTCATTATCTTTCCATTATCTTTTGTTGATATCCCAACATCTATAGATGGACTATTTATGGTTATTGAAGATGCTTCAATCTGGGCAAATTTAATTTCTTTATCCCTTGTGTATTCACAACCAAAATGATTTGAAAGATATTCTATATTTCTCATTACTTCTTTATCTGGTTTAAACCAACTCAGCACATTGTAATGTTTATATGCTTCTTTATATTCATTTAGTCTTAACAAACATTCTGCCAACAACTTCCTCGCTTCATGAAATTGAGAATCAGAGATTACACATTGTCCAAAATATTCCTTTGCTTGGTCAAAATTACCGGTCTGGTAGTAATACTCACCGAGACGGTAATTAACAAGTTGTTTTACTGGATAATAATTCATCAAGGAAGTACCGATTTTTTCTGTAAGTTCTATTTTACCTTTGTCAACATAAAACTCAAACAAGGTAAGATTTTTTATAACATCAGCAAACGATGTGGTAACTTCTGATAAGGAAAAACTGGATATGTCAACGAATTTTTTGTCAAGATAAGTTTTCCGAATATAGTAATCATCTTCAGCAGTAACTAAAGTGATGAAGCATAACACAAAACAAAGATATTTCACTACTCTTCTAAAAATGCAACAATTCTGCATATGCTGGACTCGCCACCAACAAACCGCCACGGGAACGCACCTATAAGCAACCTTTTGTTTAAAACTTTGTCAATATCACCACCTAAATTTTCTGCATGTATTATGTCTAAAGGAAAAAGTTTTATGTGCATAAGTTGGTAATGTTCTGGTGGAAAAATTTCGTCCAACGATTTGTTATATTTTTTTCTAAAAATTTCATCACATTCTTTAGCAAGGTTTGGCATCCACTCACGTATTTTAGTGTTCATAGGATGGTCCGCAGAACCACAATCTACTCCTATCCATTTAAACTTCATTTTGATACACCATTCAGCAAACTCCATTGTTGGCCCTGGATGTTTACACATATATTTTACTTCATCAGCTTGTGGCTGGTCCCAGGAATAATGATGGTAACCAGTATGTATTATCAATATGTCTCCGGGACGTATATCTGCACGAGACATTAAATCTTTAGAAGTATAAATCCCGTAATCTTCTGCAATATCGCTTATGTCCACAACTACACCTTCCGAAACTAATTCTTCCAATGGTATTGAAGCTATATCTCGTCCATGAGTACAAAAATGTAGTGCTCCGTCAAGATGTGTCCCTACATGGTTTGATGTTGTAATAAGTTGTCCGTTGGCACCATTCGGTACTAACCGTTTAAAAAACTTTACCTGCAAGGGTTCATATGTTGGCCAAGGTGGTGTAAGTACTGACAAAGGTTGAGTTAAATCTATTATTTTAAACTTCAACATTTTTTCACACTCCTTTCGTTTTACAACTTCTTATTCAAAAATGTCTTTACTGTAGCAATAAAGATAAGGTTTACCTTCTTCAGCAAACCATAAAAATTTGTTATCTAAAAAAATTGCTGATATCACTTTGTTCGTAACAAAATCTAATCTATAAGTTTTATTAACCTGAGTAAGATTTCTCAATTCGTATAAATTACGATTAGTGTCCAGAATTAATACCTTGTTTTTGTACGAAGAAACAGCAATTATATTTTTTATCACATACGGTATAACATCTAAAGTTCTCGTAAGGTCTTTGTTGTACACAATAATGTTATTATTCTTATTATCAAATAACAAAACCGACTCTTTGAATGTGCAAATACCAACAGGATCCGTATCTGAAATGTCAACTACTTTTATTAAGTTCAACCGATTATTAACCACTATATACCTATACAATTTTTTATTCCAACCGTCCATAATATATAAAATATTGTCTATCGAACTAACAGACGTAGGAATAATATTTTCTTTATCTAATTTAACTAATGTAAAAACAGCTAGGTTGTTTTCATAAATTCTATAAAACACGATCTCTTGTGATGCCCAACTGCTAACCACCAATTTATTATTAAATTTTGCTAATGAAGAAATAGATTCCATTTGTACAGAATAAGCTCTCTGTACCGGTATTTTTGGAGTAGCAAATTTTCTATAAACAATCACTGTACTGATAACGAAGATAATAAATAGAAAACTATAGATTATAGTGTTCTTTAATATTTTTAATTTATAAAGATAAGCGAAATATTTCCTTTCTTTGTCTATCTCATCTTCTTGTGTTGGTGTTGCATATACTGACGGAGTAAATTTTTGTTGTGTAGCATGTACTTCTAAAGATTTTTGTCTTATTAAAGAAAGTTTGGTTAATAGTTCATTCAAATTTTTTTGTGCTTCAAGATATTTCGGATTTAACCTCAATGCTGTTTCAAACTCAATTCGTGCTTCTTCAAAAAACCCTTTCTTTACTAGAACACGACCTAACGCATTATGCACATCAGCATAATCAGCACCATACTCTATGGCTTTTCTATATTCATCAATTGCAATATCTAATTCTCCAGTAGCCTCAAATACACGTCCACGATAATAATGTCGCATCGCCTCAGTTGATATTTCATTAGGTGCCATATTTCTACGCTGTTATCACTCTGAAAATTCTATTACAACTGTAGTTCCCTTATTATATGTAGAACTAACCATCACTTTTGCATTAAACATCTTCATACACCAGTGTACTTTAAACAAACCAATACCATAATGTCCTCGTTCAAACTTCGTTGTAAAGAAAAGATTAAACACTTTAGGTAACAAATGTTCAGGTATGCCACAACCGTTATCTTCAACAATCAACTTTGGCACGCCTGAATTATCTTCTATTCTTAGTATAATCCTATTACCTATTGGTTGTAAAAATGATTCAATTGAATTCGATATAATTTCACTTACACAGTCAATTAATATTTGAACATCAGCTGTCACAAAAACATTACTCGTATTAACCTGTTGTGAAACTTCCACATTACTGTTTGCAAATTCCTGTTGAAACTTTCCAATAACTATAGATATAACATTACGCAAATCAACTTTCTGCAGGTTAATATTTTCTGAAAACTTAAGGCGTTCAATCACTGCTAACATTACATTATGAATTTTTGTCATTTCTTGCTGTATGAGTTCAACTTTTCTACATGCAGGATGTACATCTACGTCTTTCTTAACAAGTTCTAAAGCTTCGTTTATCATCCCAAAAGGATTTCTAAAATAACGCAAACATTCTTTCATTGTGTCAGTTAGGACTCTAATATGCGACAATACATATTGTACTCTATCATATTTTATTGAAGTCGCAAGTTTATCACTCTGCAGTTGTAGCTCATTTATTTTATTTTTTAAAATCTTATTTTCAGCTTCCAGTTCAGCAGATTTTTTGACCAGTTCCAGTACTGACTTATCCTGTTGTTCTGATAAAGCTGAGACGCGAGCAATCTGTTGTTCTTGTGTTAACTTTAATTGTTGATATTTTTCCATAGCAATATCAATTTCCTTACGTAACCTTTCTATTATCTTTTCTTTTTCTGAAATAATTGTTTCATAGCCTTTAGTAATCGTTTCCAGTAACATATTTTGTATCTCAGAAAACAATGAAGGAGATACTGTTGAGCCACTTGAAACATCAAGTTGAGGTTTAATATTAAGTAGCTGTGTAGAAATACCTTCTTTCTTTTGTTGTATTTGTTCTGTTAAAGATTTTATCTTCTCACGGATACGTTCTATTCTCATTTTTTCCTGTTCAGCTAATTTCTCAAAATCTTTCATAGTTATTTAGTAATATCATTTTATTTACGGTATTTCAAGCACACTGCCTGGTACCAACTGACCACGGATGATTTTATCCTTATTAGCTTCGTAAATTTTACGCCATTGTGTACTATCACCGTAATATTTTTCAGCAAGTTTTGGCAAAGTATCTCCTGCTACTACAGTATGATATCTTTTCTTTGTCGCTGGTGGTATCGCCGTAGTTGGTGTAGGTTTGGGTTTCTCCTCCACAGTTTCACGTTTAACCTCCGCTTCCTTAAGTTTTCGTTCTAATTCTTCAATTTTTTTCATTAGCAAATCTTCAGTTGTAACTGGTTGTTCTACTTTTTTTTCTTCAACAACTGTAGCTGGTTTTTCTTCAACTGTAGTACCTTCGTACTTCTTACCAACACCTTTTTTTAATTTTTCAAGTTCTTCTTCCAATTTTGTTTTTTCACTAACTAATCTGTCGTATTCATCCTTTGATATTTTCACTGATATTGGCTGCGGCAAGAATTTGTAACTTAATGTTAAACATTGACTATGACCAATGTCTAGTTTGCTAACAGGTGATACGCTGATACCATATGTAAACTTAATCTGAGAAGTTTGTAATGAAAAACCAAATAAAAGTTTGTTAAGTTGTCTACTACCATAAATTATACCCATTGAAGGTAAAAATTGTAACTTTTGGTTAAACAAAACTAAACTATATTCACCTGATAACGAGAAAGAGTAATCTATCTTTTCCGCTATTTCTACTTTTATCCCTGGGTAAAAAGTTAAATTTTTGTAATAATAAGCATTGCCTATATTAAGTTCTACAGGTAAGTATTCAGCAGTATAGAGGCCAACATTTGGACGGTTTATGTTTTCTATAGTTAAACCAAAATCTCCAAAACTATCCGTATAATACAGCATACCTATATTGAGTGCCACTACTGACTTCTCATTACCGTTAGAGAATACAGGATTTGTTCTCATATACTCATCTAAAGAATAAGTTTCCTTAGAATAAACAATCTTAATACCTGAGTAAAAATTAGGGACTAATTCTGTTAACCTGCCACCAACCGAAAATATAAACTTATCTCTTACATACCATTCCCTGACACCAAACTGGTTAAATCCTAATCCTAATCCAATATTTTTACGAATTTTTTGTACAAATACAGCAGAGTTGTTCAACAATTCTGTTTTGTCAGTAAATTTCGGATATAACAAATTATAAGTTAATGCAAGTTCTGGAACAACAACATTTTTTAATGATGCTGGATTAAAAAATACAGATTCTACCGTATAACTTTTTGCAATATTGTTCGCTAACCTAAAAGCTTCTGCTGAATATGTTGTCTCAACATAACCACTATAACATGTAACAGGTATTATTGTGATTAATATTATAAATTTTCTCATTTTAAAACCTTTTTGTTGAACCTATATTCTCACTTAGCCACAATAACAGTTCCCGTGAATATTTTGTCACCAATTTTGATTCTATAAATATAAACACCTTTAAGTACAACAGTACCATCTTCATATCTGCCATCCCAGCTTAAGACATTTATCCCGTCATATTTCAGTTTTGCAACATATCTTAGGTCTATATCATAAATCTCGCCTTCAGGTTGTGTCGCAGTAGGATTATAGAGAATAAACTGTATTTTATCATCTTTACTTGAAGCAGGCGTAAAAATCTTCTTTGGCACTATATTCACAACTTCTGCACTACTAGGTAAACTTACAAATCTTACAGCATACAACCCTGGTTGAGTTATTTTGCTTCTTATACTACCTATATCTTGTTCTGTATGTACGTATAAGTATTCCACGTTGTTGTAGAAAAATACTGCTGGTTTTAATGACGCAATATTATTGTTATAATTAACATTAGCAAATTTTAAACTTACTGCCTGAAAAATTTTTTCTTTATTTACTTCTAAAATTATAGGTTTGGAAAATTTATACCCTTTAATGTGAGAAACTTGATGCAATCCAATCACATATTTTTTAACAATACCAAGGTATTTTGTTTCAATATCACCTACATCGTAACTGCTTACTTCTATTGTATAACCCTTACTTTTAATTTCAGAGTATACACTCAAAGGTATGATAAGTTTAGCATCTTGGAACACTAACATTCTGCTACCATCAACAAATGTTGACAAAACTTCATCAGGTTGTTCACTTTCCACACCACCAATGGTTACTGTTTTAACCCCATAGTAGTAGACATGTTTAGTATTTTCTCCTGAAATATACTCTGTAAAGGAAGTTACAGTAGCAGGTTGTACTCTATAATAAACCTCTGTGTACAATGAATCAAAACTTGTGGAACGATAAATATTATATCCTGCAATATCATCCGCAAGTGTGCCATCTATGTAGGTATTTACTTTATACCAATCCATTGATATAAAAAACAACTGAGGCCCTTGTTTCTCAAAAATAAAATTGTTGATGAGTACCTTCTTTGGAATATTCACAGGCAGAACAAAAAAGCTCACTGTATGAGGAATACTTTCAACATTGTCGTCGTCAACTGCTGTGACAGTTATATAATATGTAATGTTTTGTAAAAGATTTTGCGTCACTACATATTGTGTAGTTGTAGAAGGGATAAGTTGTGATACAACAATATTGTTTAAAGAATCTCGCAATGATAGTTTATAGTTATTTACTGTTCCTTTATAGTCAGTATGGCCAGATGGTAACCAAGAAATTGTTGGTCTACGTGTTGAAATATTACCTGATGGTGAAATATTACTTACTGGTAACGGTTTTAAATCTGGAACATAAAACTGGAAATCTATACTGGAAGATGTTTGGCCTCCACGTTCATCTTCTGCTATAACTCGCCAGTAGTATGTTGTATTTCTTAGAAGTTTTATTTGCGGAGTAAAACTATTATTAGGATGCGATACTATTACTGTAATCGAACTTGAAAAATTTGAAAAAGTAGAATAAGCAATAATGTATCTGATTACTTTATCATCAAAATCTGTTGCTGTTGTCCATTTGAAATCTGGCAACCTTGTATTAACAGTACCACTTGGTGATATTAAATAAAAATTCGCAGGTGGCTGGTTAACCTGATCATAAAAGAAATAAAACGTAGTTGACCACGAAACACCTATCGAATTTTCTGCTTTCACCCACCAGAAATATGTGGTGTTTTCCTGTAAAGAATATGTTGAAAAGTAAACTTTATCTGCTTGATACCAATAATTGTAAGGTCCTGAAGAAAAGTTAATAACAAAATAATTTTGTGGTGAAGAAGAAAGATAAAATGTGTAATTTATAGACTTCCACCATTCCGCCCTATTTGCTGCTTGCCAAACAAATGTGACCGGTGAAGAAGATAGTCTAAAAAACTCATTTTCTTTCCCGGGCCAGATCAAACTAAACCCATCCGGTTCTTTCGTAGACAGGTCTACAATAAAGACGTAACTAGAAATACTTTTTGTATAGCGACCAGTATTATCATATGCTTCAACCCACCAGCAATACGCAGCATCTTCTATTAATGTTGATAAAAAGAAATCATATCTCAAAGTATTGCTTGAAACTTCAACATAAGTTGATACACCTACTACGTAATTTCCAACAGTTGAAATTACAATTCTATATTTCAAAATGATATCGCCAGGATCTGGATCAGTAGTATAATTCCACTCAAATTTTACCTGTTGTACACTTAGTATACCCTGAATTGTACTTACACTAAGGTCAAAACTTTGTGGTGGTTCCTCCTGAGCGTTTACCCAGAATGATTGTACAGTTGAAGTTGTAACGCCACCAAATTCGTCATATGCAACAACACGCCAGTAGTATTTTTTGTTTTCTTCAAAATTCCAGGGGCTGGGTATCGTTATAGTACTTCCAATAGAAACATCTCTGTTGTTCCACCTCTCAGAGGATACGTAAATACTAAAGTCGCTAAATGATGAATACTCAATTTTGTAATAAACAATATCGCTGTCAGGGTCTCCACGATTGATAAACTTAAACTCTGGTACCAAAGTATTGACAACAACATTCGCAGTTGGATATACAAGTTCAAAATTGTTTGGTTCAAAATTTACTACATAAAAATAAAATGTAGTATTAGAAAACTCATAGTTGCCAAAATTATCGTACGCTATTACATTCCAGTAATATGTAGTTCTCGGGTTTAAATCAAAACTAAGTTGAACAGACGTAGTCGTAGAAAACAGAGCTTCATATACGGAAAAATTATAAAAACTGCTTAGACGCACAACATAACTTGAAATAATAGGATCATAATTATCAGGATCACCACCTTGTTCCCACTCAAATTTAGGTCTATAAGTTTTTACTCCAGGCGCAACTGGTGTATTTAAGGTTGAACTTCCAGGGTAGATTAAATTAAATTTGTTAGGTTTCTGATTTGAAATAACAAAACATCCTGTGGTTAACGCTATCCCGTAAGGTTTAACAAGATATGGCTGTGCAGTAGATGGGTTCACAGAATAACCCCACTCGTTTTTACCCCAGCTATGAATCTGCCAGTAATATGTACCTCCAGGTTGTAATTTAGGATTTAAAAAGTTTAAAGTTGTTGAACTAATTTTCGGATCTTGAATCCAAACATTTATTTTCCATAATGGTGCCGGTAAAGTAAACCATTCATCCATTGTAGCTGGACAAACTGTTGATACACTTATAAAGTAGTGTTTTATTGAATCAAACGGGTCAGGATCGTATGCATCAGTCCAATCAAAATATAACTGTTCTAAACTATTTGGATTGACAACTCCTGTTGGCGTAACAACATCAAACAAAGAAGGTGGATCTAAAACAAAATCTACAATAAATCTTACTGGTGCAACATTTACCGGTGGAGCAAAAGTTTGTGTACTATCCCATATCCAATTTAGGTTTTGTGCTGAATCTCTTGCTCTTGCACGCCAATAATAAGTCAAATTTTCTATAAGCACAAGATTATATCCTTCCTGTGTACCTGGTTGTACAGTATTTACAATCGCAGTTGAAGTAAAAAAATTCCAATAAGAAGGCCAATAGTTTGAAGGATATGGTGCATAATCTTGTATTGGATTATTAACATAAATCCATGCATTAGGTGCATTTTCAGGTGTGGGCCAACTAGTAACAAATACACTGTATTCTATTATTCCATCTTCTGGATCAGGGTCATAAGTTGGCTGCCAGCTAAGAATTATAGGTGTAGATTTTGCAATATAATATGTTGTACTGCCAAAAATTTTCATCATTATCGGATAATAAGTTGTACCAGCAATGATTACTTTATAATATGTATTACCATCACTTAATACCGTTGGTGTACCTGAAGGGAAATAAACCTCAAACTGTGCAGGTGGACTGTCAAACTGGTTTAGCCAGAATGTACCTACAGCAGTAGAAGAAGATAATTTTGTGTGACCAAATCTTTCACCATTATCAAATGCTGTTACATACCAGTATATTCTTTTGTTTTCAGCATCTTCAAATAAACTCCAACAATACTGTTCCGTTGTTATTATTTTAGTAGATGTAGTGGAGAAATATTCAGAGGTACTTTTTGGAATTCTATACCATTCCTGATTGTTAGAAGATATAAAAATTGCATAACCGTGTACTGAATCATACGGGTCAGGGTCATATGCAGCTTTCCAAGAAAATGTGATTTTAAACTCCTTTGTATGCCATACTCCTGTTGTCGGCGAAATTAACGGTTGTGATGGGAACACAGGTGCGGAATTAGTTGAATTTATAACAAAGAAGAATACTGCTGTTGTTGAGGAAATACTTTCTTTATCATATACACTAAGCTGCCAATAATATGTTACATCTTCACGTAAAGAGTGCAAGCTGCATGACGTTGTAGTAAGCCCATAAACTGTGATTGTTGCTACCATAATTTGACCAGAAATAATATATGTTGCAATCCTAACTGTGTATGATGAAATATCATCTCCATAGTCAATGTCAAAACTATTGTCCGAATTTGACCGTCCAGGATGCCATCCTGCAGTGTCCCATTTAAGAATTACTGTTGTAGATGAAATAACTGTAGATGTTGTATTACGTACAGGATCGTAGGCATAGTGATTAGAAGGATTGTTTGCCTGTGGTGGCGAGTTTACAGGTTTAGAAAATGGTGATGAAGATTTATACACAGTACCACCTATATTAAACTCTCCTATTCCTGACCAGTTAAGTTTTTCATCAGCAACTTTTATTGCAAAATAGTAAGTAGTAAAATTTGTAAGACCTGTAATTACAGTCCTTGTTGAACTTAACGGTAAAAGTACATAAGGGCCGAATACACCAAAACTTGTAGCTGAATTCCATAAAGATTCGCTATTTATATTTGTACTACTGTAACGGATTTCAAAATATGCCGTGAACGAAGAATTGTTATACAGGAAACCATCACTATACGAATCTTCATATGGGACTAACCATTCTAAATTAATATGTTTAAACCCTACTGTTGGTTTAATATATGTAACAGGCCGAGGTGGAGAAACATCTACCTGTGACCAACATGTTGCACCATTAGAAATTTCTGAATAAATACCTAAATCATCCTTTGCCCAGAGACGAAAATAGTATGTTACTCCGCTTGATAAACCAGTAATAGTCACTGCTGCTGGTATTTGGTGCGAATTAAAAGTATGCGTAGATATAACTTTTTGAGCATTACCCAGTGACCATGAAGTAAAAAATTCATCAGTTGAATATTGTATATACCAATACCCTGTAAGCGGATTTGACATATTATTGTTCACAAAATCATCACAACCTTTAAACTGAAGATATATCTCACCTTCCTTTTCACCTTGTGTTGCTAAAGAAAATTCAGCATAAGGTTGCCACGTTGTAATCCAGCCAGTCGCTATATTCGATAATTCTGAAAGAACTTCGTTTCCAGAAGAAATTCTTATAGCAAAATAAAAAGTTGTATTTTTACTAAGATGATTGTCAACAAGAACTTTATCTAAGCCTGTCACAACATAAACTTGTACTTCATCATCATATACAGAACCTGTTGAAATTACAATTTGTGCTGCTGTAGTTGACCAATTAACTTCAGAAAATGTTGAGTATTGAACATAATATGCAGAACCTTCTGGTAATGTTTCAGGACCAGGATATGTCCAGACAAGTTTTAAACTTCCTTCAGATAAATAATTTAAGCCGGAAATTACAGTGAGGTCAGTTATTTTATTTGGTTGTGACAAAACTATTTCTGCTATAATGCTTATACCTATTAATGCAAAAAGAAGAAATAGGTTAGACCTACTTTGTATATAACACAATTTTTGTTTCACAAAGAGTTTTTACTTCTACTCTTTAGTTTATTTTATATTTAATACTATCAATTTTTTTACTATAATTTCAACACAAAGTTTAATCTCTTCAGCTGTCTGTAAGTAGACACTTTCTGGTTGACCGATGGGATCAAAAATTTCTGGTTTGGTAAAAAAACCAGCATACTCTTTAAGTAGAAAAGTTTTCGGAATAAACTCAGGATGATTTTCTTTTATATATGAAATTTGTGTTTTATCCATCACAAGTATAAGGTCGTGAGTAAATAATATCTCGTGATTTATCCTCGTTGGTTTATGAGTGTCAAGATTTTTTGCTGTTATTTTATATAATTCAAACAAATTTCTTATACTTCGTGGCAGTTTAAAACTTTCTTGTGCTATTATTCCACATGATGAAACTTTTATGCTATCTATACCATTGTTAACAAGTAACTGCTTAGTATATCCTTCTGCAAACACGCTACGAAATACGTTACCAGAACAGACATATAAAATTGAGTTTATTTTATTCATTGTGTTACCCATCGAGTTTTGAATGTGAAATAATTAATAAAAATAAACATACTAAAATATAATAACCATAAAACATTACAAAATTTTGTATAAAAAGTTGTATTATGAAAAATTTTTACTTCTTGAATTATCACATCGTCTTCAAAAAGTTTTGTCTGATTCAAAACTTTCCCTGTTGGCGAAATTATCCCTGAGATACCAGTATTTGCTGCACGTAAAACATAACATCTATTCTCAACAGCACGAGATATGTTAAAAACAAAATGTTGGTACGGTGCTGAAGTTTTTAAGAACCATGCATCGTTTGTTATATTTACAAAAAATTCAGCACCTTTCTCTACAAACTTTGCTGCTAATTCTGGAAAAATACTTTCATAACAAATAAGTACAGAAAATTTAACACCTTCAATATCAAACACTACAAATTCTTTACCTGCACTAAATTCTCCAAGTTCGTTCACTGTACGTACAAACTTACCTAAAATATTCCTAAACGGTACATACTCGCCAAAAGGAACAAGGTGAATTTTGTCATATATCTTTTTGACAATAACTTCATTATTTTCAACAGTAAATAACGCTGCAGAATTGTAATACTCAACAGGTCTGTTCTGTCCCATACGTACCGTACCTATAAGATGATAAGATTTATAATCCTTATTGGTAATTTTTACTAATTCATTTACCCAGTCGTATAAATATTTTTCTTCAAACAACCATCCTGGAACAGAACTTTCAGGCCAAATGTATACTACTGGAACACTGAGTTTATCATATTTATTCTTTAACATACTGTCAGCGGTAGTTATAAGACTCGTATATTTATTCATAATTTCTTCTGTATATTTTCGATCCCATTTCTTATATTGGTCAATATTCCCCTGCAGGAGCACCACAAGCATTTCTTTATCTGACCTTGCTTGATTAAGTTGTAAAAATTTCACTTCTCCATATAGATAAGAAGTAGTTATCAGAATTAAAGGAATAGCTAAATAGTTAAAACGAATTTTTTTTCTATATACTACATTATTTGCAACGATTGATATGGTTAAATTTGTAAAAATTAAAAGAAAACTAACACCATAAATACCAAAAATATCAGCAACTTGTATAATTTTTGTATTTGCATATTGAGTAATTCCTAACAAAACCCAAGGAAAACCACTAAACAAATACATCTGTAAATATTCAAGTAATACCCAAAACAACGACGATGAAAGTATAGATGTAAAACTATCTAAACCCGTAAGGAAAGTATAAATACAAAAAGCGTAGAGATATAAACTGAAATACATTGCGATCACAATAAGCGATATAACTCCAAAGATTACAGGTTCACCTGCAGCTTTAAATGTTGGAACTATCCAATAAAAAATTCCTCCGTATCCAATTAAACCAGTCACAAGAGAGTAAATAAACAGTTTAGTAAATACAGTTTTTAAATTTAGACCTTTTCTTCGTTCCAATTGAACAACATATATAATAGGAACAAAACAAAACCAAGCACAGAAAAAACTACCATATTTGGGGTAAGAAAAGAAAAGTAATAAACCGGATAATACAGAAAAGAAAATCATTGAATTATAGATTCTTGCCACAACACTTTTTATATTTTTTCCCGCTGCCACAAGGACAAGGATCGTTTCGTCCTATCTTATGTTTTCTTTTCTCCGGCTGTTTTTCAAACGGAACACGTCTATTAGCGGATTGTTGATCTACCACAGATTTTTGATAAGAAGGTTGTCTTTGTGACATAGCAATTGGTTGTAACTTAAATACGTATTCAATAGTTTGTTCTCTTATTCTTGCTTGCATTTTTGTAAATAATATGAAACTTTCTTTTTTATATTCAACCAATGGATCTTTCTGACCATAAGAACGTAGACCGATACTACGTCGTAAGTGGTCCAGTTCATATAAATGTTCCCTCCAGGCAGCATCAAGCATATGTAACAACACGATTCTTTGTAATTCCTCAAAAATCTCAGGCGTAAGTGTTTGTTTTCTGTTTTCGTATTTCTGTTTTGCTATTGAAATAAGTGTATCTCTTAATCTATCCTTAGTAAGTTTTTCTATTTGTTGTTCAGACAGTTCAAAATCTGTATCAAACACTCGTGATAACCAAAGTTTTATAGCAGTTAAATTCCATTCTTCAGGATATTTTGTATTACAATAAGTTTCAATTTTTTCTTCTATAGACTCTTCTATCATATTAAGTATTCTTTCTTCTAAATCTATCCCTTCAAGAATTACATCTCGTAATGAGTACACAGATTCTCTTTGTTTATTCATAACATCGTCATATTCTAAAACCTGTTTTCTAATATCATAATTCATATTTTCAACACGTTTCTGTGCACGTTCTATAGATTTTGTAATCCACGGATGTTGTATATTTTCACCTTCCTGCATGCCTAATTTCAACATCAATTCAGACATTTTAATTCCGCCAAATAAACGCATAAGTTCGTCTTCTAACGAAACATAAAATCTTGACTCGCCAGGGTCGCCCTGACGGCCACTTCTACCACGAAGTTGGTCATCAATACGACGAGCTTCATGACGTTCCGTACCTAAAACATAAAGTCCGCCAAGTTTTACTACTTCGTGATATTCTTTGTTATGTATAAACTCAACTTTGCAATTAGGATCGTTACAGATTAAATGTGGCGCATTTTCTGGGTCTGGTTTACCGCCAAGGATAATATCTACTCCACGGCCTGCCATATTAGTTGCTACAGTGACAGTTTTAAGTTTGCCAGCTTGTGCTATAATCTGTGCTTCACGTTCATGATGTTTTGCATTCAAAACTTGATGTGGTATTCCACGACGACGAAGTAATGAAGATAAAAACTCATTTTTTTCAATTGATCGTGTACCTACTAATACCGGTTGACCTTTGCGATAGTGTTGTTCTATATCATTGACAATAGCAGTCCATTTTTCTTTCTCTGTTCTATATACAACATCAGGATGGTCAACACGAATCATAGGTTTATGCGTAGGTATAACAACGACTTCTAATTTGTATACGCCCCAGAATTCATCTGCTGAGGTCAACGCGGTACCGGTCATACCGGCAAGCTTTTTGTACATCCTGAACAAATTCTGGAAAGTAATCGTAGCCAGTGTCTGGTTTTCTTCTCGTATTGGCAAATTTTCCTTTGCTTCAACTGCCTGATGTAACCCGTCAGACCAACGACGGCCAGGCATCAACCTGCCAGTGAACTCGTCAACAATTATTATCTCTCCATCTTTCACCACATAGTGTACATCTCTGTGAAAAAGTTTATGTGCACGTATCGCCTGAGTAATAATATGAACCCAGTCAGCAGTGAGATCATCATAAAGGTTTTTTACACCGAGTAAATATTCACATTTTTTAATACCTTCATCAGTGAGTTCAACCGTATGATTTTTTTCATCAACTATTGCATCATACCCTTTCTTAATATCTATACCTTTATATTTTGCTTCAATTTCTTGGTCTTCAGTTATAACCTTAATATTTAATCTTGGTACGATACGGTTTGCTACATAATATTTTTCAGTTGATTCTTCTGCAGGGCCAGAAATAATAAGTGGTGTCCTTGCTTCGTCAATTAAAATTGAGTCAACTTCGTCAACTATGGCATAGTGTAGACCACGTAAAACTTTATCTTCTTTTCTTAACACCATATTGTCTCTTAAATAATCAAAACCTAACTCATTGTTTGTAACATATGTAATGTCACAGGCGTACATATTACGTCTTTCTTCAGGTTCCATATCGTGCTGGATATATCCAACTGTTAAACCTAAAAGTTCATAAATAGGACCCATCCAGTATCTATCACGTTTCGCAAGATAGTCATTTACTGTAACAATATGCACACCTTTACCTTCCAAAGCATTCAAATACGCGGCAAGTGTTGCAACTAAAGTTTTACCTTCACCAGTCTTCATCTCTGCAATTTTACCTTGATGCAAAACAATACCACCAATCAGTTGAACATCAAAATGGCGAAGTTTTATAGTTCGCTTAGACGCTTCGCGGACCAAGGCAAATGCTTCAGGTAAGATATCATCAAGTGTCTCACCTTCGGTTAGTCGTTGTTTAAATTCTTCTGTTTTTATTTTTAACTCTTCGTTAGATAATTTCTCAAACTCTGGTTCGTAGGAATTAATCTCTTCTATGGTTGGACGAAGTGACCTCAAGTATCTTTCATTTTGTGAACCAAAAATTTTTGACAAAATAAATTTTATCATTTTTTTAGACTTTTGATTAGTATATGCCCTATTGCTGTTATTAACAGAAGTTTAAAATATAAAATACATACCTGAAACGCAATAGAAGTGTGAAAAAGATAAGTATTAGTTACGAATTTAATTCTTTATTTTCTATCTGAGGTAATACTTTTTCTACAAATACCTCAACAAGATATGGGTCAAACTGTGTCCCAGCATTTCGTCTTAATTCTTCTATAGCTTCCTGTTTACCTATAGCTTTCTTATATGGACGATCATGTGTCATAACATCATATGCATCTACAATAGATACCAAACGTGCCATTAAAGGTATTTCTTCACCCTTAAGTCCTTTTGGATATCCTGAACCGTCCCACCTCTCATGGTGGCACAAAATTGCCTCTGCTACTTTTGTTAACAAGTAATGTGATAACGCAATTTTGTGTCCCACTTCAGGATGTTTCTGCATAACTGACCACTCACTTGGACTAAGCTTTTCTGGTTTATTTAGAATACTATCAGGAATAGCAATTTTCCCCGCATCATGCAGCAAAGCAAGGATGGTGAGTTCATCTATATCATTATCAGACAGACCCAAGATTTTACCAAACGATACAAGCATGTTCTTAATTCTTTCCGTATGTTCTTTAGTTTCATGACTTCTTTCCTGTAAAGTATAAATTAAAGAAGTAATAAACGCACTTTGTGTACTGCTAACATGTAAAAACTTGTTTCTATACATATTATCCTCAGCTTCTTTGAGTACATCGTAAATATCTTGTTGTTCATTTTCTTTTACAGCGAACCCTATTGCTATAAGCGGTTTGACCACTGAAGTTTCTTGTTCAGCCATACTTTTTATTTTGTGAGCAATCTCCTCAACTGTCTTTATATTTGTTCTCGGTAATACTATTAAAAACTCATCCCCACCGGTACGGAATACCAAATCGTTCTCTCTACAACATTTCTTAATAATATTGGCAACTTTAATCAACACTTTGTCACCTTCGGAAGGACCTAGTATATTATTTATCAGTTTTAAATTATTAATATCGCAATTTATGAATCCAACTGGAAGATTGCCAGCAACATCTATGTTTATTATTTCTTGTTCAAAAAAAGTACGGTTACAAAATCCTGTAAGTTTATCGTAAAGACTTAAATATCTAATCTTTTGTTCAGCTTTTTTCCTTTCTTCAACTTCTGCCTCTAACCGCTTAATTTGTTTTTCCAGTTCTTCCGCGTGATTTTGTAATATTTGTTCTTTTTCTTTGTAATAATCTATTTTTTCAATTAATTCTTCAGCAGGTATTTTCATATTTGCAAGTATCTGACCATAAATAAATGATAAAGCTTTTTCTTCTTCATATGTAAAAAAATTACTTTTTTTCATCTCAGTATGTGCTGCTGCAGAACCAATTAAACCCGCTAGTACTCTTTCAGCTTCCCGATATAGTTCAACAAGTTCTATTGCTGAAATAAATTGTCTATCATTCATATGCAGTTTTTTTAAACATTCATTTATCGTAGTAGAAACACTGTTGTCTTTCAGATATTGACTGAATATTTTTTTCATAATCTCAACTTTCTCTGCAAGCATAATATACTCTTTTCTGAATAGTTCTTTAAGGAACGCAATGTCTTTAGAATATTTACCGATAATTTGTTCCACAGTCTCTTTTTCCATCTCAGTCTGTTTAGAAAACAGAGATACAATAATATAAATACTGGCATTTATAATTAATGACCACCAAACAACGTTCGTGAAAACAATGTCAAAACGCCATTGTTTTGTTAACCCTACCATAGGAGGTAGAAATAAGCCAAAAAACCATATCATAATACCACTAAGCATTCCTAACAAAGCACCTTTTTTATTACCTTTTTTCCAAACTAATCCACCAATAGTAGCAGGGGCCAAATTTGCTATACAAGCAAAAGCTGTAATACCTATATCTACCAATGCATAAAATCTAAAAATTTTTCTCTCAACATAAAAACATATTAAAATTATAAAAAAAACGACAATCCAACGAATTTTCAATATATACCTTTTAAGGTTTTTCAACATTTCAACTTTATTTATTAATGGTGTCACAAAATAGTTGCTAACCATAATTGATATTGCAACTGAACTAATAACTATCATACTAAACGCAGCTGAAATCCCTCCTAAGAAAACTATGATAGCAAGCCATATTTTATTGTAGCTTAGTGGGAAGTACAATGAAAGTCCACTTGCTTCCAACAGACTAAATCCCTTTATTATACCTGCATATGCAATTGGTACTACAAAGATACCCATAAGAAGTAAATAAACAGGGAATAACCAAGTTGCTGTATTTATATGTTCTTCACTGTAGTTTTCTACTACCGCTACATGAAATTGTCTAGGTAAAAACATAAATGCGAACATTGATATTATTAAGTATGCATTCCAGAGAAGTAACGGATTGACTTGTGTATCACTTATCTTGGTTAACAAATAAGATGTTTGGTATTGTACTTGCAGAAAGATATCCCCGAAACCTTTAAAGACAAAAAATGTAATAAAAATGCCTGCAGATAACAATGCAATAAGTTTAAATAGTGACAATATCGCTACTACAAAAATTAAACCTGGCTGTCGTTCGGTAGAATCTAACTTCCTAAAACCAAAAATAATCGTAAATAATGTTATGAGTAAAAAGAACAGGTAGTCTATTGCAATATATGTCGGACCTGTAGGTATATTAAGAGAAGAAGAATAAACTAGTATATTAGCTGTTTTTATCATTGATTGGAATTGCAATGCGATATATGGTATTATACAAAGTACACAAATAATTGTAGCTAGCATTCCTACAGGTAAAGATTTTCCATACCTCAAAAATAGAAAATCTGCAATACTTGTTATACTGTATTTATCTCTTAGTTCCACTAATTTATGTACAAATTTATTCCAGAAAGGCGATACCAACGTAGTTGCCAAATATACTGATAAAAACAAAATACCTGAAGAAGTTACTTTTTGTATAGAGCCGTAATAAGCCCATGCAGTACAAAAGACAGCTATTGATAAGGTATAGACTAATGGATTATTTACAAGTACTTTATTCCGTGAATGTTGTTTTTCAACCCAATAAGCGAGACCATACAAAATTAAAAAATATACTGTTATAACACCGATTATCGTTAGCGGGCTAAACATATTTCGTTACCTTTAATAGAATCTTATTATCAAAATAACTATTAGGACGAGCCAGGATACTAAGAAATGTATAAAAACAGAAGAATTGTTAACATTGTTCCCGAAGAAAAATGGAAGATTAAAAAAGAAGAGCCAAAAGAAAAAAATTAAAATTGAAAACTCGGTATTATTTAAAACCGTTTTTATCTTTTTCACAAATTTTCTTAAATAAGTTAGTGGCCAGCTAACTACTGCCAACAACTTATTTTTGCAAAAACTACGTAAGGGACTAACTTTGTGTAAACATTCCTCAATATCAGCTATTGTTGTGTTTTAATTACCAAACACATAGCTGAATAATTTTCAAAACTAAATGAAACACAAAGTTTACAAAGAACCTTATTTACTTCCCTACACGTTTTACATTTACTGCTTTTGGTCCTTTATCTGAGTTTGTTATTTCAAACTCAACCACTTCACCTTCCCTTAAGGTCTTAAAACCTTTCTGTTGTATACCAGAGTAGTGGACAAACACATCCCCAGAACCATCGTCACAGCTTATGAACCCAAAACCTTTCCGTTCGTTGAACCATTTAACTTTACCTCTTGGCACTACCTGTTCACCTCCTTACTAATTTTAAGATGCGGCAGCATATAACTTAAGTCAACAGTTAAGCATATACTACCTAATAAGATTATATACAAACATCGCATTATTTTGTCAATATTTAATGAAAACTTCTAAACGTACGTATATCCATTAATTGTTTTCTTATAACTTGATTATTTGGCTGTTTGCTCAATATAAATTCTAATTGTTCTTCTGCTTCACCATATTTTTGCTGTTTGATATACGCCATTGCTAGGTTGTATCTTACATTATAATTCTCAGGTTGTAATTTTAGGATTTCTTCATATATAGATACTGCTTCTTGTAAAAGATTTTTTGAAAAATATATATTAGCTAAGTAAAATTTTGCAATGACATCGTTCGGGAATATTTCAAGTATTTTTCTACATTTAATCTCTGCTTCATCATATTTACGTTGTTCAATATCTTTTACAACTTGTGAAATAAGTGTTTCATAAGTTGATACAATATTATTCTTAATACCAAGTTTATTTGCTAACACTAAATAGTTCCTTTTCGCAAATTCAAAATTAGGGTCTATCTGTAAAGCTTTTTCATAACACTTGAGAGCTTTTTGTTCCTGACCAGATTTTACATATAAATACCCAAGATTGTTGTAAAAATCTTTATTGTCGGGGAAGACCGTCGTCGCTTGTTCATAAAGTTTTATTGCTGAATCCGGGTTTTTATCTAAATCAGCAAACAAAAGGCTCCCTAATGCCATATAAGCATCTTTTGATAGCGGATTGATAAAAAGTGACTGCGTATAATGTAATTTAGCTTCTTCAACTTTGCCCAATTGAGAATATACTGTTGCAATATTAAAATGTATCTCGTCATAGCCACAATTACTTGCTAATGCTTCATAGTAGTAGTGCACGGCTTCGTTAAGTTTTTTCATCCTAGCATAAGTATTTGCAAGTTCGTAGTTGTTATTTACCTCATATTTTTGAAATTTATTAGCTTTGGAGAGATAATACAATGCTTGGGTTAGTTCATTACGTTTTGAATATTTAAATCCTTTAAAGTAATTAATTTCGCCAAGAAAATTTAGTATTAACCTCAGAATTATAAGTATACCAACCAAAATCACTAAAGTATTTATTACAGGTGGAAGACATATATTTTTTTTATTTCTATTTTCGTCAAATGTTGCTATCGCACCTATGTTGAAAAAATATAAAAAAGCAGGTACACAGAAATGTATGGTAACATTTAATAAGTTATCAACTAACATACCAATTACTGAACAAGCTAAAGCTAATATCATCAGTTTATCATATAACTCTTTCTTTGATTGAATTAGCTTGTATGAATAGATAAAAAAAACAATAAAAAATAAAATATAAATTCCAAGGCCTATAGTGCCCGTTTGTGACCATACTTCTATAATCTCGTTATGTGCATTATTAGCATGTGTCCTAAACGAAAGTTTTTCTATGAACAAGTATTTACCTTGATAGAAAGGATAAAAAAGTTCAAACAATCCCCATCCTTTCCCAGTAAATATCTTTTCCTTAATCATATCCCAACCACAGAACCAAATTAAAAATCTTTGATGTAGTGGGCTATAAACATCTTTTGCTCGTTGTACTTCAAATAACCGTCCCACTGGCGCAGGATTACCTCCTACAGAACTTTGTGGCCAAACAAGAAATAATACAATTAGTATTGCTGCAAGTAATATTATCTTTGTTCTATTCCGCCTCACGAATTCTTTAAAATTAAACAAAATAAATATACATAAAAATACAAGGCTCACAACAAGTCCTATCCAGGACGAACGAGTAAGTGTGCACAATAACGCACAAAAATACATTATCATAAAAATGAACATCAATGCCGTATCTTTCCCTATCAAATAATTAGTAAGCATCAAAGGAAACAGCAGAATCAAAAATGACGAGAGAAAATTTGGATTACCAAAAGTGGAAACACATCTTCCACCAAATGGGTTCAATGTCTTAGGCCAGATAAGTTCTACACCAAAATACTGCAGTATACCGTAAACACTTGCTATTGCACCAACAATGAAAAAAGTATAGTATATTCTGTCAAAATTATTCTTATTGACATAATTTGTTGCAAACATATATACTAATATAACATTAGTTATAGTGAAAATTAACTTTTTAAATCCTTCATTAAACATGCTCATAAATAGGTAATTTTTTCCATACTCCGCAATAGAAACATTTAAAAGTTGTGGTACATGATAATTATGTCTCAATAAAAACATTGATATAATCCAAGTTAATATTGCATAAATATAAAATGCGAACATTGAAAATTCAAACGGATTAGTTATATATTCAATTTTTCCATTTTGTTTTAATAAAATAACAACCCATATAAGCACCATACCCGCTTGCGCAAATATAATCTGAAAATAATAAGGGTTACGGGTCAAATCAGTAAAAAAAACAAGCGGAGATATTATAATGATTGTATAGAATAAAAAACTGACAAGTCTTGATTTCATATTATTATCTAAGATTGGCGAGGTTGGTATCCTCAGGGAATTCTTTGAGATATAATGATATCAAATTTGAAATCTTATCTTGTTGACCTGTTTCTTTATAAAGTGCTAACAGATTTTTCCATGCATTAAAATTTTGTTTATACCGTTTTATAGCACGTTTGCAAAATTTTTCAGCTTCTCCATAGTTCTTCTTTACATAATAAAAATTGCTTAGTTGTAAATATGAATCTGAATATTCATGACTTCTTCGTACAGCCCAATCTTCTGTTGACAGTAAATAATGTTCACGTTTGTGGTAATCACAGCAGACCCATTCCTTTTCTTCATTAAACTGTTTTAATAATTCTTCATATTCTCTCTTTGCCTCTTCTGATTTAATTTTATTTGGGTTAATAACATCCTCTGGATTTTGGCATAACCACTGAGTAAATAAATGTGCTTTATACATTTTCTCAGCCATCCCTACATCACCAAGTTGCATATATACGAGTGCCATGCGTTGGTAATTCACAGGAAATATAGGGTCTATCTTGTGATATTTCCAGAAACACTCTAAAGCTTTGTTAAAATACAATATTGATTTCTCATTGTCTCCAATATTCCTGTAGTACGCACCAAGTTTCATATAAACAACGCCTGCTTGATGATGACTCTGTACATAATTCGGTGCTAATCTCCATACATCATTATATTTTGAAATAGAGCGTTCAGGGTCAACCCTCCCAGGTTTACCAGGGTCAATTCCTGACCATGGTTCGTCATTTTCTTTATCACCCCATTCTGGATGAATCTCACGTGTAAGCGACCATCTGTCGTTAAAAACGTTGCCCATAAAATAGTGACACATAATAAATCCAGGATTTTTCTTAGCAACTATATTATAATTAGTTAATGCTTCTGACCAACTACCTTGTTTTGAATAAAATATCGCAATATTATGATGTATATCTCCGATAAAATAACCACGAAATACTGTTGCAAGATAAATCGTTAAAATTACCATTAAAATCCTTAAAACTACTAAAGGTGCACTTTCTGTCAAAGTTATTTTTTCTAATTTAACAATTTCGTTAGTAGGCTTTTTACCAGATTCTAATATTAATCCTAAAATAAGTAGACAGATACATACAACAAACGCTATATTACCGCTCATTTTCCACCATAGAAAGTTTAGATACCAAAACGTGCAGATAATTATGATAAAATTGTACCAACGTAAAACATTTTTTTCTTCTGTTTCCTTTAATGGGTTATGCACAACTAACGCGGTAATCAAACCTGCCAAAAGCCATACTACAGTTCCCGAAGAAACAAATCTCATTGATACACATACCCAGTTATGTGTAAGCGAACCTAACCATCCTGCTAACAAACCTAACAAATAGTACGCTCTTGCGTCTTCTGTTATTTGTTTAGGTCTATTTTTTCTATCGTATATTATCACCGGCAATGAATATACTTTCAACGCTTTTAAAGAAGAAACAATAACTACTACTAATAACCATAAAAAGATACCAAATCCTACAGTTCCTTCGTCATACCATACTTCAAGATATTCATTTTCTGGATGGTCAGATTCAGTGTTGTGTTTACCTTCAATATAAAAGATCTGTGGTCTTCTCCATGCTGGATAAGTAACATAGAAAGTTCCAATACCAGTACCAAGCACAGGTGAAGTATTCAACATTTCCCAACATGACAGCCAAGTATAAATCCTAAACTTTGCAGAATCTGTTCTTTTAGTTAGCTGGAAATAAACGCCATAGGTGGTTATTATTAAAACAAATACTGACAGAATAATCACATACTTTTTCAAATTTTTTACTTTCGCATGTGAAAAGAAAATTATATATAGAAACCAGAAATATATAAATCCAGCTGTGTATCCTATCCACGTACCTTTAGAATAAGTTACATAAGTGTTAAAAGTTGTCATTAACCACAAAATAATAAAAACAGGATTTTTTTTGTAAAAAAATAGTGCTAAACATAGTGGACCCATAGCAACAAGAAAATCTCCATAGAAGTTCGGATTACCAAAGGTAGAGAAAATTCTGGTACCGAATGCCTGTCGCCATATAAACGGATCTAAACCACTCGCAGGATTTGGCGGGAAGTATTTACCATCAAGATATTGTATAATACCATAAAATGTAGATATAAACAGTGCTGCTAATAACCACCGTATAACTCTGCTTAGTTTGTCAAAACTGTTTATTTCTCGTATCACAATAATAGCTGTACACATATATATTACTCTGCGATAAAGTTCCATACCAGAAGCTTTCTTCAACGGTGACATAAAAATATGAGATTGTAATCCTGATAGTAGGAACAAAACAAATGGTAGTATCACTTGCCAGTTATTTATATAGAATTTTATCTCGTCCTTTGGATTCTCAACAAACTTTAATAACCACAACAAAATAAGCACACTACCGCCAATTTGTGTTAGTGTAATTTTAATTTGGCAAGAATCGTATGTCCTAAGATAAAACATTACTGCAATCAGAAAGTATAATATAGGAATATGATATTTGATAAGACTGTCAAATAATAAATAAAGATAACTTATATTTTTATTTTCCATTTTTTGAAAAATATTCAACTACATTTCTCAAGCCGTGCTCTAAACTAACAGTTGGTTCCCAATGAAGTTCTTTTTTTGCTTTTGATATATTAAGAAAACTTTTATAAAGCTCACCTTTACGTGGTGGTTTATAAATAGGTAACTTTTTATAATTAGTAATCTTACTCAATATTTTAAAAAGAGTGTTGACGGAAACTGCTTTCTGAGTTCCAATATTGTAAACAAACGATTTAACATTTTCTGTCATACAAATTAAATTTGCTCTTACCACATCTTCAACATGGACAAAATCGCGTTGTTGTTCACCATCACCGTAGATGTATACATCTTCATTTTTAAGCATACGGTTAGTAAAAATAGCAACCACACCTGCCTCACCAAAAGGATCTTGCCTTGGCCCGTAAACATTACTGTATCTAAGCGATACAGTTTTTAACCCATAAACTTTGCTATAATATTGTATATAATACTCAGCTGCAAGTTTAGCGCAACCATATGGTGATTCTGGCGCAGGTGTAGAATTTTCTTTTGGCGGTTTTTTACCATTACACTCGCCATATATAGTACCACCAGAAGAAGCAAAAATAAATTTGTCCACTTTATACTTTACACAGAGTTCTAATAAATTAAGCGACCCTACAATGTTTACATCTGCGTCATATTGTGGATTTGCAACTGATTTCCGTACATCAATTTGCGCAGCATGATGGTTAACAATAGAAGGTTTTTCTTTTTTAAAAATTTCTTCTAATTTATTAAAATTGGTTATATCAACATTATAAAACTTTGCAGCTGGGTTTAAATTTTCTATCTTACCCGTAGCTAAATTGTCAACCACAATAACATCCCAACCTCGTTTAATGCACGCATCAACAATATGTGAACCAATAAATCCTGCACCGCCAGTAATAAGAATCTTCACTGAAATAAAACCTCCATTCTTGATAGTGTTTTAATAAATTCAAAAATTTTTATAGCTTAGTTCTTGAACGTTTTACAAGTTTTTTAATTTTTTTCTGCCCGATCCAAACTTTCTCGTTTGTCAAAATGTTGACAAGTTCTAATTCTATTTGATAGTATTTAACAGTTTGATTCCCTGCTTGGTCAAGTATAGTATTTATCTGTCCCTGGAGTATAAAATCTGCACCCCATTCCTCACCTAATTGTTTTCTTGTAGCAGCTGAAGCGTGCATCATCTGGTCAAGTTTTTCTTCTCGTATTTCCTGCCGTTCTTCTTTTGACGCGACAAACACAACTCTACCTGAATTAACAAGTTCGCGTTCAAGATCTTTTACAAAAGTTTGAGTGTTTATATGTTCATGAGAACGATTTCTTACAGTACCAACAATTACTCTTGGTTTCTGTTTATTTGAAGATATAAACTCATCAATCCATTTATGAGTTAGCGCATCTTTGACCATTTCATTAGCTACAAGTTGAGAATCGGTATCGTTCCACTCTCCACTTAAGTCAATCTGTTCCTCTATACCAACACGTGTTACTTTAGGTGTGGAAGAACACGAATATATAAAAATACAGAATGATAAAACGATTATTACTTGTCTCATAATTATTCACCTCCTTGCTTTTAAATTTAATAACTATACTACTCTTCTTGTTGAGATTTACTTCTTTGATATTCATCAATTAAAGGTTGAGCTAAGTGTGAAGGTAATTCTTCATAATGAGAAAGTCTCATCGTATACTTACCTGCACCTTTTGTTAAACTACGCAAATCCATAGTGTATCCGTGCAACTCTGCTAACGGTACATAAGCTTTTATATTTTGATATTTACTTTCTTTCTCAAAAGAAAGTATCCTACCTCTCCTACTATTGATATCTCCAATTACATTACCAAGATATTCCTCTGGAATTCTTATCTCAACTTCCATTATTGGTTCTAATATACATGGTGAACCTTCTAACACAGCTTTTTGTAATGCCATACGTGCTGCAATTTTAAATGCCATGTCAGAAGAATCTACTTCGTGGTATGAACCATCAAATAAAGTGACTTTAATATCCGTAACAGGGTAACCAGCAATAACTCCTTCTGCCATTTTTTCCAATACACCTTTTTCAACAGAAGGAATATAGTTTTTTGGTATTACTCCACCAAATATTTCATCAACAAATTCAAATCCTTTACCACGTTCTAAAGGCTCTACTCTTAGAAAGCAATGTCCGTATTGCCCCCTGCCACCGGATTGTCGTTTATATTTTCCTTCAGCTTCAACTTTTTTCTTAATCGTTTCTTTATATGGCACCCGAGGTTTGATAAGTTCAACATCTACGTTGTAACGAGATTTGATACGTTTTACTAAAACTTCAAGTTGTGTAAAACCAATACCGGAAACAATCATCTGTCTAATTTCTGGATTATATTTAAATCTTATAGTTGGCTCTTCAAGCAAAACGTTACTAAAAGCATTACCAATCTTTTCCTCTTCACCTTTTGATTTTGCAATAACTGCCATATCAGTAAGTGGCTCCGGGAACTCAACTCTTTTAATCTTTTCTGCCAAGGAACCATCCTCTGCAAGAATATCATTTGTCCTTGTATCTTTAAGTTTTACTAACACACCTATATCACCAAAGGTTAATTCTGGTACCTCTATACGTTTCTTACCTTGTAGTAGCGACATCTGACCAACTCGCTCCGTAATATTTCTCGTTATATTTTTAATATCCATACCGTTTGTAAATTTCCCACTATAAACTTTTATATAGTTCATCTGTCCCATACCAGGCTCACTCGTTGTCTTAAAAACTAACGCAGCCGCAGGCCCTTCCGCAGTAAATCCTTGTTTGTTAAGTTTTGATTGTGCAGAAATGAAGTTAGATGACACAAATTCCATTATTTCTTTTACCCCAGTTGTTTTTAACGCAGAACAGGAAAATAAAAGTCTAAAATCTTTAGATGTTTCATAACCACGTTTTATAGCAGCCAACAATTCATTTGTTTCAATCTTTTGATTATCTAAATATTTTTCCATTAAAGTTTCATCTAAACTTACAACATTTTCAAGGAATTTCTCATACAACGGATGGTCATAACTTGCTGATAAAAAGTTAAGAATTTCAAAATTACTTCCTGTATTTTTTGGTATGGTTATAGGTGTAAGATTTAGCTCTGTTTTGTTTTCAACTTCTTTAAGTTTTTCTTCAAAATTGATATTTTCTTTATCAAACTTGTTTAGTACTACTATAAACGGAATACTATATTGTTTTAACAATTCTATAAATTCTATTGTTTGCGCATCAGTAGCTGAATCTGCACTTAACATTAGTATTGCATTTTCAACTACAGAAGTCGCTGACATAACTTCTCCAATAAAATCTGGGAAACCAGGTGTATCTATCAAATTTATCTTCTTATTATCATTATATTTAAAACTAACTACGGATAAACCAATTGACATCTGTCGTTCTATTTCTTCAGGCATATAATCAGAAATTGTGTTACCATCCTGTACTTTACCAAGTCTACTTGTCAAACCAGTAAGATATGCTATACTTTCTACAAAAGAAGTTTTACCTGATGCTGATGAACCAAAAATTCCTACATTAATAACTTCTGCTAAGCCCTTAGTTTGCATAAGTTTCCCTCCTTAGAATTTTGTTAAACAGATTACTAGCTATTTTCTTATCTTTTAAAATTTGTCTTCTTAATTCTATCAAAGTATTAAATTTTCTTTCATCTCTAATTTTCCTCAATGGTCTAAAGCTTACTTTCCCAATCTTACGAATTTCAAAATCGTTGTTAATAATATGAATTTCTATTAAGAAATTTCTACCATCAACGGTTGGACGAAATCCAAAATTTGCTACTGAATAATATTCAATATCTGCTATTTTGCATATCCCAGCTATTACACCCTTAGGTAATATTAAACTATCATCAGTTAAAACATTAATTGTTGGCACACCTATTAAAGAACCAACCTTTCTACCTTCAACTACCTCACCTGTAATATAATAATTCCTACCTAACATTTTCTCAACTAAACAGAAATCACCAGCTAAAATTTTTTGCCTAATCACAGAAGATGACACAGAATATAATTTGTGTTCATCAGAAATAGTATAGTCGTCAATAATTATAGAAGCTATCTTATATTTCTTGCATAGTTTACTTAATAGATGAATATCTGCAGCGGCTTGCTTACCAAACCTAAAGTCTCTACCTGAAACAACAACGAATATATTTTTTTTAACAATATATTTTTCAAAAAATTCTGATGGTGATAAGTTTTTAATTTCACTAAAATTTAGGACAAAAATTTTATCAATATTAAAATTTTTAAGAAGTTTTACTTTTTCTTCAATTGTAGTAATAAAACCATAGTTTAACTTTGCTACCTCGTTAAAAGTATAAACTATTGAATTTAATCCATTATTTCGTTGTATATCACGAACAATAGATAACAGTGCCTGATGGCCTAAGTGGACACCGTCAAAAAATCCTATTGTACAAACATACTTAGTATTAGCCATAACACTTTAAAACATACTTTTCAAAGTTCTAACAATTTCTCTTTTTGCTTCCTCAATTGTACAATTCAGGGTAGCTCCCGCTGCAAATTTATGTCCTCCGCCAGACCATAAACGTGCAATTTTTTCAACGTTTATACTGTCAGATCTCAAACTCACTCTCACTGTGCCATCCTTCTGTTCCTTTAGAAAAATTCCTACGTTCACTCCGGCTACATTCATAGGGTAGTTTACAAAGTCTTCCGTATCTTTAATTGTAGTATTTGTAGTTTCAAACATTTCGTTTGTTGCAAATATGATACCTACTTTATATTTTTTACCTAAATTTATAACTTCTAATGTTGACAAAACTTTACCAAGCAATATTATACTGTTATATGAACGTTGCCTGTAAATATTTTTGTATACTTCATAAGGGTCAACACCATATGATAACAGTTTCATTGCTGTATAAAAACTGAACTGATTTGTATTTCCCCACTGGAACATACCTGTATCAGTTACCAATCCTACGTATAAACATAGTGCGATCTCGTTGTCAAATTTAACTTTGTTTGAACGGTTAAATATGTCAAAAACCATTTCAGCACATGAAGCATATTCTGGATAAACAATATCCAAATCATAAATTTCTTTTTTATCTCCGTTATTAAAATGGTGATCAATTTTTATAATACGCTTAAGTTGAGAAATATCAATAATATTGCCTGCCCGTGAAATATTAGAGCATTCCATGATAATACCCAAATCGAACTTTTTGTTTATTTTTGTAGTGAATAAAATCTTATTATAAGAAGGTATGAAGTTGAAATTAATTTTTGGAGGTTCAACAAAACATATATCAATTTTTTTATCTCGGAAAGTTTTCTTTATACCTAAATATATTGCAAGAGAACTACCAATGACATCCGCATCAGGATTGACATGTCCAGTAATAAACATTGTTTTTGACTTTGCGATGATACTAAAAAATTTTCGTATTTCACTACTGGTGATTCTTTTCTTCATCCTTAATTTTGTCCAAAATAGAAATCACACGTAACGATTTCTCAAGAAATTTGTCATACCTAAAATCAATGTCAATCGCATGTTTTAGTGTAACTCTTCTACATAACTCTTTACGGATAAAACCTTTAGCTGATTCAAACATTGACTCCACATTCTCGCTATGCTCATCTTTATTCATCACAGTGTAGTAAATTTTTGCATTACGTAAATCATCAGTAATTTCTACTTCTGTCACAGTAACATACTTTGCTCTCGGATCTTTAAGTGATGAAATAATCTTTGCTACTTCTCTATGTACAAGTTTCTTAATTCTGTCTGCTCTTTGGTAAGGATGTGATTTCATGAAATTATTTTACAACAACTTGATAACATTCTATTAAATCACCCTCTTTGATATCTTCCATCCCTTCCAACCGAATACCGCATTCAAACCCTTGTTGTATCTCTTTCACATCGTCTTTAAAATGTTTTAGTGATATTATTCTGCTGTCTATTATAATATTACCACCACGAATAAGCCTTGCCCGTGCATTACGTAAAATTGATCCTTCTTCAACATAACAACCAGCAATTTTACCAACCTTTGAAATTTCAAAAATCTTTTTTACTCTTGCACGACCTAAAACTTCTTCTACTTCTTTTTTTACTTCCATCCTTTGTAGAATTTTTCTTACATCGTCAATTAGCTCATATATTATCCTATAAATTCTGATTTCAACACCGTCAATTTTTGCGCGTTGTGATGCCTGTAAACTTGATTTCACATTGAATCCTAAAATAACAGCATTACTTGCAGCTGCTAGTAAAACATCTGATTCACTTATCTCACCTACTGAGATATGGATTATCTTAAGTTCAGGTAAGGATGGATTAGATTTAACTTCTTCAGCAATAGCTTCAAGCATTTTTTGTATCGCGTCAGATGAACCTTGGGTATCAGTTTTAACTACAATGGAAAGTAGATTGCTTTTACCAGAAATTATGTCTTCAATAGCACGGTGAGCTTTTATTTTAGCTGCTTGTAATTTACGTTCATGTTCAATCTCTTCATAAATTTTTCTTGCTTCTTTCTCATTAGCGACAACTTTTAATGTATCACCTGCAGAAGCAGGTACTTCGAAACCTACGATTTCTGCAGGTTCACCCGGGATAAGTTCAGTGAGCCGTTCACCGTTCTCATTAAACATCGCTCTAACTTTACCATATGAATAACCACAAACAAAACTATCACCATTTTTAAGTTTACCTTTGTTAACAATTACAGTTCCAACAAAACCTCGTTTAGAATCAAGTTTAGTTTCAACAACAGTTGCTTCACAGGGAACATCTATCGGAACATATAGTTCTAACAACTCAGCCCGTAGTAAGATTGTTTCTAACAATTTATCTATATTGATGTTATTTCTGGCTGAGATTGGGACAAAATCAATCTCGCCACCCCAGTCCTTCGGAACCAAACCTAATTTACTACATTGTTGTTTCACACTGTTAACATCACACTGCGGTAAATCAATTTTGTTCACAGCGACAATTATTGGCACGTTTGCTGCTTTAGCATGGTCAATTGCTTCTAAAGTTTGAGGTTTTATACCTTCATCACCAGCAATTACAAGTACCACAATATCAGTAACTTTTGCTCCACGTGCTCTTATCGCAGAAAACGCTTCATGCCCCGGTGTATCAATAAACGTAATATCACCCTTTGATGTTTTTACTTTATATGCTCCAATATGTTGAGTTATTGCACCATATTCTTTAGCAACAATATTTGTTTTTCTTATCGAATCTAAAAGTGTTGTCTTTCCATGGTCAACATGACCCATTACTGTAACAACAGGAACTTTTTTTATCCATCCAGGAGGAATCTCTTTCTTAGGCAGTTCAACCTCAACGGCAGTTGTTGGCGTAGTTTCTACAGTAACAACAGTGGTGTCTGCTAAACCAGTGGAAGGTTTTTGTTCTAATGTCTCTACAGGTTTTTCTTCAGTCTCTATAAATTCAACATCATATCCAAAATGGTCAAGTACAAGCTGTATCGCATCGCGGTCCGTTACAACTTGATCTGGTGAAACAAAAATCCCTAATGACAAAAACTCCGCTGTTATTTTTGAAACAGGTTGTTGAATTTTTTCTGAGATTTCTTTTGAAGAAACGCCAGTAGAAGGTAATTTAATAATATTGCGCTTAGGTTTCGTGACTCGTTTTACTTCTACTACTGGAACTTCTACAGATTTCTTCTTTTTAGTAATTTTAGGTTTTTTTTCAGTAGTTGTTTTCTTTATTTTTTTCTGTTTCCCTGTTACTTTACTAATTGTCTTATCAGATTTCTTACGGACAATTTTATCTTTTTTTACTATCTCTTCCTTATGTACTGCGATCTTTTGTTTTTCTTTACGTTTATTATTACTTTTCTTCATCCTTTTTCTCTTTTACAGCAGAAGTATTACTTTCCTTTGCTAATTCAACTTTAATATTCCACCCTGTAATTTCTTCCGCCAAGTTGATATTGATATTGTTTTTACTAGTGACAACAGTATCATATATGTTCTGAGGAAGATACACTTTTGCAATTTTTTTCTCTTGATCAACAAGTTCAGTCCTTACTGGCTTCCATGGAGAAAGTGAAAAAGTAATAAATTTCTCAACATCTTCAGTGTATGGAATAAGATCAATCCTCTCACCCTGAAGTTCGTCAATGATAGGTTTTATCCTAACACCTCTTACACCTACACATGAACCAACAGGGTCAACCTTTGGATTGTTAGATTTTAACACAATTTTTGTTCTATATCCTGCAGCACGTGCAATCTTTACAATTTCGATTGTCCCATCTTTAATCTCTGGTATTTCTGCTTCAAATAATTTTTTAACAAAATCAGTATCAAAACGTGATGCTATAACTATCACACCCTTTTTTCTCTTTTCTACATCTTTTATTAATACTTTTATATTTTGTCCTACTCTAAGTTTTTCTTTAAAAACTTGTTCCCGTTGTGGTAATATACCTTCAACTTTACCCAAGTCTAGTATTATGTTTTTACCTTGTATTGCATATACTGACGCTGTGGTAATTTCTCCAATCTTTGATTCGTATTCTTGATATATATTTTTTTTATAACTTTCACGAAGTTTCTGTGTGAGAACTTTTTTTGCAACCT
>JANXDG010000036.1 GCA_025059805.1 Endomicrobiia bacterium
TTCCAACTTGAAGGAATTGATGCAGTAAATTCTAAAAGTTTATAATCTAAAAATGGAGAGCGTGCTTCAAGTGAATTTGCCATTGAAGCAATGTCCATTTTTACTAATAAATCTTCGGGTAAGTAGGTGTTTATGTCTGTATAAGAAATTCTATCAATTATATCGTTTGCTTTTGCAGAATAAAAGGTATTTACAAGGTAATTATACACATTATTACCTTTAGTTACCTCCTTCATAAAATTAGAGTAAATGAAGTTTTTAAGTTCGTTAGTAAAAAAACAATGCCATAAAACATTTCGCACTGCCAGCGGCTCACCTAAAACTGTAAAAAATCGTCTAAAATACCTTAATTTGTGCTTAGCGGATGTTGTTTCCACTAATGGTATTACACTACCTAAGTTTTTATAAAATCTACTTCCTAAAACTTCAAATGGTAAAAGAGAGGATAATTTTACTGCTGGGTATCTTAAATAACCACAGAAGTTTTCATCACCACCATCACCGTTAAGTGCTACTTTTACATATTGTCGTGTAACATTTGAAACATAATATGATGGTATCATAGAAGTATCAGCAAAGGGTTGGTCGTAATACCAGATAAGTTTTGGCAAAATCTCTGTCATATTAGGTTCAACTATAATCTCTGTATGTTCTGTATCAAAATGTTTCGCTACAATTCTTGCATATTTTAGTTCAGAAAAATCTCGTTCTTTAAATCCTACAGAAAAAGTTTTAACCTTAGATGAATTTTCTGCCATAAGTCCTACAATAATACTTGAATCATGTCCGCCAGAAAGAAATGCGCCTAATGGAACATCACTTATAAGACGCAATTTTGTTGCTTCGGTTAAAATCTCTTTTAATTTCTGCTTTGCTTCTTCAAAACTTATATTACTTTTTTTTCTAAAATCTAACTCCCAATAACGAGAAATTTTGTAGTTCCCATATTTATCAAAAACCATATACGAAGCAGGTGGTAGTTTATAAATATCCTTATAAATTGTGATTGGCTGGGGAATATATTGATAAGTTAAAAAGTAATCAATCGCTTCATAATTTATTTCTGGGAGTTTATCTAAATATTGAAGAATTGATTTTATCTCAGATGCGAAAATTAAATTTCCATTTTGCAGTGTATAATACAATGGTTTTTTACCAACTCTATCACGCACAAGAAATAAACTTTTGTTTTTTTCATCCCAAAGTGCAAATGCGTACATACCACGAAGTTTATCTACAAGTTTCACTCCTTCCTCTTCGTAAAGATGCACAAGAACTTCTGTGTCTGATTTTGTATAAAAACTATGCCCTTTTTTTATAAGTTCTTCTCTTAAAGATAAAAAATTATATATTTCACCATTGAGTATAACATATATTGTTTTGTCTTCATTATGGATAGGTTGTGAACCAGTAATAAGGTCTATTATAGCTAATCTCCTTATCCCTAACCCAACTTGAATATACTTTTTAGTATCAATGTTAAACTTTTTACTAATATAAAATCCTTCCTCATCAGGCCCACGATGAGATATAACATTAGCCATTTTTTTTAAACAAGCAACCTCTACCTCAGCATTGTTAAAAATACATACACCTACGATACCACACATTTTAGTCTACTTTAAATTTCTTCCTTTATCAAATTTTTAGTTTCTTTAATAAAAAAATTTTTTATTTCTTGCCAACTAATTTTTTTTAACATTAAAGGCATTTTTTCATCTTCAGCATCAAAAAAATATGTTAACGATTTTACTGCTACTGATATAAAATCGTAGAATTCTTTATATTTCTTTTTACTATATTTTACTAACTCTTTCAGTGGTATTTTTTGACATATAAAATAAAGATCTATAAAATCCTTTTTACTTCCACGCGAGATAATCGAGGATAATTTCATCAAACCGATATCTTCTATTGAGGCAACATTGATTTTGTTTATTTTTACTAACGGTTTCACAAGTGTAAAATTGTAGTAAAAGAAACTCAATTGGATGCTGTTAAATAATAAATCAAGTGTATTATCTTTATCTTGAATAATTTTTATATTACCTTTCTGTCTTAAATATCTTTTAATTTCGTTGCGTTGTTGAGTATAGAGAGTATTCTTTTGTGAGAAAAAATCAAAGTCAACCGACCTACGATGAAATAACTGTAGTGCTAATCCTGTCCCTCCTGCTAAATAAAAATCGTCAATAAACTCTGCTGATTGTAAAACTTCTAATACTTGTTTACCTTTCTGTGTTACAATTTTAGTAATATCCATAAAGTTTATAAGTTCCAGTATTTATTTTTAATTTTTGTTTTGATAAGTTTGTTTTTATTTTTAACATCAAAGAAGTGAAGCCAAAAGTTTAAACTTTTTAAGGAAAGTTTCTTTATTCCATAGTTAATAACAAACTTCTTTATTTCAGAAGATTTATATATCTTAAAAAGATTTCTAATTTCGTTTATCCCACCATATTCAAGTACTCTATTTATTATTACAAATTTATCTTTTTTAAGGTGCAAAGTTTTAACATCATACTCAGGGAAAAAACTCTTTTTAAGAAAGCATAACTTCATTGAAGTTTAAATTTTTCGTTTATTATTTAATCACTCTATCTATCAAACACTTATTTTGTTTTATCCACAACAAAAGTTTTTCTACACCTTCTTCAAAACTTATTTTTGGCTGCCAACTTAAAAGTTTTTTTAATTTAGTATTGTCTGATACAAAATATTTTTGGTCTCCGGGACGCCAAGGAGCAAATTTATATAAAATTTTTTTACCTAACTTTTCCTCAAGATATTTTATAAACTCTAAAATCCCAACAATGTTCTCTTTACCACCACCTATATTAAAAATTTCTCCCAAAACTTTTTTTCTTTTTTTATAAGCTAACCAGTAAGCCTCTATCAAATCATCAATATAAAGCACATCACGAACTTGCCTACCATCTCCATAGATTGTGATTGGTTTATCAAGTAACGCCTGAATACAAAAATATGCAACCCAGCCTTGGTCTTCAATTCCAAACTGATATGGTCCATAAATACAAGATTGTCTAAATACGACAGTGTTTAATCCATATATCCTTGCATAATCACGAACATACTGATCTGCTGCACCTTTACTACAACCATATGGAGAATGAAAATCAAGATTGAAATTTTCATCAATACCATTAGGATACTTAACTGCAAAATATTTGTCATCTTTTAACTTTATTTGTATATGTTCCATACCACCATAAACTTTATTGGTAGAAGCGAATATAAAAAATGCTTTTGGTTGATATCTACGTGTTGCTTCAAGCAGATTTAATGTACCAAGAATGTTTACTTCAAAATCTTCAATCGGATTTTCTACAGATAAAGTAACAGCCACTTGCGCTGCAAGATGATAAATAATAGAAAAGTTTTGGTGAAGTTTAAAAATTTTATTAATTGCTTTTAAATCTCTAATATCAACCTTGTAAAACCTAAACTTAGAATAATTTTTAAGAACCTGTAAGTTAAACTCTGTCCCACGACGAGATAAATTATCAATACCTACAACCTCATCACCACGCTTTAGATGAAATAAACAAACATTTGTACCAATAAACCCACAACTTCCAGTAACTAAAACTTTCATAGTTTATAAATATTCTTGTAATAAGTCTAAAACGCCAAGTTTCTGCGCTGTTTGTTTAAGATAACCAAAATCAAGTTTTTGTGTTAAAAGCTCTTTTATATCATCCACATCTCTTTCTCTTAAAGATAATAACTTCAAAATTATCATATCTTCTGCTGATGCTATATAAATAATTTGATTACCAATCTTAACTTTTTTAGCTATATTAACAATAGCATGTTGAAACTCTGTAGTTGGGAAAAATATGTAAAAAAGTAGGGAAAAATTTTCATCCCTTTTATGGGTTTAAAACTCATTTTTGCTAATTGTTTTAAGAATAGTTTAATCTTATTAGTATCTATTGATATAAAAAAATCTATATCATAAGTAGTTCTCGGTTGAGTAAGAATACTTATTGCAATACCACCAATAAATACTATTTTCGCACCTATTTTTTTGTGTAAGAAACTAATTTTTTTATTACAGTTTCAAAAGATTTTCTTGTCATATTTAAAAATTTTGTTTAACATCTCTAAATCCTTCTCAATATGTTTTTTTCGTATTAATTTTAACTTTTTTTCTAACTCTTTTTTTGACAAGTTTTGTCTCATAACTTTATATGAAAAATCGCACAGATCTAACCAAATCTCAAACTTTTGTTTTTGTGAAAGTTTTAATCTATGTTGCATTTTTACCTATAGAAGTCCCTTTTGTTGTAGTTCTTTTTCTGCTTGTTCATAGAAATCTTTAGCTTCAGTAGTTTTAGCCCATAAAACAAGTTTTTTTATACCATCCTCAAAACTTATTTTTGGTTTAAAACCCAACTCTTTTTTAATTTTTGTTATATCAGCAAAACAATGCCTGATGTCACCTTTGCGGTATTTGTTTCTTATCTCCGGCTTAATATCTTTACCATAAACCTTTGCGATTGTTTTAGCAACATCTAAAATCCCTACAGGTTTACCACAACCTACATTATATACTTTATAATCTGCCTGTGACTTTAAAGCAAGAATACAAGATTGTACTACATCTGTTACATAAACAAAATCCCGTGTCTGTAGTCCGTCTTCAAAAATTATAGGAGGTTTGTTATTTTTTATTCTTGACATAAATATCGCAGCAACACCTGTATAAGGATTGGATAGTGACTGTCTTGGACCAAAAACATTAAAAAATCTTAAAGCCACCGTAGGAATATTATATGTCTTACCTATTATTAAACACATCTCTTCTTGTACTTTTTTTGATAATGCATATATTGAATGACATACTTGTTTAGCAGTTTCAGTAGTTGGTTTTGCTTCAACAACGGTTTTACATTCTGGACATAAAACTTCCCATAAACACTTGTCAAGTTGTTCTTTACTTCTTAAATCTGGCTGAAATTCTTTATTACATTTTCTACAATAATACATCCCTTCTCCATAAGTTGACATTGATGAAGCAACTATTAATTTTTTAACAGTTGTTTTATTATTTACTATAATGTCTAAAAGATTACTTGTCCCTCCAACATTTACATCTATGTATTCTTTAATTTGATATTGCGACTGTCCCACTCCAACTTTTGCTGCTAAGTGATATATTACTTCTATTTTATATTTTAGAATTGTTTTTTTTAATAATTTGTAATCCCTTATGTCTGCTCGGACAAACTCTGCTTTTTTATTAAGATAATATGGAATCTTACCCAGATGTACTTGGTTATCAAGAACATCATAAATTACAACTTTATGTTTTCTTTTTATTAACTCGTCAACTAAAAATGAACCTATAAATCCTGCACCCCCAGTAACAAGTATGTTCATTTCATTTTTTACTCCTTCCTATTCGTGTTTTGAAAAATTTTTTTATGGTCTTTATTACATATTCAACTTTTGAAAGTTCTAAACCTGGATAAATTGGTAAACTCAAAACTTCTTTTGCTATTTTCTCTGTAGTCTTCAAACTGTCAACCGTTTTATATAACCCTTTATATGCTGGTTGTAGATGTAGTGGTACACCATATTGCACTGCACAACCTATTTTATTTAAGTTCAAATATTTCATTAACTCGTCCCTATATTTAGTTCTTATAACATACAAGTGATAAACATGAGTGACATTTTCTGAAACATAAGGAGTAATAATATCACCAACGTTGGATAAACCTTCATTGTAAATCTTTGCAATTTTCTGTCTTTCTTTATTCCATCTATCTAAATATTTCAGTTTGATTAATAAAACTGCTGCTTGCAAGTTGTCAAGCCGTGCGTTGTAACCTATATGTTGGTAGAGATAATGTTCTACTCTACCATGATTTCTTAAACGTAATAACTTTTGATACAACTCTTCGTTGTTAGTTGTGATAGCACCGCCGTCACCATAACAACCTAAATTTTTCGTCGGATAAAAACTAAAACAGCCAACATCACCAATAGCACCAACTTTTTTTATAATATCTTTTCTTTGTTTACTTTCTTTTCTTATCTGAAAAAAAAGTAAAGCACCGTGTGCCTGTGCTGCATCTTCTATTATTTTTATATTATTCTTTTCGCACAGAGTTTTTATACTGTCCATTTCACAAGGCTGGCCATATAAATGCACAGGCAACACTGCTTTTATTTTCCCACGGTATTTCTCAATACACTTTTTTATTGCTTCCACTGAAATATTATAAGTATTTTCATCAATGTCAACAAACACAACTGTTGCACCTGTATGAATGACACTCTCAGCCGTCGCAGTAAACGTAAAAGGAGTTGTGACAACATAATCGCCTTGTTTTATGCCAAGCGCACGTAATGAAAGTAATAATGCTGTAGAACCAGACGATACACCTATCGCATATCTACAACCAACAAATTTTGCAAACTCTTCCTCAAATTTTTTAACTTCCTCACCTAATATAAACTCCTTCCGTTCAATCACTGAAAGGACAGATTTTTTAATTTCGTCCTGTGCTAAATTATCAGAAACATTTATGTCAATGAAAGGTACTCTCATCTTCAGAAATTCTCCTCTCTGTTTATTTTACCTGTTTCTAACTAATATTTTTATAAGTTTTTTTCAACCTCTTTAACAAACAATGTATAATGTGACCCTTGCCAGTAAATTCGTTTACATTCAGGACAGTAAAAAAACTCGTCATTAGTTTCGTACACATATTGTGGTACACAATCTCTAACACTATCTTTTGATATAGACTGAACAACTACATTACAAATAGAACATCTTGAAAAAAATTTGTTTTTATCTAATTTAAGATGTAATTCTTTTATCACCTGACTAACTTGTTCTCTAACTTTATCAGATCTTATTAGAATAAGTTTATAAGCTTTTTTACTACTTAAACGTGTGTCTCGTGTCAAAATTATTCTATTCTCTCTTAGACTATCCATAAGTATTTTATTTCTTGAAGTATCTCTACTAAACTTAGCATCGTAACCTAAAATACGTAACCATTTCGCTAACCTTCCACACATAAAATCTACTATGAATTTAGGTTCGTAGTTCATAATATTAGTTGTTTAGTCGTTTAGTTGTCTAGTTGTTTAGTCATCTGGTTATTTATGATTTATATTTCTACTATTTTATATTGTTTACTACCAAGACCAATTTCTTCTGCGTAGTCAAGTTGAAACAAATAATCTATTTTAGGCCAGAATTCTTTAAATAAATCTTTACCATAAACTTCATTTACTAAATTTAACGAACAATAATCTACTGCAACTGGATCGTATCCCGCAACAATGCCTATATTTGTTATTTTAGGAATTTGTTTTTTGTTTATACAATCACAATCTTGAGTAACATTCATTAAAAAATTTATATATAAAACTTTACCAATTTTATCTTTCACTACTGCATAAGCACACTCAACCGTCCGTTCTTGTACTTCTTTATATGTTAAATCCCAGGGAATTGAGAAAACTTTATAATCACAAATATGGACACACTCACCACAACCAACACATTTAGCAGAATCAAAAATTATAACCTTTTTTTCATAATCTAACTTCAAAGCCTTTTTAGGACAATAACTTATACATCTGCCACAACCAATACAATTTTCAACTTTAAACTTTGGTTTCATCGCATTATGTAACAAAAACTTAGCAGGCCGTGCAGCGCAACCCATACCAAGATTTTTTATACTACCACCAAAACCAAATAGCATATGTCCTTTGAAATGTGTTAAACATATAAGTGCGTCAGAATAATATATGTTTGAAGCAATTTTAGCTTTTACAAAATGTTTAAGATTAATCTCAACTTCAACATAATCGTTACCTTTAATACCGTCAGCAATAATTACGGGTATTCCTAAGCTTTCTAATGAAAACCCATGTTCTGACGCAATCTTTAAATGCTCAACAGCATTCGCTCTTTTACCTACATAGATTGTGTTTGTATCAGTGTAAAATGGGAAACATTCTTTCTCAGCCAAAATTTTTACTAAAGGACTGTACAGTTTTGGTGAGATATACGTTACACATTTATCTTCGCCAAAATGAGTTTTTAAAGCGACAAAGTCTTTAGGTTTGACGAAGCTTAAATCAAGATTTCTTAATAGTTTCTCAAAGTTCTCCTGTGATACATTCTTAACATAGTACACTTCGGTCACATCTTACTACCTTTCTCATCTCAAGACAAATTTTTTAGTATATTAAAAACTATTTCTGTCCTATCATTTGTAGAAACTCATCCTCGTAGATGATCCTAATACCTAACTGTTTAGCTTTTTCATATTTTGAACCGGGATTTCTACCAACAACTACAAGTGAAGTAGACCTTGATACTGACGATGCTGTATTCCCTCCCATTTGTTTAACTATTTCTTCAGCTTGGGTTCTCGTCATAGAATCCAACTCGCCAGTGAAAACAACTGTCATCCCAGCAAAAATTTGTGCTCCTTTTTTCTCAACCTTAGGTTGTATCATATTCACGCCTGCTTTTTTTAATTGTGTAATAATCTCTTGTGAATACTTGTTCGCAAAAAATTCTTTTATAGATTTTGCCATTACAGGACCAACCTCTGGGATACTTTGTAACTCAATTTCTGACGCTTGCATAAGTTTTTCCATACTACTAAACCGCTCCGCTAAAACTTCGGCTGCTTTCTCACCAACATGTCGTATCCCTAAACCGTACAAAAGTTTACTCAAAGGTTTCTGTTTTGATCGTTCAATAGCAGTAAGTAAATTATTAGCTTTCTTTTCTTTAAACAACGGCAAACTTAAAAGTTGTTCTTTAGTAAGATAATAAATATCTGAAAGTTTTTTAACTAACTTTTTTTCCACCAAAAGTTCTGCTACTGATTCTCCTAATCCTTCAATATCCATAGCTTCACGTTTAGCAAAATGTATAATACTGTTTATCACTTGTGCTGGGCAAGATGAATTCGGACATCTATATGCTACCTCAGGTTCTTCTTTTACAACATTACTTCCACATACGGGACATTTTTTAGGAATTTCTATTTCTTTCTCTTTTCCTGTCCTTTTAGATTCAACAACTTTAACAATTTTGGGTATAACTTCGCCTGCTCGTTCAACTAACACTGTATCACCTATTCTTACACCTAAGCGTTTAATTTCGTCAAAATTATGCAATGTTGCACGAGAAATTGTCACACCACCACATTCAACAGGTTCAAGTTCGGCAACTGGTGTAATAACACCTGTCCTGCCAACTTGCATTACTACACTTTTTAACACTGTTGTTGCTTGTCTTGCAGGAAATTTATATGCTATAGCCCACCTTGGCGCTTTCAATGTTGAACCGATAGTATCACGAAATTTAAGTTGATTAACCTTTATCACCATACCGTCAATCTCGTACTCTAACTCGTCACGTTTATTCTGCCATTCAAGACAATATTTTACAACTTCATCTATTGTTTTGCATACTTTAAAGTATTGAATAACAGGTAATGAAAAATTCTTACATAATTCTAAAAATTCCTCGTCTGACTCAACTTTTGTACTGCCTTCAATTTTACCATAGGAATGAATGTAAAATCTTAACGGACGCGAAGCAGTAATTTTAGGATCTTTTTGTCTTAAAGAACCACTTGCTGCATTTCTTGGATTAGCAAAAGTTTGTTGTCCTTTCTGTTGTAATTCTTTATTAAGTTTTTCAAAATCTTTTTTAAACATTATAACTTCACCACGAACTTCAAAAAATTTTGGTATCGGAAGTTTATGCTTACTCTCAAGTGTTAGTGGCACACTTCTTATTGTTTTTACATTAAGTGTTACATCTTCGCCTGTTTCACCGTCACCACGAGTAGCTGCAGTATGTAATTTACCATCAACATAATGTATTGTACAGCTTAACCCGTCAAGTTTTGGTTCAACAATGAACTCTAAGTTTTTCAGTGGTACATATTTTGATATACGTTCTGCCCAATCATAGATTTCATTCTCTGAATAGGTATTATCTAATGACAACATTGGAAATGTATGTTTTATAGGTTTGAATTCTTTTATAACTTCGCCAGAGACACGTTGTGTAGGCGAATCCGGAGTTATAAACTCAGGATATTGTTCTTCAAGCTGTTTTAATTCTTTGTATAGTTTATCATATTCATAGTCAGAAATTTCTGGCTGGTTCAAGACATAATAGCGATAATCATGATATTTGATTAATTCTCTTAGTTGTTTAATACGAGATAAAACCTTTTGTTTGTCAATTTTTTCTTTCATAAAAGTTTTACCTCGCAATTGTTACTTTATAATTTTTGTTAATTTGAACCATTAACAAAACAAATCTTCAGGACGTTGCGGTTGCGTAAAACGTTTTATAAAATTTTTATCTTCTCTTACTAATTTAATCTTATCCAATAAACCGTTCACAAACCTTCCAGAATCTTTAGTTGAATATTCTTTTGCAATCTCTATAGCTTCGTTTATAATAACTGAAACCGGTGTTTCTGGACAACATATAAACTCAGAAGTTGCCAACCTCAACAGGTTTCGGTCTATCGCAGAAAGACGTTCTATTGTCCAGTTTTCAAGATGTTTTTTTATTAGTTCATCAATAATATCAAGGTTTTGTAATGTCGCGATAACAAGAAATGAAGAAAATCTTTTAATTCCTTCTGCAAAATTATGACTTTGATCAAATACAAAATTTATCGCTGTTTCTATTGATAGATTTCCAACATCTATAAGATATAAAACATTTAAAGCAAGAAGTCTTGATTTTCTCCTTATACCGATATGTTTTTTGTGTGTCTGTACCATATTACTGCAGAATTATCAAATAATCATAATTTTATATTAATCATTTCTAACAAAGTCATTGCTGCTTGTGCACCTTTGTTACCTAATTTAGTACCGGCACGTTCTATCGCTTGCTCTATACTATCTGGCGTAATTATTCCATAAGCAATAGGGACATCTGTCTCTAACATTACCTGTGCTATACCCTTTGTAACTTCGGTAGAAATATATTCATTATGAGAAGTATCACCTTTTATTATAGCGCCAAGTGCTATGATACCATCATATTTTTTTGTCTTTGCTGCACGTTTGCACATAAATGGTATCTCAAAACTTCCAGGAACCCACACTACGTCTATATCTTCTTCTTTAACTTCATGTCTTACTAGTACATCTATTGCACCGTCCAACATATGTTTTGTTACAAAATCGTTAAATCTTGATACAACTATACATATTTTTTTATCTTTGCCAGTAAGTTTACCTTGGTAAATTTTTGCACACATAACTTTTCACCTCCTGTATTTTTAGATTTTTATAATCTCATTCTTCTTTTTTGCACTTGTTATCATTATTATGGTAATCAAAATGAAAACGAGTGATACCTGAACCAACAACAATACTGCAGTGAAATCATTTGGACAAAAGTATTTAATAAACAGTGAATAGAAACCAACAGATAATGTTGTAAGCAATATGAACACAACCGCATAGGGTACAGGAAAACCTAAATTTAACAACCTGTGATGAATATGATCTTTACCTGTATATTCCAACCACTCTTTGACTGATCTTATTTCACCCCTTACTATACGAGAAATTGTTATGTAAATCATATCATAGATAGGAACCGAAAGTACTAAAACAGGAACAGTTAAGGAAACTATAGGTTTTTCTTCTGACCACCAACCTATCACTGAAATACTTGCTAACATAAATCCAACCACTGTGGCACCACATTCGCCTAAAAACGTTTTCGCTTTGTACCAGTTGTAAGGTAAAAAACCAAGACAACTACCAGCTACAACTGCACAAAGATAACTCAAATGTTTCTGTCCTGTTGTTAAAGCGATCACTAAAAATATAGTTGAACAGAACGCACCAAAACCACTCACTAAACCGTCAATTCCATCTAAAAACGCTACAGCGTTTATTATGCCTACAAACCAAACCACTGTTATAATTACTTCAAGCAAATGTTCAAATGGGAATCCACGAGGAATTGCTGTTATTCTGTAGCCAAAAAATATAATTATCAAACTTGTAATAATTTGAACAGCTAACCTCAAACTTGCAGGTAAATCATAAACATCGTCTAAGAAACCTACAAGAAAAATTATACATATAGCAACCAAAAAACTTATTATTTCTTTTGTAAACTGCACATTTCTTAGTAATGTAATTACAATTGCGAAAAATATTGCGATTCCACCAACACGTGGTGTAGGTAGCGAATGTATCTTTCTTTCGGAAGGATAATCAAGAATATTGAATTTATTTGCTATCCAAATTGCGAACGGTGTTAATAGGTAAGATAATCCCGCTGATAGTAGAAGAAGATAAACCCATCTTATACCAATAAGATATGCTTGCCTACCTATTTCTCTTATAAATATGAAACTAAGAACAACTGAAAATAATACAATTTTGCTAAAGCTAAAGTTTAATTTCATAAAGCAAATTTCAAAGATAGCCGTAACGGCACAAATCCTTCTGCAAATTTTGTCCTGTTTTGGTATCCTCTAAAGATTGCGGTTGACCTTGCTGATTCAAGAATAGAAAGACCTTTAATTTTGGTTGTATAAATTTGAGATTTATGTATACGTAACAACATAAGTTTTTTATCAATAACTTTTGAGATATCTACAAAAACAGTGGGTGTAAAATCTATACTTGACGGTGTTTCATAAAACAACACATTTCTTATATATCGTGTAGCAGTTATGGTAGCTTCGGATACATTGCGATGATCTTGATGTGTATCTTTAGGATAATGTGAAAAGATAATATCTGGTTTTGTTCCTCTAATAACCGCTTCTATTGTATCTATTAGTTGTTTGTTTAACTCTATATTAGTATCTTTCCTACCACCCCAGTAAAGTCTGGCATTGAGAAATTTACATACTTTTTCCTGTTCTTTTTCTCTAACTGACGCATCACCGCCAACTTCTCCTTTACTCATAACAAGTATGTATATTTTTGCTTTTTTTGAAAATGAAATTAATGTACCACCACAGCCAAATTCAAAATCATCAGGATGTGCACCTATAACTAAAATATTCATCTAATTTATTGCCTCCTATCATAATGAAAAACTATCAATTACTTCCTTAACAAAATTTCCTGTAATAGATTTAAGATTACTACCCATACCTGCTAACAAAGCAGTATCGCAAATATGGTTAATTTTTCTTGGGATACCTCCAGAGTATTGAAAAATTACCTCAACTGCGTCCGTAAGAAAAAAATTTTCTTTTGCCTGTGCTATACGTAACCTATGAGCGATATATTCAGAAGTTTCCTTTTGATTAAGCGGTGTTAGATGGTACCTCATAGCAATCCTTTGGTTAAGTTGTTTTATACTTTCCACTTTTTCTTTTAATTCCGGTTGTCCAAGTAAGAGTAATGTTATTAAAAATTTGTCTTCCAGTTGAAAGTTTAGGATTAATCTTAATTCTTCAAAAATGTTAGCGTTATCTATACTATGTGCTTCATCAACTATAACTACAGTTTTTTTACCGTCCATTAAATTTTCTTTCAATATTGTTTCAAGTTTAACAATTACATCCGCTTTCCTTGTAGGTACATCAGGACAGCCCAAGCCGTAACAAATCATTCTTAACATTTCTAATTCGTCAAGTTTAGGATTGGTTATTATTGCTACCTTATATACATCTTTTTGTAATTCTTTAAGAAGTGCACGAGCAAGAAGTGTCTTACCACAACCATACACGCCTGTAAGTAATCCCGCACCTTTAGATTCCCGCACTGTGTAGATCATCCTTGCGAGCGCTTCTTCATGTTGTGGCGAGTTGTAAAAAAACTTAGGATCAGGCGTGTTTTCAAACGGTTTCTCTGTTAATCCCCAGTATTGTTCATACATAA
>JANXDG010000039.1 GCA_025059805.1 Endomicrobiia bacterium
TCGCAAGAAATTAACCAGAAAGCAAAAGAACTTAACCTTGAAATTGTATATAAATCAAACGAGTTCAAAGGACCGCAGAATAAGATAGATCTTGTGTGTTCCACAAAACTATTAATTGATTCCGGCCTGATAAATTTGCAAGTACCAAAAGATTAAAGATTATATATTTTATTCTTTGGGGAGGGAGAGCAGTGAAGAAAAGGAATTATATTTTTGTATTTTTATCCGTGTTTTTCCCAGCAATATCTTTCTGTATAAGAATTATCCCTGTGGTGAAGACAAGTATTTTAGGTGGACAGTATTTTTTGGAGAACGAAAGTACATCTTTTGGTGGTAATGTTAACATTTTTATCTCACCTGTGGTAGGTTTTTCTGAAGAACATACATTGATACCACTTTTTAGTTTTATCTACAGAGGGACAAAAGATGTACAAGAACTTGTTGGTGGTGGGACATTGACACAGGAATGTTTAACCCTTGGTCCGTTAGGTTTAAAATATGTATATAAAGTTTCTTCGTCTTTAAAGTTTAAAATAAAAGGAACATATAAGATTGAATACTTAAAAGAAACAAAGGATGAGGAATGGCAAAAAGGTCTTTTTGATTATCAAAAAACTAATTTTGGTAGTGAAATTGAGGCCAAGTTTTCTGATAGATTTTTAGTACGTATAGGATTAGATTATTACACGATGAGATATCCAAATTACCAATCGTTAGTTTCAAAACCTGAATATAAGATTTCAATAGATACAACAACTTATACTGAAATTTCAAAAAATGTAGGAAGAAATGTTCTGGATTATGACAGTATTGATAGTTTTGTTGAAGGAAGTTTTAGTTTAACAAAAAACTTGTTAGTTCAAGTTTTATATAATATTTCATTTAAAACTTTTAGTGAACAACATATCGTTAATATTGTTGGAAGATTTGAAGATAAACTTAGAGTTGACACTTTACACACCTTACGGTTGAACAGTGTTTTTAATTTTGACAGAATGACACTATCAATAACAGACATAGTTAAGTTTTATGATTCTAACCAAAACTCATACGATGTTTCATTTACAAAGTTTACTGAAAACTCTTATGATTATATTGAAAACATTTTATCTCCATCCATAAATGTTTATCTTGGAACAAAAAGACCATATATTTGTTTTTCCTTATGGTGGGATGTTGGTTATAAAACTTATTTAACAAATCTTGCAAGGGATGAAGTTGGAAATTATGCAGACCAAAAACTTTCTCAACAGATGAACCTTTTAGGGTTAAGTTGTACTTATCCGGTTGAGAAATTACTCAAAGGTTTCTCAGTGAAGTTAGCAACAAGTTATAATATAGTTTCATCAAATATGAAATATGAAAGATTTTATAAATATAACTATAGTTGTTTCAATTATTTTTTAGGGTTAACTTATGAATATTAACCTATGTGATTTTTGTCACACATAGTTGGCAAATATATTGAAGATCACTATAATATTAAATTGTATGAAATTAAATATTGTTGAACAAAGAGGAGGAATAAGTTATGAAAAATATTACCATTAAAAGTTTTATTATATTACCCCTTTTTTTATCTAACATATTATTTTCAGCAACTTTGAGTTTAAAGGTTGTGGATACTAACAACAACCCACTTTCTGGTGTTAGGGTAATGATAGCACCGATACCAGAAGGGAAAGATGAACCATTGTTTCATCTATGTGATGCAACATTAACTGATACTAATGGTATTGCAACTTTTAGCAACCTTTCCGCTATGGATAGCTCAGGCCGTAGGTTGGTCTACAAAATAGGTTTTTCAATGCATAGGTATCTACCAACAATTAAAGAACAAATTGTAAGAAAACAGTTAGTTGAAGTTAGGTTTCAGTCAGATAATGAAAACAAAGATTTAACATCTACACCGTACAGGTTAACCCCCGCACCTACTTCTTTCCAAGTAGGACGGTTAAAATTTACTATTGTTGACCCTCAAGGTGTCCAACTTACTCTTCAAGATTTAGTTGGTTGTGAACTCCGACATAAAATTACAGACGAACTTACAGCGTTTCTTATTGCGAAAGGTTCAGGACCGTTCGTATTGGACAATGTCCCACCTGCAACTGTTGGGGTTTACAAATTAGTTGTTTTTTTGCCAGTGAAGAACGAAGGTGCTGAGGTTATAGTTTCAACTATAGTAGTTTCAAACTTAACTACGGAACATCCTGAAGTTATACGACTGGGGTATGTTTCAACAGCAAGGTCTGAAGGAGCACCATCAGTAATACCATCAGATATTGCATTTGAAGGTATGGTGTTAGATAGATCAAGCAGGCCTGTGTCAGGATGTTTCGTTGTTCTTAAAGGTGAACCATATGGTGGGTTAGAGTATAGAACGATGACTGACGCTTCAGGACGGTTTGCCTTCCTACGATGGGAGATACTACCTTCAACTTATTCAGTTATGATTTCGAAATTAGGATATAATTCCGTATATGATAAACCAAATGATAAAGGCTACTGGTATGATGGACAGACACGCGTGGTATTACCTAAATATTTTCTTGATGTAGCTACAGGTGTGATTAGAGGACGACTTATTTTAAAAGGTGAAGTAAACAAACCTTTACCTGACGCTTGGATAACACTCACTCCAGAACGAGATATATTCCAAGGTCCGTATCAGTTTTTATCTATAGGTGAACGTTTGTTTTTAGGTACCTGGGCAACCACTGTATCACGTGGAGATGGTTATTTTGAATTTATAGGTTTAAATCCTGGACAGTATAATTTAGAGATAAACCATATGATATTCTCAAAAGGTGCTACTCAATACTATTGGAAAGGAGAAGGTGAACCTAACCCTAAAGATGGTTGGAACTGGAGATATATTTACAACTATGGGAGTGACCAAAAACGAACTATCTCAAGTGAGTTCCCATATTACAGAACAGGGGACGATAGAAGAATTGTTATCACTTCAGATACATTTAAAACCGTAGTTTATAGTACAGCTAGTCATATCTTAGTTAGCGAAAATACAGAGATTATTGAAATAGATTTACCTGATATTCCCTTGGTTACCACAGCAACTATAAATGGTATGATAGAATTTCCTATTGGCGAAAATGTAGATATAGGTTCTGTAAGAGCAATGGCTATACCTATAGATCCACAGACACATAAACGGTTGGAAAGAGAACCAGTATATTATGATACAAACATACATGCTTCATACACATCAAATCAAAACAGGAATGACGCAAACTTAAATATTAAAGTTCCAATAGGTGCTTATTATGTTGATATAAAGTCAGACAAGTGGGTCCCAGCGAAAAAATATAATACAACTGCTATAATCACACAGCAGGGACAGTTCTGGCAACTTCCAACAATAAAGATGATAAAAGCAGGTAGGTTAGAAGGAAGAATAAAACTTCCTGACGGAAGTTATTTTGTAGCAAAGAGCGTATCCGGGGTACATCTTATGGCTACGATAAGAGCAATTAATATAGATGCAGATTATAAAGAAGTTTTTCATATAGCAACTTGGGTGCAGGATAAAACAAAATTCATAGCAGAAGGTGTCCCTCCAGGGAAATATACTTTGTTTGTGGAGATAAAACAGTATTTTGAAAACAGTGGTAGTGAAAAACTTTTATACCCACCTATAGTTGTTCATAATGTTCGTGTTTCCGCTGGCGAGACAACTTTTGTTGAAATTGTAGCTAAAGATGGTGTAATGTGTGAACTGATAGCTCCGCTACCGCCAGATGTGCCTGAAGTTGACTATACTAAAAGGTCAACACATAGTGTTTTAGGTTATGGTATACTCGCGATACCCTCAGATGTTGTTCTTAAAGGGAATGACATTCTTATGCTAATAAGAGGTGAAGGTGTGACTGAAGATAAATATATTTATTTCTTTGGATATGACAAAGAAAACAAAAATTGGCAAACAGGTAAACTTCCTATTGGAAAGTATAATCTATATATGGTAATGGCGAGGTTTTACGGACCTGATGCACCAGCAAACCAATATAATTTCCAGAATAGTCCTGATGAATATCTTACAGTTATAAGTAAAGCAGAAAATGTTAATGTGAAAGAGGAGGAACTTATTCAAGGTGGAACTTTTCAGATAATGATGGGTGCTGGTGTGATGGGTTCAGGTATTATAGAAGGTCGAGTTAAAGGTAAAAATATATTTCTTCAAACAGATGCAGAAAAAATTAAGAATAACATTATGGAATTTTTCAAATCTTTACCTACAGTGATGTTGTATGATTTAGAAGGGAACTGGCGTGGTTATGCCGGTGTCTATCCAAAAAGTAACAATATGCAGGAGTTAGATAAATGGTTAGTTGCGATTGAATCCGGTGATGTTGAAAAATTGAATAAGTTAGTAAACAGTGATGATCCTGTTGTTGCTTCACCAGTTGGATTCTACATAGATAATCTTCCTGCAGGTAAATATATTTTAATATGTGAAACAAAAAATTATCCTCCAGTAACGAAAATTGTTACTGTTTCTACAGGAATAACGAAGGTTGATATAAACTTTGATGAAGATGCACCTCAAGGGTTTACAATTACAGGATATATTAAAGATGATAATAATACACCTGTAAGCGAAGCTAATGTTATTTTAACACACAGAGTGATTAACAAAAAAGTGTTAACCGATAGTAATGGCAAGTTTGTTATTACAGGGTTACCTTCAGGTGTTTATAAGATAGATGTTAGCAAAACTGGTTATGCAACGGATGGAATAAAGGTTAGTGTTGGTACAGAAAACAATAAGACAGTTCATATCCAACTTAAGAAAGCAACTGGGAAGATTATAGGTAAAATTTATGTTCGTGAAAGTGGATTAAGTAAGAAAAACATATTTACTGGAGCTAAAGTTGTTGCATATAACGAGACAGAAAATGTTTTAACCCCTGGTAAGTATATACCATCTATCATTGTTAAAACTGACACTGAAGGAAGATATATTATACCCGATGTAATTGTTGGAAACACTTATTATGTTTTTGCGTTTGTTCCTGAACGACCCGTACATTACAAACTTGTTTATGTTAGCACAGATGTTATAAAAGATATAGATTTTACTGTTGAGCCAGCACCGCCAAGGTTGAAAGTTATAATGAAACGTACGGAGAACCCTTATGTATTTAAGTTTATAATAGAATCACTTCGTCCATTAGTGAAAGTTCCTGAATGTTATTACTCTATTGGTAAAACTTTTGATGAACAAAGAAAGGTTAGAGCGTTACCTATAAAAGGACCTAAGAATACTTATGAACTTCTTGTTGAACTTCCAACCTATGCTACTGAAGAATATTATACATTAAAAATTAAAGGTTTCTATGGTATGAGTGAAGAAGAAAGTATTACTGAAACAATTACTTTTAGTCAGAAATCGTTAATTGATACAAAGAAAGAAGTAGTAGATGAACTTGCAGAAGGTGGTTCTATTCTGATTGACGATGAACGTTCGGATAATACTGAGACGCAACTTGACCCTGGTACACTTATCCCAGAGGAATTTGCTACAATGCCGATTGGTGGGTTCTTAACTTCACTGCCAATGTTTAAAATGTCAAAGACATCTAAACAAATGTTTTACACTTTAACTAGTAGGTTGGAAGATATCACGGCAAGCGATGTATATGAAATAGCGCTTTCAAAAGCACAAGTGAACAAACCGTTCTCTATTGCGTTGAATTACGATAGAGATAAAGTAAAAGAGGAAGAACTTAAGAATTTAAGAGTTTACTACTATGACCCTGATGATACTCAACGTCCATGGAAGGTAGTACCAGGTGCTACCACGGTTGACCCATTAAGTGGTACCGTCGCTGTAGAAACTGATACACTTGAACCTGGAACAACTTTTAAAACTAAAAAAACGCCTGCAAAGTCAGTAGTTTCAGATGGTGTTTACAAGATCAACCCTGCTGCGGGAACTTCACAAAAAGGTGTATTTGCTGTGTTTAAGGTAGATCCTTCTTTAGGTGCTGTATATACAGGTACCGAGTTTAAAGTTTACAACTTCCCTAATCCGTTTGACCTTAAAGAAAAGAATGTATATCTTTCAGATGTTATTCCGCAGAACCAAACTACTAAAGGTACAGTTATAAAGTATTTCTTACCAAAAGGGAAAAATGGCGAACTTAAATTTTATATTTACAATCTTGCTGGTGAACTTGTCAAAACAATTAATGAAGGTGAGAAAACAGGTGGATATTGTTATTATACAGAATGGGATGGAACTAACGATAAAGGTGAGAAATGTGCAAGCGGTGTGTACTTCTTAATAGCTAAACTTAAAGGTGAGAAACTTTCTAACCCGCATAAAATAGTGATTTTAAAATAAAAACTTTGTATAAAATAGTATTATGAAAAATAGGAGGTAAAGATTATTTATGAAAACAAAAGGTATAATAAGTTTTTTAATCACTTTAATTGTCTTAATACACGCTATGTATGCAGGTGTTGGTACAACTGGTGCACAGTTTCTTAAAATCGGTCCTTCAGCGAGAGCGCTTGGTATGGCAGGAGCGTTTTCTGCGGTAAGCGATGATGTTTACGCGTTATGGTTTAACCCGGCGGGACTTGTACAACTACAAAAAAACGAACTTTCAGCAACTTATCTTAAATACTTTGCAGATGTTGACTTTGGGTTTTTAGGTTATGCAAAACCTGATGCTACTTTTGGACCCATAGCTTTTGGTATTACATATTTAATTGTTAAAGACATTGAGAAAAGGAATGAAAAAGAAGAACTACTTGGAAACTTCAATGCAAAAGATATAGCGTTAACAGTTGCATATGCAAAAAACAATCCACTACCGCAGGTCTTACCAGGTCTTAATCTTGGAGGTAATATAAAGTTTATACAATCAGAAATTGACCAAATTGTAGCATACACTCTCAGTTTAGATATAGCTTTAATGTATTCACCAACAGAAAAAATTAACACTGCTATATTAATACAAAATATATCTTACGGAATAAAATTTAAGAATGAAACTGACCCTCTACCATTAAACCTAAAATTTGCTTTAGCAGCAAAACCCCAAAAGAAACTAACTGTTGGAACAGAAATTGACGGATTTATAGTTGACCAAAAACTTTATCTTTCGTTAGGTGGGGAATATTGGGTTATACCAAACATAGCCGTAAGATGTGGGTATAAATCCGGCTATGATACAGCATCGTTAGGTTCAATTGTAGGACTTTGTGCAGGTTTAGGTTTTCGTATATGGAATATAGGAATTGACTATGCATTTGTCCCATTTGGCGAGTTAGGTGATACACATCGTGTCTCGCTTCTTGTTAAGTTCTAAACAATACTAATAAAGTATAAGGAAAAGATAAGATATTATCATTGTAGCTAAACCAACAATAATTCCTACTTTTATCCAATCAAAAAATTTGATTTTCGTATTATACTTTTTTTCTAACATACCTAACGCAATAATGTTCGCAGTAGAACCTATCAA
>JANXDG010000048.1 GCA_025059805.1 Endomicrobiia bacterium
ACACAACTTACAAAATTTTGGTGTGAATATCTAAAAGATATAATTGAAAATCACATAATCAGTTTTGGTGTAGATGGTCTTCCTGAAGAGTTTAAAAAATACAAAGATATTCTTGAACTCCGCACAATGGTAGTAAAAAAGGCAAAAGTACTACCTATAGAGTGTATAGTGCGGGGATATTTATCTGGTAGTGGGCTAAAAGAATACCAAAAGTCAAAAACTGTATGTGGTATAAAACTACAAGAGGGACTAAAAGAATCATCTAAACTTCCTCAACCAATTTTTACACCCTCTACTAAAGCAGAAACAGGACACGACGAAAATATTACTTTTGAAAAAGCAGCGGAAATCATTGGAAAAGACAAAGCAGAGTTTATAAAACAAAAATCAATTGAATTATACAAAAAAGCAGCAGAGTATGCTGAAACACGTGGAATAATAATTGCTGATACAAAATTTGAATTTGGTGTTGAAGAAAAGACAGGAAAAATTATTTTAATTGATGAAATTTTAACACCAGACTCTTCAAGGTTCTGGCCTAAAGATAAATATGAGGAAGGAAAACCCCAACCTTCATTAGACAAACAATATGTAAGAGATTATACAGAATCAACCGGCTGGGACAAAACATATCCTGGACCTAAACTTCCACAAGAAATTATTGAAACCACATCTAAAAAGTATAAAGAGATATATTATATGCTAACAGGGAACCAAATCTAAAAATGTCAAAAATAAATTTTAAACTCATAATTTTAACTACAATACTACTTACCAGTTTTATTTTTACAAGAGAATTTGTAAACAACTACACTCCACAAGGATGGGTATCTGATTTTGCAGGTATAATTGACGAAACAACAAAATTTAGGATAGAAAGTATTATAATAGAATTAGAACAAAAAACTTCAGCAGAAATTGCTGTTGTCACTATAAAGTCTCTTGAAGGATATACTATTGAAGATCTTGCAACGAGACTTTTTGAAAAATGGGGTGTCGGCAAAAAAGGAAAAGATAACGGAGTTATGCTAATTGTAGCGTCAGAAGACAAAAAAGTAAGGATTGAAGTTGGCTATGGTCTTGAAGCAATACTTACTGACGGTTTATGTGGTGAAATTTTGGATAAATATGTTGTACCATATTTCAAACAAGGGAACTTTTCAGATGGTATTCTATACGGTACAGCAGCGATAGCAAAAGTTATAGCTAATGATGCAGGTGTTGAACTTACAGGTGAAATTTATCAAAATATAAAACTAAGAGAACAAAATCCTCTGGAAATTTTTGTACAAATTTTATTCTTTTTAATAGTGTTGAGTATAATTTTACGCCGACCATTTTTAGGTTTTTGGATTACAACATCCACAGGTGGGTTCCACATAGGAGGTTTCAGAGGAGGGTTCGGTGGTGGCTTTGGCGGGTTTGGTGGTGGGTTAAGTGGTGGTGGCGGTGCTACGAGAGGTTGGTAATTCATTGTTCAGAGTTCACCGTTCACAGTTCACGGTTCAAGGTTCATAGTTAATAACAAACGTAGTTTTTATCCAGAGCATATGGAGGATGTAAACCTATGCAAAAGATAATTGAAAATTTTATCCAAGAATTAAAAAATACGATAGGGACTAAACTAAAATCTGTAATACTTTATGGGTCAAAAGCATCACAAGAAGATACAAAATATTCTGATTATAACATACTTATAATTATTGAGGAATTAAAATTTGATAATTTAAAACTATTAGTGAAACCGTTTCATAAATGGCTAAAAGAGAAAAATACTCCGCCTTTGGTCTTTGATACAAAAATGTTTTATAGTTCTATCGATGTTTTTCCGATAGAATTTTTAGATATAAAACAAAATCACAAAGTGTTATACGGAGATGACCCATTTGAAAATCTTGAGATAGATCTCAAAAATCTAAGGCATGAATGTGAGTTTGAACTAAAAAGTAAACTACTAAAATTAAGACAGGCATATATCATAACAAAAGGAAACAAAAGAAAAATCAAAAGATTACTAATTGATACAATTTCAACATTCTTAGTATTGTTTAAAAGTGTACTGCATCTTGTCGGCAAAACACCGCCTGTTAAAAAAGTTGAAGTTTTAAATATGATAAAAGATTTCATAGACATAGATGTGGAACCTTTTGAAAAAATTTTGCATCTAAAACAGAATATAAAAGAAGCTAAAAAATATGATGTTGAAGAACTTTTTGAAAAATATGTAGAACAAATTGAGAAAATTATAAGTTATGTAGATAAGTTTAAATAATAAGGAGGAGTAAATCTATGAAGAAATTATGGATTGTTTTAATCGTAGTAGCGATAACTTTTTTCATACTAATCTCAACATATGTTTCCATATATAACAAGTTCGTAAGTTTAAACGAAGGTATAACAGCAGCGTGGGCACAAGTTGAAAACCAACTACAAAGAAGATACGATTTAATTCCAAATTTAGTAAATACTGTCAAAGGCTATATAAAACATGAAAAAGAAATTTTTACATACATAGCAGACGCAAGAGCAAAACTTGCAGGAGCAAAAACTATACAGGAAAAAATCGTTGCTTCAAGAGAGGTTGAATCCGCTTTAGCAAGATTGTTAGCAATAGCAGAAAACTATCCCCAACTTAAATCAAACGAAAATTTTATCCGACTTCAAGATGAACTCGCAGGAACAGAAAACAGAATCGCAACAGAAAGAAGACGATATAATGAAGTAGTAAAAGAATACAACATCTTAGTACAACGCTTCCCAAGTAACATTGTAGCAAAAA
>JANXDG010000004.1 GCA_025059805.1 Endomicrobiia bacterium
TTAGGTCGTGGTTCAAGCCGTACCCAATATATAGCACCTGTAATACCGCTGAGAATAAAATTTGTAGGACCGATAACCCAACTTTGTGAAGTTGACGACCATACACGGTACTGAATTTGTCCAGCAGTACCGTTATAGTAAACAACTATACATCTACCGGAATTATTTTCATAAGCTAAATCAAACGCACGATATCTATCATCTATTAAAGTTGAGTTTACCTGACCAAGCATATCTGCCCATTGATTGTTTACACCATCATAACGTTGTAAATATAACCGTCCAGAACTAGCCGCTGCGTTACCTGCAAGAATACCAGCAATTTTTTCATTCCTGAATGTAGGACAAGAGACTAATCTTACCCATCTAATTGTAGCAGAAGCTACTGGTCCAGTACTAAAACTTCCTTCCCATAATGGAGCAAGATACCTCCTTGTTCTTGGCTGGTTCGTAGGTGCCACAGTAGTAGCCCACATTATGTTTCCATTTGCAGGTCCAGGTGGTACAGGAAAACTGCTTACAAAAGTTGAAGTTGAAAAATTACCAGCTTTATCCCAAACACCTATCATAAACCAATATGTTGAACCTATCTCAAGCCCACTAAATGTAAAGGTTTGAATATAACCTACTTCTACTGGCAGTGGACCATCTACTTCTCCAATATAACCTATGTTATCATTCCAACCCGTCGGTGTTGAAACTTTCTTCCAATATCTTATTTTGTAATACCCAGAATATTCATCACCTTCAATATATGTACCAAACAGGTTACCTTGCAATCCGTTATCACCAGGAGCTTGCCAACTAAGTGTTATCTGTCCAGAATAAGGACCTGCTTGCGCAGATAAAGTTGTTATATTAGCAGGAGGCGTTGTATCTTCCTTTGCTTTTGTAGGACCGGTTGATGATAAAATTGAAATATTACCAGCAGCATCTATTGATTTTATTGCTACATAATAATTTCTATTTTGAGAAAGGCCAGTTAGTGTTTTTGTTTCAATACTCCCAGGTGTCTTAGGAATCCATCCTTGAACATATGTTTTCACATTGGGATCAGTATCAAAGTTGTATTGATTTATTGGTATCGTCGCAAACTTAACAATATATTGACTTACCCCTGAACCTGGTTGAGGATCAAACGGTGCTACCCAGGAAAGGTTTATCTCACCTTCGTTTATACCGGTTGTTGAAGCTAAACCAGTGATCTGGCTTGGTACAACTGTATCTTTTTTAACATAGAAAACATCAACATATGTTGTAGTATTATTAGCAAAATCTTTGACTCTTACTGAAACAAAGTTGTATCCTTGAACAAGTGCACCAAAGTTAATATTCCAATCAGAAGTGTAAGAAGTTGAATAAAGATTTGAAAATATTTGTGTCCAAGGTAAAACTTGTGTCCCAGATTGTCCTTCTTGCGTAAACACAGTATATTCTGCAGAATTAAGCTGTGACAATCCATCATAGAAATCTACATTATAAGCTCTGCCTGAGTTATACCAATTTTCATCGTCCGGTTCATAATCTGATATTGTAGGTTGTGTAGTATCCTTTTTAACATAGAACACATCTGTTGAAATAGATACATTGCCAACATTATCATAAACTCGGACAGAAACATAATTTAATCCTTCGTTCATGTTATTAAATGTTTCATCTTTCAACTTCCAGTTTTCTCTAAATTCTGTTGTTTTAGTTGACATTATTAAGCGCCAGTTATCTATTAAATTACCGCCCATATTTGGATTAGAAAAAACTATCGTCTCAAAAGATGTACAACCAGAATGCAAATCTATAAAATCAATGTCATACACAGCTTCGTTTATACCTCGCCAGATGTCATCGCCAGATTGATTATCTTCAACAGTAGGCGGTTGGACATCTTTTAGGATCCTAAACGCGTCAACAAACATTGTAGTATTACCTGCTAAATCAAAACCACGAACAGAAACATAATTTGTCCCATTTTGTAGTAAATCAAAATTAACCGCCCAATCAGTCACATAATAGGTTGTTTTAATATCAATTGCATTAGTATGAGGTGTTGTCCATGAGATTAAGTTTGTACCTGACAAGTTAGGTAAACTCCAGACGGAATATTCTAATTTGTACAACTTATCAGTTCTACCTGCAGATATTGTATCAAAAAGGTCAATATCGTAGAACCTTTGTATTTTTCTCCAGTTTAAATCACCACCTAATTCTTTGTTTACAAAATATGGAGGAGTTGTGTCTTTGAGAATATAAAAAGCATAATATGTTGCAAGGTTCCCTGCAATATCACTAAGACGAACAAATACATAGTTTGTTGTGTATTCTGCAAGAGAATTAAAATCTACCTGCCAATTAGTGTTATATGTTGGAGAGGATATACCAGAAGCGATCGTTTGCCAGTTGATAATCGTCTGCGCAGTATTTATATCAGATGAAGTACCAACGTAATATTCTGCTTTTGATAAATATGATAAACCATCATAAAAATCAACATCGTATCCAGAAGGTTTAAAATTATTTCTCCAAACATCATCCCCACCTGACGAAAATTCGTTATAAGAAACAATCGGTGCCTGTGTATCTTTTTTTACATAGAAAACATTGTTAACAGTAGTGGTTAGCCCCGCTAAATTCCATACTCGTACTGAGATATAGTTCCAACTTGCCTTACATAAATCAAAATCAATATGCCATTTTTGAGTATAAGAGTTGACGTTGGTTGATTTAAATATATAAGTCCATTCTTTTATAACTTCATCAGTTGGATTAGGCCCTGCTCGGATTATATACTCTGCAGAATCTAAACCAGAAACGTAATCATAAAAGTATACGGCATACCCGTCAGCTTTAGGTGAATTTCTCCAGATATCATCACCTTCCTGCTGGTCAGAAATAATGGGTGCGGAAAAAGTAACTAATGTAGTTGCTTCAGGCGGTATTGTAGCTAGTGGAGGGTCTAATTCGTCCGTATTACCTGCGTTATCATATACTACAACTTTAAATCCATAGTTTCCTTCTTGTGCTGCTGTAAAACTAATTATTAAAGAAGTCGTTGTTATATAATGCAACCAGGTATATGGTGCTTGTGTCTGCAATGTGTAGTAAAGTTTTACATATTGAATACCAGAAAAACCGTAATCCACAGCTTGATAAGTTACATTAAAAGTATTAGTTGACGAATACGCAGGGGTAACTGCAAGTCCTGTTGGTTGCTGAGTATCTTTTAAAATATAAAATCCATTTGTTAATGTTGTAGTAGAATATGCGTTATCAGTTACTCTAATTGAAATATAATTTGTACCTGAGTGTAATAATTCCCAAATATTTTGTGGTAACTGCCAGTCGTTAACATAAAATGTTGTACCGTAAATTAAAACTTCTGAATCTGTCCAATTAAGAATTAACGGTTCAACATTATATCCTTTTGTTGAAACACAAAGTTGAAATTTATTTAATTTTGAGCCACCGTCGTCATAGAAATATACTTTATAGACACCGTTATTTTGTTTCCTCCACACATTATCTCCTGCTTGTAAATTCTCAATTCTTGGCGGTATCGTATCTTTTAGTACAAAAAATACATTTGTAAGTGTTGAAACATTATTTGCAAAGTCAAACACGCGTACAGAAATATAATTAGTTACTTCGCACAGCAAGTTTTTCCATATAGATTCTTGTAATTGCCAGTTTTGTGTATAGTTATATGTGTTCGTAGTGATAATTGTTGTCCAGTTAGCTATATCAATTTCTGAACCTGTTGAAACCTTTACCTGTACTTCTTTTATACCAGAACCTGAAGATGAATCCTTGAAATCAACATCGTAGAATGTATAATTTGAATTACGCCATTGTGTATCACCTGGTTGATTATCAACAATATCTGGTGGTGTTGTATCTTTTAACACATAGAAAGCATCAACTAAAGTATCCATATTGTAACCTAAAGATGGTGAATATGAATTATCAAAAACTCTTACTGAAACATAAGATTTTCCTTCCGGCAATAAATTCCAAGTTGTATCTTTTAACTTCCAGGGTTGAGCATAATGTGTGGTTCCAAAAATGTTAACTTCATCGTTTAATATCCAACCTTGTATTGTTGTACCTGAATTAAGTGGACCAGACATTACTTTAGTCTCAAACTTTTGCAACTTTGCGCCGCCAGTGTCTACAAAATTAATATTGTACAAACCATTATTTGTTTTTCTCCATATGTCGTCACCAGGCTGGTTATCTATAATGGACGGCTTTGTGATATCTTTCAATACATAAAATACATTGTATGAAGTTGAGTATTGTAACAGATTATCCCAACAACGAACTGAAACATAACAAGTAGTATCTTCCGGTAATGTTAAAAAGTCAACCTCCCAATTTGTTGTGAAAGACGGAGAATTTAAGTTTGAAACAATAGTAGTCCAATCTTTTATAGGAGACCCAGACTGATCAGTGGATGAGTAAATACAGTATTGTATTGTATTTAATTTTGAAAGTTTATCTTCAAAATCTACATCGTAACTAACAGCAGAATTTCGCCATTGGTCATCCCCTTGTTGATTATCAATAATCACAGGTGGTGAAGTGTCTATAATCAGTGTAAAGTATGAACTATAGGATGAAATATTACCAGCATTATCTATTGCGCGGACACGCCAGTGATGAACACCCTCAGTTAAACTTAAACTAAGATAATTAGTTAAACAAAATTGCGAGGAAGTATAAACTGAAAAATCTGTTGTTGTTGAAATATAAAATTCATATCCTTTTACTCCAGAATTTCCTCGCCAACCACTGTCATCTGATATATTCCATAAAAATGTTATAATTGCATAGTTTGTAGTAAAATTCATATTAGGACTTACTAATGTTGGTATAGACGGTGCTGTAGTATCTATGTGTAAAGTAAATGTTTGAGTAGATAAAGTGATATTCCCAGCTTTATCAATTGTTCTTACACGCCAAAAATAAAATCCTTGTCTTAAAGAAAGACTAGCAAAAGTGTTCAAAGTAACAGAAGAAAAACTTACAGGGATAAAGGATAATGAAGTTGAAACTTGTAAGGTATAATTTAATATACCGCTAAAGTTGTCATATGAAGGGTTCCAAACAAATGTTTGTGAAAGAAGATTAGAAATTGTGCCGCTAGACGGAGTTAATATTATTGCTGGTGTTGGAGGTGTTGTATCTACCCAAACTTTATAGATACTGCTGAAATTAGATAAGTTACCAGCATTATCTCTTACTCGTACACGCCAATAATATGTTGACTCTGACTGCAAATCACAAAGTGTAAAGTTTAACTTTGTCAGTGAAGAAATATATATCACATCAAAATCTGTGTTAGTTGAAATTTGTAATATATATTCAGAAGTACCAGATGTAAGATCAGATACTGGCTGCCAACTAAAATTTACTACGAGCTGGTTAATAGCAGAATTGTTTAAAGGATATAGTAAAAATGTATGTGCAGGCGGAGTTGTATCTTTTCTTACAAAAAATACATCATACATCGTAGCAGAACTTTCGTCAATACAATAAACTATAACACAGACATAGTTTGTCCCATCTACGAGTAAGTCCCAGATATAACTATCATTGGTAAATGTTGATGGTTTAAGTTGCCAGTTTTGTGTATAAGAATTATTATTGGGATTAAGAATTATTGTTTCACTAACTACTACATCACCATTCCCCTGTGGTTTGTTATACACAACTACGCTTATTGTTGAAATTTGATTTTCTGCTTCAAAGTCAACATCATAATATTTTTGTAAAAATGTTGTACTTGAATTGTACCATACAAAATCACCTTCTTCATTTGAAGTTATCTTAATATTAGTTTCAATTTTTTTAACCTTGAAGGCATCAATATATGTTGTTGTATTACCAGCAAAATCTTTTATTTCAACACTCACATAATACCAAACACCTGTGTCTTTTATTACATTAAAATCTATACTCCAGTTATCTACAAAATAAGTTGTTCCTGGTATAAATTCTGGTATATCAGTCCAATTTTTAACGAGTTCTCCTGTTTGTTGTGTAGAAGAATGTATCTTATATTTTGCCGAAGCAAGTTTTGAACAACCTGGCTGTCTTCCTAAAACAGGCGGGTCAAAAAAATCAACATCTATATTGTTAAGATAATTAACACGTATGTATTCATCTCGTTTAACTTCACAATATGGCGATGTTGTATCTTTTAATATAAAAAATGCAGGTGTTGTTAACGAAAAACTATTACCTGCATAGTCATTACAACGAACATAGACATAATTTGTTGTACCTTCAAGAAGTTGGTTAAATGCAAACTCTGAAATTGCCCATGAGGAATTATAGTTTGTATATGAGACTGTACCACCAAAAATGTTTGTCCAACTGACTATCTCATCGCCAGTAGGTCCTATAATTCTATACTGTGCAGTTGTTACACCTGAGATTGTATCTTGGAAAAATACGTTATATAACGTCCCTGAAGTATTTCTCCAAGTATAATCACCTGTTTGATAATTTACTATAGACGGTGGTGATATATCTTTTTTAATGTAAAATACATACTCTGAGGTTTCGTTTGTATTACCTGCAACATCTTTCGCGCGGACAAAAATATAATTTACTCCTTCGGTAAGATTCGTAAAATTTACACCCCAGTTTGTAGTATATTTCTGTACACCAGTAGAACTAAAAATCTGTACCCAACCGTGTTGCCATTCAGGATCTGTGTAATTAGGGCCACTGCGAACGATGTATTCCGCCTTGTTTAGTAAAGATTCGTAATCTTCAAAATCAACATCATAAGTTGTCCCACCGAACCTTCGCCAAATATCGTCTCCGTTTTGATTATCAATAATTACTGGTGACACTGTATCTTTTAATACATAAAACGCATCTGACAATACAGTTGAAGTATTATATGCAAAATCAATTGATCTTACAGAAACATAATTTCTTTGTGGACCAGATTGAATGTTATCCCATATAAAAGATGGTATTTGCCAGTTTTCCTGATAATTATACGTATGCGTGGTCAAAACTGTAGACCAGTCAACTATTGTGGAACCAGATTCTGCCATAATTTTTATCTGGAACTCTTTTATACCGGAACCACTCGGTGTGTCAACAAAATCAATATTGTATGAACCATTATTTGTAACTCTCCATACATCATCTCCATCTTGATAATCAAAACATGTAGGTGGCGTGGTGTCTTTTTTTACATAAAAGACATCATATTGCAACTTAAAATTCCCAGCATTGTCAAAAACTCTAACCCAAATATAATTTATACCTTCAGATAATAAATCAAAATCAACTTGCCAATTAGTATAATAATATGTTGTATTTATAAAATCTGCTATATTCTGCCAAGAAGATAAATATTGTGTTGCACCATTTTCTAAATATTTGACAATTCTATACTGAGCATAATTCAAAAGTGATCCACCAGTATCTTTAAAATCTACGTTGTATCCGTCAGATTTCGCTTCTTTCCTCCATACATCGTCACCTGGTTGTTCATCAATAATTAATGGTGGTGTAACATCTTTTTTAACATAGAATACATCGTGCCATATAGTTGTATTGCCAACAAGGTCAACAGCACGAACTGATACATAATTTGTTACTTCTTCAAGAAGGAGACCAAAAGATATTGACCAATCCTCTGTATAATACTTTTGGTTAACCGGTGGACTAATTATATCTGTCCAAGTGACCAACAACGGTGGTGTTAAATAAGGAGAGGTAGATATCGCATATTGGATAGAATACAAACCTACCTGTGCGTATCCATCATCAAAAAAGTCAACATTGTATAATTTTCCACCAACATTCTGCCATGTATCATCACCGGTTTGGTTATCAACAATTCTTGGCGGTGTGGTATCTATCGTAATCATTGAATGGCTACTGTAAGGCGAAAAATTACCAACATTATCTACTGCGCGGACACGCCACCAATAAACACCTTCAGGTAAACTCATAACAACTTGGTTTGTATTACAGAATTGTGAAGATATTATCAAAGAAAAATCTGACAGTGTGGATATATAAACTTCGTATCCTTTCACACCGGAACCGCCACGCCAGCCGATATCATCTGAAATAGACCATGTAAAACTTATAACTGGATAATTAGTTGAAAAACCATTAACCGGATTTGTCAATAAAGGAACTGACGGTGGTGTAGTATCTATTAGCAAAGTATAACTTACTGTAGAGGTTGTGTAATTCAAAACTTTGTCTTCAACATTAACTCGCCAAGTATAAGAACCTTGTGGTAAATCAAATAAAGCAAAGTTAGAAATAGTAGTGGAACTATAGGTGATAACATTAAAATTGTTTATAGTAGAAATTTGCAAAATATAATTTTTTAATCCTGCAGGGAAATCATTCACAGGTTCCCAACTAAAGTATATCGTCATATAATTTGTACTAAACCCATTAGTTGGAGAAGATAATATTGTCACTTGCGGTGGTGGTGTTGTATCTACAATGAGATTATATCTTACTTGCGAAGTTGTATAATTTAACGCATAATCTTGTGTGTTAACTCTCCAAGTATAGGAACCTTGTGAAATTGTCATAATAACAGTTGTTAACATTGTCGCAGTAGTATAATTAATCACACTAAAGTTATATGACGTAGAAATTTGAAGAATATAATTCTTTATTCCTGAAAGAGAGTCACTCACAGGTTGCCAAGAAAAATTTAATGTCAAACTTTTTGTTGCAAAATTATCTACCGGGGAGGTAAGTATACTTACAGCTTGTGGTGGTGTAGTGTCAACAACTAATGTGTATTTCACAGTAGAAGTTGTATAATTACCAGCAAAATCTTCAACGTTTACACGCCAGGTGTATGAACCTTCTTCTATACTAAGTGTTGCATTGGAAAGTGAAGTTTTTGAACTATAGTTTATTACAGTGAAATTATATGAAGTTGAAATTTGTAGTATATAATTTTTTACTCCTGAAGGTGTATCGGTTACTCCTTGCCAAGAAAAATTTATATCAGTATAATTAGCAAACGTATTATTTTGTGGCACAGTAAGATTATAAACTTCAGGAGGTGGAGTAGTGTCAACAACAATTGTATAACTTACTGTATATGCTGAATAATTACCTGCGTTATCAACTGACCTTACCCGCCAATAATATATATTTTCAGATAGCACCTGAGATACTTCAGCAGAAACAACAAAAGATGAAGATGTAAAAATTGAGAAATCAGATTTTGTAGAAATGTATAATTCATATCCTTTAATACCAGAATTACCTCGCCAACCGCTATCATCCGAAGCACTCCACTCAAATTTTATATTCATATAATTCGTAGCAGTATTGTTTAGCGGATTATATAACACAGGTGTAGATGGAGGAGTAGTATCAATAACTAATGTATACTTAATAGTGGAAGTTGTATAATTACCAGCAAAATCTTCCACGTTTACACGCCAGGTGTACGAACCTTGTAATACTGTCAAAGTAGCATTTGTAAGGACAGTCGTTGAAGTGTAGTTTATAATACTAAAATCGCTCACTGTTGATAACTGAAGAACATAATTTTTTATACCTGAAATTGTATCAGTTACACCTTGCCACGAAAAATTTATAAGTGTAGTATTTGTCGCTGAATTGTTTAGTGGTGATATTAAATTATTTACTGCAGGAGGTGGTGTCGTATCTATAATAATATTCCAAACAGAAGACCAACTACTAACATTCCCAGCGTTATCTTCTGCACTGACACGCCAGTAATAAGTTGATTGAGGTAGAGTTGTTAATAAATATGTATTAGATGTTGTGGAAGAGTAATAGATTACACCGAAACTAATATCTGTGGAAATCTGTAGTGTATAGTTTTTAATACCTGAATTTGTACCTGATGGATAATCAGTTCCTGACCAGGAAAATGTAATATTCATTTGGTTAGTAAATGTACCATTTGGTGGTGAAACTAAACTTACAACAGGTGAAGATAGATCACAGCCAAAATCCACCTCTGTTTCTAAATTATTGCCATAACTTACCCAAAGTGAAGATCCGTTAGGTGATACAACTCTTGCACGCCAATGATATGTTGTACCATTGGTAAGACCAGAAACTGTAATAGTCCCTACAACTACACCACTACCTGAATACACTACAGGTGTGCCAGTTGAAAGATTTGCACCATTAAACGCTTGACTCAAAGGTTTAACTTCTGCTACAGGTGTCAAAGTATCCGCAATGACAGAAAACATATTAAACCTCAATTGAACTGTAGTCCCGTTAGTCCAACCACCCGTAGGGATAACTGTAACACCATTAGCACGGTATTGAGTTAAGACTGTTGGGGTTGATGGTGCAGGGGAATATGAATATGTTAAAAATGCCTTACCTGTAAAAATTGCTTTGTTAACAGAAATTGACATATTGTGAACAAAACTTGTACTTGAAGTGTCCAAAGTTACTTGTGCTGAAGTGGATACCATTGTGTTATAAAAATTTTCTGTTGTTGAACGATGTGGTGCTGTCTGTGGAGAAATCCCAGAAATATTTTGAGTAGTTGACGGATTTGCGGTTGTAGTATTAGCAGCATTGCTTTGTACAAATTCAATCAAACTGTAAAAACTTCGTTTTACTTTTCTCCCAGTGGGAACCTCAGGATCTGGGAACCACACCGCAGTAGGAAAACCAGTTGATGGCGTGACCTCTGTCCTTGCCTGACCTGTCATTATTTCAAAATATTCGGTGAACTTTGCAGCGCTTGTGTAGTGGTATGTTATTACAACTTCTGCTCCTATTGAACCCAAATTTGCAAAGTTTGTCCCTGGTGTATACTGCAACCTCAACGGTGCACCATAAGAATAATTGGAATTTGGATCCATAGACATAAAATCTAAATAAAATCTATGCCCACTAACCTGTGACGCTTGTGTGTTTAAATAATATGTTTGGACACTACCGGATACATTCTTAACACTATATGCAAACGAAACCGACCCTTCAGTAGTCCCATTATAAGAAGTATGAACCTCAGCATAAAATGCTTTAAACGGGGCTGTTGAAACGAGCGTTTCTTCAATAAAAAGAGGTATCTCAAACAATGTCGGTGTATTTACTCCAGCGGTCCAACCTTGTCCTAACAGATATCTTATTGTTTTAGTTTTAACAGGAGCATCTATTGAAAACTCGTATGTTAAAACGACTTCTCCACCTAAAACATATATAGCATTATTGCTATTAAGCACATTTAATGTTTGTGAAGTATTTTCTAAAAATCCAGGAACTCTTACTGCACCTGTTGAAACAATATAGTGAAAATCATAAGAGTCAATCTGTGAACCGTCAAGTGTCATCGTTGATAATGCAACATTTCCTGAAATCCAAGCAGAAATGCTACCATCAGTTGATGTACCACCTGACATCCTGTGTCCTCTTATTTCAAACCATTGTTGTTGCAAAGTATATCCAGAATAAGTTGCTTCGGCAACTTGTGCGTTGTAAGTAAAAGCAGTGATAGTACCAGCAGCTGCTTGTGTCAATCTTGACGCAACGTTCGCTCCTGATAACAAAGGGAATCTTACAGTTTGTACCTGGATTGCTGCTTTATCTTCATATTCATAAGTAATGTACAATTTTAACGCAAGATTTTGGATTAACCCGCCAGTAGCACAGGTGATACTTACTGCTGCAGTATAGTTTGTATAAGTTTTAGGTAAACCAATAACTGAAGTTACATCTGCACGGAAAAAACAACGGATTGACTCGTCAGGTGAACCATCAATAACTGTACCGCTATCAGCAATATCGTCTCTTGGTGTTGTCCCAGCAGAAGTGCCAGAACTAAAATAAATTTGTACACTAGTAATATTTGAATTATTCCCTGTCCCCTCAACAAAAGCATCAAGTTCAAGCCATGCTCTACGGATTAATATAGCATCTGGTAAACGAAACCTTATGGTTGGGTACGTATAAATTACGCCTGAGGATACACCTGTTGAGGGACCTATACCAAATGTATACTCAACGGTTTTTATTCTTGTAGCTGAGAATAAAATGTTAGACAAAAATAGCAAACTTAATAATATATATTTACAGTAAAACTTCTTGTTTTGCATCTTCTACGATTTCTTTATGAATTTTATCTACACTTTTTTCCATGCCAAGCATAAGACATACATCACACAGGTTGTTTATCAATCGTGGCAATCCTAAGGTTAAATTATAAATTTCCTCTACTGCAAATTTACAAAAAATTTCTCCATCTTTGTGTCCAGCGACAAGTAATCTGTGTTTTATATATTCTCCAACTTCATTTTTTTCAAGATTTTTTATATGATAATGATAAGTTATCCTTGACTTAAATTGTCCAAGTAAAGCAATTTTTTCTCTTAATTCTGTCTGTCCTAACAGAATTATTGTAAGTGGAAGTTTGGTATCAATACTATTAAGTAAAACTCTTAATTCTTCAAAAACTTTTATATCTTCAACAAGGTGTGCTTCGTCAAAAAGTATTACTGTATGTTTACCTATCTGCATATTTCGCTTTATTATTTCAACAAACAATTGAACAAGTTCTGCTTTACCCAGCGGTAGTTTCTCTATACTTCCACCTTTGCGAGAAAGTAAACTTACAAGCGTATAGACTATCTCAGAAGCTGGTAAAAACGGATTACCTAAATAAACAAATTGATATTTATCAGCTGGAAATCTGGTAGGTAAATAATTACAAAGAAGTGTTTTCCCACTACCATATTCGCCTGTAACCATACTAAGTTGTTTTTTATTGCGTATCACATATTCAAGTCTTGCAAGTGCTTCTTCGTGTTCTTTTTGAAAAATAAAAAAATCTTATATCAGCTGTGTTCTCAAACGGTAATTCTTTCAAACCATAATATTCAATATATGAACTCATAACTGTTGCTTAAATATAATTTTGTATTTTTTAAGAAAATCAACATCTTTTTGTCTTGCAGCAAATTTTTTCACCATAAGCAGTTTCTCTAACCTACCAACATTTATTTTTACATTGCCAGCATAAAAAATTTCTTTGTCTGAATACAAATTTTCAAAAGTAAATCCAGAAACTTCTAAAAATAATTCTACTACTAAGTTATAAAACGGGTCAACACATAGTATCGGCGTTCTTTTTCGTAAAATTTCTTTCAACAATTTTTTCTCCATTTCTCTTAAATGTCTCTTTTGCCATATTATATCAAACTTTAACTCTTTTATCGCTTGTAACGCTTTGTTCAAATTTTGTTCTTCTGGAGAAATAAAGACATCAAAATCTGCAGTAACGAAAAGTTGTCTTACATCTTTCACATAATAATTTATACCTGCAACACCGATAACTACATACTTTACTTTTTTAGAATTAAACTTTCTTATTACCTCTATGTATGGGTCGTAAAACTTTTTTATCACTTTTACTAATTTTCCTTTTCACTTTTTTAAAATGTATGTTCCATAAAATTATACTTTTTGTAACAAAATTTTTATCCAGTTTCATTTTTATTTAACCAAAATTTACTTGAAAGATATTCCTGGGAGCCAACATTTAAATCTCGGCTACCCGTGTGTTACCAAAAAATTTTTTGAGATAAATTTTTTTAATTCTACGAAAACAGATATATAAATTTCTTATCAAAATATGATAAACAAATCCTATAAAACCACGCAAAATTGTAGGGTAGATACCAAAAATATCCTGGTAAGGAATATAAATATAATCTGTAATACCACAATCGTCAGTTACTACCACACCTTTTTCTAAGAGTTTTATAATTCTATGAAGGAATAGTTTCCCATTTTTTTTGTAGAACACTATATCACCTCTGCGGAAAGTCTTACAAGGTAGTGTAGGTACTACTTGTCCACTCTTTAATAACGGACGCATACAACCACCACAAAGTTTTATAAAAAGAACTTTCATAAAAAAACTTTAAGATAATCTTGGGACATATCTGCAAGTACCCCTGTAGATGGGATTACCGGAGATACATTTTCCACAGGCAAGCGCTGCTTGTTCAAAAATCTTCTCAGTCTTTATCAAAGGTTTAATGTAGGATTTTCGCTTCTTTTTATTTATACTATCTTTCTTCATTGGTCTGATAATATAAATTTTAGTTTATAAAGTCAATATAAAAAATTTTTACTCAATTACTTGTAATCCTTCGCCATATTTGTGAGAGTTTTAGCACTGTATATGAACAACCATATAAACTGCCAGACTCAATATAGCACAAACCAATACATCTACTACAATAAAAAATATGTCTGCATTTTGAACATCTGTGATATTTTTCAAAGTTTTTAACTTTGGCAATAAAATCGTTATTCCTCCAAATATTTACAAAACTCTTTTTTTTCACATTACCTAATTTATATGGTAACTGAATGCAAGGATATACATCGCCAACGGGAGATACACATACAAGATTAAACCCAGCGGAACACAAAAAGTTTTCACCCATAACATTTTTAAAGTTTCTGTCATATGTTAACCTCACACCTTGGTTGGATAAAAATTTGTATATTCTATTTTCGTCTAAAGTATATCTTAAAACATCTACACTTCCGTCATTTCTTGGAGTAACCACAAAATCTACTTTTAATCTTATATTTAAATTCCTCGCTAAGTTTTTAATAAACTCAAACTCAGTATAGTTTAGTTTGGTTAACAAAGTTTTAAGACAAACATCAATCCTATATTGTTTTAACAGATAAATGCTTTCTATAACATTATTAAAAACCTGCCTCTGGACAAACTTGTTATGTATATGTTCCCGTCCATAAATACTTATCTCTACGCTATCAACGCCTGAAACTGCAAGATTTTCTACTGAGTTTTTATTCATAAGAGAACCGTTTGTAAAAAGTATTACAACAAAATTTTTCTTTTTTGCATATTCAACAAGTTCAAAAATATCTTTTCTTAACAATGGTTCACCACCAGTAAAAACTAAGTATAACCCACCTAATGATGCTATCTCATTAATTATTTTTTTAACAACTGAAGTAGTAATTTCTTGTTTGTACTTTTTTTGCGGTGGTATGTAACAATGTAAACATTTTAAATTACATCTATATGTTAGTTCAAATATTGAATATAAAGGAATTCTATTCTCAAAAGAAATTTTTTGTAGATGGCTCGTTATGTTCATATTTCTTCTACTAAACCTTTATTTATCATTTCGGTCACTATTTCCTCAACATCATGTCTTGCAATTTCTGGTTCAACATCGTACTCTAAACAAACTTTATGTACAATTTCTTCCAAATTTTTGCCAGACAGTAAACATCGCCATATAAAAGTTGCTGTTTCGTTCAACTGGTGTAAAAGAGAGTTTTTACTGTCAACAATATATATGTTACCTGCTATTTCTCTATATGCTATACCACGTTTCAATTTATATTTTGTCATACAAAGTCCAAAAATGTTTTAACATATTCGCTTCAAAATAACCAATGGTGTCTACACCAGCAATTTTTACTATGAGGTCTATAAGCAGTTTAGTTAAACTGTGATCTTTTGTAAACCAAAGTGTGTTCTTTAATAACAATACAAACTTATCTTCATAAAAAAGTCTAAGTAGTTTACCATTATTATTTATATCATCAAACTTTCTTAAAAAAATAATTTTATCAATTTCAACCAAACTAAGTTTTGAATATACAGGTACTACCTCGCTATAAAACATACTACGCCAAGAATAAAGTTTATCATTAAAAAAAATCAAAGGACATACTTCGTCTGACAAAACCCTCTTGTTAGAAAAGTTCTTTGCTAAAGTTGACTTACCAGAATTTGTTTCGCCGACAAACAGAATACACTTTTTATTATCTTTAACAACACCTGCCGCATGTAACAGTATGCCATTGTGGAACAAAAGTATCAAAGTTGAGACTAATCTAAGGATAGTGTCAATTACATAAATATTTTTATGTAGTGCGTGATAACAAAATTTTTTAATAGTAGGATTATAACATATAGAAACTTTATTCAACCTAATTCTATGGTTTGGTTTACAGTTGTAACAATTTTTCCTGTTGTATTTAGTTAGAGTATATAAAGAGATTGTTCTATAAGAATATGATACATGAAAAGAGTAACGATTTTTAATTTCTTCCATCAATAGTTTACTATCAAAAACCATTGATAGATAAACTTTTTGCGGTATTATACAAATTTTAAACTCCACTGTCTTTTACCCACCAACGTTGCGCCCTAATTTGAAGTAACAATTTTTTATCCATAGTGTCAATCTTTGTCTCGTCAACAGGTTCAGTAATAACAATCTGCGAATTTTGAGAAAGATCTATGATTTCTTCACCTTTTGGTGCATACTTTTCCGCTGTAAGTATAACTTTGACTTTTGGTCGTAACGGAAACGAAGAATTTGTAGCTATAACTCGTGCAATCTCACCTGTGTTAAGTTTTACATAACTGCCAACCGGAAAGATTGAAATTTTGTCAATAAAAAGTTTCGTTAGTTGTGAATCAAGTTCTGTTTGTGCCTGTTTTACTAATGCTACAACAGCATCGTGTGGTAAGATCCTGTCACGGTATGGACGAGGATGTGTCATCGCTTCATATATATCTGCTATACTTATAATTTTTGCAAAGAATTCAATTTGTTCTGCTTCTAATCCTTTTAAGTATCCGCTACCGTCCATCCTTTCATGAATTTGTGATATTACTGAAATCAGTTTACTTTTTAACTGTGCAGGTAGTTGAAGTTTTCCAATTTCTTCTTTTGCATATTCAGAATGGTTCTTTATATCTTCAAACTCAGGTTCTGTTATTTTTTGTTTCTTTTCTGCTATATGTAAAACCTTTGCCATACCAATATCATGAAGTATTCCACACAGAACAAGCTCTTGAAGATCTTCAATAGGTAAACCTTTTGCTTTACCTATAACTCCGCTGTAGATTGCAACATTTACACTGTGTGCGTAAATATAACTATCAATAGTTGAATAACAACTGTATAAAAGTATATCTTGATTATTCACATCCACAATTTCTGTAATACTTCTTGTTACCTCTAAAACATCGTCAACTAAAATAGATGTTTTACTTGAGTTTATATTACGAAATAAATTTCGCACAGTATTTATGGCTTTGGCATATACTTCCTCTACATTGTAAGACTTCAGAGTTTTTTCTTCACGCGCAGAAGTCGCCGGTTCACTCACTATTTCTTTTTCTTTCTTTTGTAGTTGTACCTCTTGTTTTACTTCAGTTTCTTGCTGTTGATATTTCTTTTTTAATATGTCTGATAATCTCATTTATTTTTATCCTCATTTAATCAAACCGTATTTTATAAGTATTTTTTTTAATTTTTCTCTATTTTCTGGACTCATCGGCGTAAGTGGCAGACGTAACTCATCAGAACATAATCCCATCATACCCATTGCTGTCTTCAAAGGGATAGGATTTGTTTCTATAAACATTGCTTTCATAAGAGGATAAAGTTCATAGTGTATTCTCATACCTTCATCGTATTTCTTATCCAGAACAAAATGTGTAAACATATGCATTTTGTTTGGCAATATATTTGCTAATACAGAAATCACACCTTTACCACCAAGACACATCATTGGATATGTCATACTATCATCACCACTTAAAATCGATACTCTATTTTCTAAACCTGCTTCTTTAAGGAGAGAGTATATTTGTGATACCTGTTCAATAGAACCAGACGCTTCTTTGATCCCTACAACTTTATCGCTGTCTTTCACTAACCGAACAAAAGTTTGTGGTTCAAGGTTTACCGAAGTACGTCCAGGAATGTTATACACAACAACTGGTAAACCTACTCTGTCAATTATCGTCTTAAAATGTTGATACATACCTTCCTGTGTTGGTTTGTTATAATACGGAACTATTAAAAGTAAGGCGTCACAGCCAACCTCTTTTGCATGTTCTGATAAAAGCAAAGTTTCAGCAGTAGAATTTGTCCCTGTACCACCAATCACCGGTACTCTACCTCTTGCTTGTTTTACTACAAGTTCTATCACACGATTATGTTCTTCGTATGATAAAGTTGGTGATTCTCCTGTAGTACCGCAGGGAAGTATAGCATCAGTACCTTCGGCAATATGCCACTCTACTAATTCACAAAGTTTTCTTTCATCAACTTCTCCGTTCTTAAACGGAGTTACCAATGCTACTATTGAACCTTGGAACATAACATCACCTCCTGTTGTTATAAATAAAACTCGCCATCAAAAACATGTCTCACTTTACCTTCAAGGTAAAGATTTGACACTGGCGAAATCATATCTTCAGGTGGATTAACCGTAAATCTTATAGTTAAAACTTCTCCACTACGTGTAAAACATTTAACTGGCGGTTTCACAAAATTTCTTAACGCAGAAATTATTGCTGACGCTACAACGCCAGTACCACAGGATAAAGTTTCGCCTTCAATACCACGTTCATATGTACGTACGTACAGACTATGCTGGTCTTTCACTTTTACAAAATCTACATTGGTACCGTCAGGTATAAACATTTTATGGTTTCTAATTTCTTTACCAATGTTATAAACATCAACTTTGTCAAGGTCATCAACAAAAATAACCGTATGAGGGACACCAGTGTTGATAAAATCAGCATTAAGTTCCTTCCCGTTTGTAAGGTTGATATTTATGTTTATTTTCCACAATTTAGGTTCTGGCAGTTTTAAACTTACTATATTGTTTTTCTTAATCATACAGTTGACAACACCAACTGCTGTCTCAAAATTTACAATTTCTTCACACAATTCAAGTTCATACGCATAAAATGCAATACATCTTGCACCATTACCACACATTGTAGCAAACGAACCATCAGAATTATAATATACCATTTTAAACTCACAATCTTTTCTCAACGAAGGTTCTATAACAAGAAAACCGTCAGCTCCTATAGCAAACTTTTGTTGACAAAGTTTTCTTGCGAGTTCTGGATATTTCTTTGACGAAATTTTTTTATCAAAATTGTTTATAATAACAAAATCGTTACCTGCGGCTACAAACTTTGCAAAATTAAGCTTTTTCATAATATTCAAAGTTAAACTTTTCGATTTACACTATTTCTCTCTTACTATATAACTTCTCTCAGATAACCTTCTGTCAACACGTTCAAGTAGTTCCGCTAAATAACGTGTGTTTTCATCCATCTTCATTAAAATATTTTCAAGACGTTTATTACCTTTTTCTATCATCTGTTGCGTGCACTTGTTGGTTTCATCCATCATTTGTTGTGTACGTTCTAACATTTGTTTAACAATTTTGTCTTATTTTTCTAACAACTTGTCTGTCTTCACACTTAACCATACTGCAAAAACTAAACTCATCACACCTAATCCTATACCAATAAATTCCATAATTTATTTAACCTCATAAATTAACTCTAACATTTGTACTCGTTTTTAGTAATGTCCTTGTAATCTTCACGCTCACGAATCAAATAATGTTGCTTACCGTTAACCATTATTTCAGCAGCACGACATCTTGAATTATAGTTTGAACTCATCACAAATCCATATGCACCAACAGTTTCTATAACTAAATACTCTCCGTTAGGTATATCAGGAAGATATCTATTCTTACCTAAAAAATCTGATGTTTCACATACAGGACCTACAACATCATAGTAGTTCATAGTTAACTGTTCACGGTTTACAGATAAAGGAACGATATTATGATACGCACCGTAAAATGCTGGACGTATCAAATCTGTCATACTGGCATCAACAATTAAGAAATTTTTGTTTTTCACCTTTTTATGATATAAAACTTTTGTTATTAATACCCCTGCATTACCTACAATATATCTACCAGGTTCACAAATTATAGTTAACTCTTCAGGTATTATTTCAAACAATCTAAGTATCAAACTTTGTGGTGTAGGTGGACGTTCGTTTTTATATCGTATTCCTAAACCACCACCTATGTCTATATATTTAATTTTAACTCCAATCTGTGAAAGTTTGTGAATTTCTTTTACTACTTTCTTAGCTGCGTCAACAAACGGTTTCAATAAACATATCTGCGAACCAATATGATAGTGTAGACCAATTAAGTTTAAGTTCTTACACTCATATAAAATGTATCTTGCAAACTCTATCAATTCGTCAATTGGTATTCCAAACTTTGTTCCTTCTTCACCTGTTGAAATATGATAATGAGCACCTGTGGAAACCTCTGGATTTACTCGGATCGCAACATCTACTTTTTTACGAAAACTTTTTGCTACTGTATTAATCAAAATTGCTTCATCTTTAGATTCTATATTAAACAAAAATATACCATTTTTGATCGCAAACATTATCTCTTCTTTCGTTTTACCAACACCAGCATAAACAATTTTTTTAGGACTAATCCCTGCTTTAATAACACGATACAACTCACCACCACTTGTAACATCAGCACCACCACCAAGACTACAAATTATACGTAATACCTGATAATTTGTATTTGCTTTAACAGCAAAACATATAAGATGTTTTCTTTTATTTAACGCTTTCTTATATTCCAAAAAATTCTCTACAATCTGGTTTCTTGAATAAACATAAAGTGGTGTAGAATAAGTCGTTACCAGTGAGCATAAATTTACTTCTTCAAAGTGTAATAAACCATTTTTATAATTTAACTTCGGTGTTACAAGATTTATCATATCTATGACTTATCCAAGAACAATTTTAATTCTCTTATTTGTCGTTTAACTTCTTTAATTGAACTGCCGCCGTATGTTTTATAATTAGCTGCTATTTTTTGTGGATTTATGATATTTTTCAACTCAGAAAATAACTTTTCTGAGATTTTTATACCTGCAATCTTGTAATATTCTTCTGATAGTAACTCTGAAATTTTCTTATTGCTTCTCCAACAATACTCTAACAACAACTGTACCTTTTTATGTGCCTTCTTGAAATTAAAACCTAAATATCGGACAAAAAAGTTTGCAATCTCAGTTGCTAAAACAAAATCGTAATTTCTAAGATCATCCTCCAGACGTTCTTTGTTAATCTCAACATTACAAAAGATTTTATTTACAACCTGTAACGAATCTTTCAAAGTATCAACTGCTAAATTAAGATATACTTTATCTTCTTGCATATCTCTATTATAACTTAGTGGTAACGCCTTCATCAATACTAATATTCCAACAACTGCGGAATAAACTTTTGCTGTTTTTCCTCTGATTAATTCAAGATAATCAGGATTTTGTTTTTGTGGCATTATTGACGAACCTGAAGTTAATTTTTTTGGCAACTTTATATAACCAAAATTTGGATTACACCAGAGTATAAAATCCTCTGCTATCCGTGATAAATGCATCATTGTTATCGCGCAACATGAGATAAACTCTACTATAAAATCTCTATCTGAAACTGCATCTACTGAATTCATAGATAAGTTTGTAAATCCTAATTTTTTAGCAACATAAAACCTATCAATATTAAAACTACTTCCTGCAAACGCTGCTGAACCTAACACTGAGACATCTACACTTGTATAACAATTTCTAAACCGTCCTATATCTCTCACAAACCACCACGCATAACTTAGTATATAATGACTAAAAAGCACAGGCTGTGCTGGTTGCAGATGAGTATATCCAACCATTGCAACATCTAAGTTTTTGTTAGCAATTTCAATTATACTTGAAATTACTTGTTTTAAATAACCTATAATTTCTTTAATCTCATCTTTTATCATCAAACGTTCATCTGAGACAACAAGGTCGTTTCTACTACGTGCTGTCCTTATAATACCTGCTAATTCTTTATCTTTTCCAAGCATTTTTTCAATTGTTTGTTCTACAGCGTAATGTACATCTTCTGCTGGTACAAGTTTATCCTTTATATTTTTTTTAAGTTTCTTAAGTTGTTGTATAACCTTTTTTGCTTTTTTAGAATCCACAATTTTTTTTCTCGCTAACAATTGAGTCCATACAATACAAGTGTCAATTTCATATTTTGCAAGTCTATTGTCATAATTAAACGAACTTATGAATTCTTCTAAAAGTTTATCTTTCATATAACCATCCTTTAGTTTGGTTAGTAAGATTTAACAAAATCCACAAATTTTTTAACAAAATTTTTTAGTTCTTCTAAACTTTTATCCTTTCTTATTTTTTCTATAATAGCCGAGCCCACTATAAACCCGTCAATATGTTCAATCACTGGCAGTATTTGTTTTATCCTTGAAATACCAAATCCTGCACAAAGAGGTTTTGCAGTTTCCTTCCTAACTTGTTTAACAAAATTGTAGAAATTAGCCGGAAGTTTATATCTTGCACCAGTTGTCCCTGCTAAGGTTATTATGTAAACAAAACCTTGTGAATACTTATAAATCTGTTCCCTTCGTTCCTTTTGTGTAGTAGGAGATAACAAAAATATAGTATCAATTCCGTACTTTTTTGTCAACGGATAAAATACATCTTTCTCCTCAATAATAGCATCAGCAAAGATTACACCTTTAACACCTATTTTTTCTGCTTCCCTTAAAAACTTTTCTATACCATAGACTATAACAGGATTTAAATATGTCATTATTACAGGTAAGTAAGGTTTATATTTAAGTGTAGCCAATATGGTATCAAAAACTTCTTCTATGCCGACTTTATTATTTAGTGCAACTTGCGAGGAATATTGTATCGTAGGTCCGTCTGCTACGGGATCAGAAAACGGTATGCCAATTTCTATAATCTCTACACCTTCTTCTAAAAAAATTTTAATTATGTCAACACATTTTTTTCTGTCAGGGAAACCACAGGTAATATATGGTATAAACTGTTTACCTTTTCTAAAAACTTCTGCTAATTTCATATTTATTATTATTCTGGCAACTTCTGTATCGTAGAAGCAGGTAAACTAGCAACATTTTTAACTTGAAGTTCTAACATTCTTAAATCTGTCTCAACTTCAACAAATTTTTCATACGCATTTTTCAAATGTTTACCTAACACTGAATATTTCTCACCAAATTTTACAATTGCAGTAATCAACGATTCTATCTGTTGCCTTAAAACACTTATATTCTTTGCAATTTGTTCTGTCTCAATCCCCATAATAATAAACTGTAGATATGGTAGTAATGTCTGTGGTGAACAAATTATAACACGGTTTTTCGCTGCATATTTTATTACATTCTCATCATCTTTCATCTTTAGATTAAAAACTTTAAGAAAACCTGACTCCGAAGGGATATACATAAATGCATACTCAGCTCCGTACTGTGGCAATACATACTTTTTTGAGATGGTATCTATTTGTTCCTTAATTGTTCTCAGCAGTTCTCTTTCAGCTTTTTGTCTTGAAGTTTCATCAGTAGATTTTTCAATATCTTCAAATTTTTCTAAATTAAACTTGGAGTCAATAGGTATCACTTTGTCTCTAAAAATAATCACAGCGTCAGCTTTTTCATTACTGTGTGGATTTACTGGAAATTGAAACCTAAGCATTTCTCTAGGAAAAATATCTTGCAACAACCTCTCAAGTAACACCTCGCCAAAACTTCCTCTTAGGTGGACTGAAGATAATGAACGTTGTAATTCCTGCGTGTTTGTCATTAACTGTTCCGCTGAACTATTAAGTTTTGTCACCATCTGTATAATTTGAGAAAAAATTTCAGTTGTATTTTTTAACCGTTCATCAACCTGTTGCGATACAAGTTTAAACCCTTCAGTAGTTGTTTCTGTTGCTGTTTTCATTTGTAAGCTAAGGTTTCTAATTGTAGAAGAAATTTGTTCGTTAATAGAACTTCTTAACAACTCAAGTTGTGTCCTAAAAGTAGAATCTGTTGAGGTAACCTGGTTTATCGCTTGGTTTATATTATTCTGTAGCAAACTTAGTGAACTAAAAATAGAATTTTTGAATTCAGAAATTGTCTGTGTGGAAAGTTCTAATTTAGTATTGAAATCGGCAAGTTTTTGTTCTGTAATAGTTTTTATAGTTACTAACAGATAGACAACAATTATAATAAGTAAACCAACAATAACTAAAAAAATAAACTGCATTAAAACAAGACCTGTTGTTGAAGTTTTTTACCAAAAAGTTTATAATCTTTAAGTTTTAATCCTTTAGGTCCAGTAATCCCTTGCGCAAGATCTTCAATACCACATATAGCGTCTTTACATAAAAGACACGCACCTTTGCAATCAGCCGCAGGATAAAACTTAACCTCGCTTGATTTTCTTACATAAATTGGTATATCTATTCCTTCACAGTTTGTAGACGACATAAAAATTTTATTTAATCCTTCGTAATATCCATCGGTTACCCTGTATTCCATACATAAAGCAAAAGTTAAGTCATACTTATCACAAAGGTTACGTAGATAATCAAATACCTTCATACGATAGTCAAGTTTTGCATTTATATAACCAATATTTTCTATATACAAATTCTTATAATCATAATAAACAGATGAGCCAAAAAATTTTTTGATATTGTCTAACACAAAATCATAAATCTTTTTTGGCATATCAAGGATACTTGCAATAATATGTTTTGCACCGTTATCTTTTGCACGCAACACCAACTCTTTTAAGTCTTCTTTTCTATCGGTAACATATGGGAAAATAGGATCAATCCTGCAGACAGCAAAGATTTTATTTTCAGCAAGACGACGAAGATTTAAAAAAAGTGTCTCAGTATCAGCACCGTTAGGTGCAAGGATTTTCCTTAAGTTTTCATCTACAGTAAGTATAGAAACTTGGCCAAAACAATGTTTTTTACAGGATTTTTCATCTTCAAAACTTGACAGTTTTATCATTTCTATTACTTCTTGTGGTATCTCACATTTTGTGATAAATTCTATTGGAATATTATATTTCAAAAAAACTTCAATAATTTTTTTTGACAATCCTACTTTTTGTTCTATACTTTGAAACGGGTCTGTAACCGGGCTTAGATATCCACAAGAAGATACATAAATTTGTGAAATTTGTTCTTCTACAACCTCAGGGAAGTTTTCAAAAACAAAAATTTTACCTTCTTTATGATATTCTTCAAAATATCCGGGTAGTGCACGAGCATAACAATAAAAACATCCTACTGAACAACCATTGTAAGGATTTATAAGTAACCGTTCAGCAGTACATTCACGACGGTTATCTGCAACATACCACCCGTGCAGTTCTTTTTGTGTAGTTTTATATATATAGGTAAAATTATTATTCACTATTAAACAAATATTTAGCAGTGTAAGAATTTTTAACTTTCGCTAAACCGTCAATTGGACCTGAGTACACAACATATCCACCTTCATCACCACCTTCAGGTCCTAAATCAATAATCCAATCTGCTGTTTTTATAACTTCCAAGTTGTGTTCTATAACAACAACAGTATTACCTAAATCAACTAACCTATGTAATACTCCTAAAAGTTTCTCAACATCAGCATAATGAAGTCCAGTTGTTGGTTCATCAAGTATATATAATGTTTTACCAGTAGATTTACGGCATAACTCTGCTGCTAATTTAATTCTCTGTGCTTCACCACCAGACAAAGTTGTAGCAGGCTGGCCAAGTTTTATGTACCCCAAGCCAACATCGTTAATAACTGAAAGAATATTTCTAATTTTATTAATATTTGCAAAAAATTCTAACGCTTCCTCAACTGTCATTTCTAACACTTCGTATATGTTTTTATCTTTATATTTCACCTGTAAAGTTTCTTCATTAAATCTTTTACCTTGGCAAACATCACATTTTACATATACATCTGGTAAAAACTGCATTTCTATCTTAAGCATACCATCACCTTGGCAATTCTCACATCTACCACCTTTGACATTAAACGAAAACCTTCCAGGTGTATACCCACGTCTACGTGCTTCAGGTGTTTGTGAAAAAAGTTCACGAATGTAAGTAAACACGCCAGTGTAAGTTGCAGGGTTTGACCTCGGTGTCCTCCCTATAGGAGACTGATCTACAATGATTACTTTGTCTATGTTTTCAGCACCTTCAATACGTTTATGTTTACCAGGTTCTTCTTTCGCATTATACAACTTTTTTGCCAGCGCTTTATAAAGAATTTCATTTACCAGTGTTGATTTTCCTGAACCGGATACGCCTGTGACACAAATAAACAATCCTAATGGAAATTCTACATCAATGTTTTTCAAATTAAACTGCTTTGCACCAACGATTTTTATTGATTTACCCTTAGGCTTTCTTTTTTGTTTGTTAACTTCAATCTTTAACTCTTTACGAAGATACTTCAAAGTTAGTGAATTATTTGTAGAAAAATTTTTGTCAAAGATATTTTTTACAGCTGTTGATATCACAACTTCACCACCGTGAACCCCAGCCTTAGGTCCTAAATCTACAATCCAATCTGCAGATTTTATCACACTTTCGTCATGTTCTACAACTATCAATGTATTACCAAGGTCACGTAATGAACACATCGCATTTATTAACCTATGCGTATCACGAGGATGTAGCCCAACAGTAGGTTCATCTAAAACATATAACACACCTGTAAGGCCAGAACCAATTTGTGTTGCAAGGTTTATCCTTTGTGCTTCGCCACCAGCAAGTGTTGATGTTTCCCTGTCAAGTGTAATATAGTCAATCCCTACTGCTAACAAAAATTCTACACGATGGTTAATCTCTTTAAGAATAGGTTTAGCAATTTCTTTTTCCTGTTGTGTCAAAATTAGTGTATTTAATATCTCTTTAAATTCTCTTACTGAATATGAGCACAATTCAGCAATGTTAAGATATCCTGATTTCTCAGTGTAAACTTTTACAAACAAGCTTTCTTTTTTTAACCTTGCACCGTTACAAACAGGACACACTACACGACTTATGTATTTACTATAAATCTCTTCTTTAACAAAGTCAGAATCTGTCTCTTGATATCTTCGTTGTAAGTTGGGTATAACACCTTCAAAAATACCATCGCCATAAAGAATAATTTTTTGTTGTTCTTTTGAAAGTTTATTAAAAGGTTTTGATAGGTCAATCCTATGCCTCTCTGCTACCTCTTGCAGTATCTCTTCATAATAACTTCTCCATGCTGACTTCCACCTGTGTGTCCTTGTAGTAATAGGCTCAGCGAAAGGTTTTACCGCGCCATCTTCTATTGAGAGATTTTTATCAGGTATTACCAGGTCAGGATCAACCTCAAGTTTATGTCCTAACCCGTCACAAGATTGACATGCTCCGTAAGGCGAGTTAAACGAAAACATTCGTGGTTCAAGTACAGGTAAACTGTAGCCACATTTAACACAGGCAAAATGTTCAGAAAAAATTTTTTCTTTATCTTTCTGCGAAATTATTAAAACCAACCCTTGCGATTTTTTTAATGATATCTCAACTGAATCAGCAATACGCGATTTATTCTCAACAGAAACTGCAACACTGTCCACTACAATGTCAATATTATGTTTTTTATATCTGTCAAGTTTTATCTTCTCAGGTGGTGTATCGTCTAAATCGTAAATTTTTCCATCAATACGAACTTTGACAAACCCGTCTTTCAGAACTTTATTTAACAATTCCTGATAAGTACCAATCCTTCCACGAACCACTGGTGAACAAATTGTTATTTTTTGCCCTTCATATAAACGTAATACCTCATCAACAATCTGTTGCACACTTGAAGAAGAAATTTGTGGATGGTCATCACAGTTAGGACAAAAAACTTTACCCACACGTGCATACAACAAACGAAGATAATCATAGATTTCAGTAGTTGTACCTACGGTTGACCTTGGATTATGTGATGGTGCCTTTTGTTGTATTGCTATTGCAGGCGATAGCCCTTCAATTTTGTCAACATCAGGTTTATCCATTAACGGTAAAAATTGTTTTGCATATGCGGATAACGATTCAACATACCTTCGCTGACCTTCAGCATAAATTGTGTCAAACGCTAATGATGATTTTCCCGACCCTGAAAGTCCAGTGATTACTATAAGTTTATTTTTAGGTAATTCAAGATTTATATTTTTAAGATTATGTTCTTTTGCACCTACAATAATTATTTTATCCATAATTTTTTAAACCACAACAGTTATTTTTATAAGAAGAAAAGTGAATAGAAAAAGGTAAGTTTTTATAGACAACTATCTTTCCAAACACAGTTTAAATCTGAACAGTTCTTTTATACTTTTTTTAGTATTTTCCACCCAGAAGGTAAAACTATAGATGCAAGAATAATTTTTATCACATCGCCTACAACAAAAGGTAACATTCCAATAGATAAAGCTTTCATAAAATCAAACCTAACAAATCTTAACAACCACAAAATACCAAAGAAATAAATTATTAAATTTCCTAAAACCATTACAAAAAATGTTTTTATAAAACTTTTGTCAAACCATTTTTCAGCTAAACTCCCACATACATAACCTGCAAATAAAAATCCTAAAATGTATCCCCCAGTAGGACCTAAAAAATACCCAATACCACCGCCTTTCGCAAAAACTGGAAGACCTACAATTCCTTCAATAAGGTAAAAAATTAACACATACATCACCTTCCTCCCTAATAACATTGACAAAAATAAAACTGCGAATGTCTGCATTGTAAAAGGAATTGGAGTAAAAGGTAAATAAAAATTTATCTTTGACGCAATTGCTAACAAAATACTACCTAACAAAGATATTAAAACTACATACAAACTTTTCTGTATCGGAGTAGAAATTTTTAACACTTTATGACTTACATATTCTGAAAATGTTAAACTTTTAATCATATCATCCTCCTTATACTGTTAAACTTTATTACAATCACAACTTTCATTAAAATCTAATCTTTGCGTCTAATTTATTTTAGTTAATACAAAATTAAACATTCAAAATCAACTTTTAGATGACTATTTTATTTAAGCAACACAAAACTGAAACCTTAAATATACCTTATGCATCTATAATTTATGGGAAAAAACCTAAAGCAACAAAAAAGTTGCTTTAGGGAAAACTCTTAAAAAAGGAGGTGAAAAACTATGAAACTCATAAAACCATTAGATGATTTTGAAAAAACTATTGAACAAGCTTTTAAACCACTACAAAGATTAAAAAGATTCTTTGAGGATTGGGATATAGAGTTACCGTCTGAAACTGTGAATCTTCCGAAGATAGATGTGTGGGAAGATGCTGATAAATATGTCGTAGAAGCAGAACTTCCTGGATTTGATAAAAAAGATATAGATGTAAACATAACTGATGATATTTTAACAATAAAAGCAACAAGAAAACAAGAACAAGAAAAGAAAGATAAAAACTACTACTATGCTGAAAGATCATATGGTGAGTTTGTGCGCAGTTTAAGATTACCATCTGAAGTTGATAAAAAAGGAGTAAAAGCAAAATATAACAACGGTGTTTTAGAACTCACACTGCCAAAAACAAAAGAAGCTAAGGAAAAATCTACAAAAGTTGAAATAGAGTAAATTTGTCCATTGGTTAATGTTCGTTGTTTGTGGTGGACGATAGCCGACCGTGCTTGCATGGTCGGCTATTTTTTATTTAAATTTCACTATTAAAGACACTTGATGAGAACCACTTAAATTCGCAAGTCCACGTAAAAGATAATTAAATCCGTAATCAAACTGAAACATTTCTTTATATACAAAACTGACACCAAAAGATAAATTAGAATATTCTCTACTACCAAAACCTAATCCACCACGCAAAAACAATTTTTCTGTTTGAAAAATATTTATTTCTCTTTCACCACTTAAAGCAAAAATTATACTATCTTTATATAACATTAAGTCGGTTATAGCTTTTAGTTTGAAATGTTTAAACATATATCCAATTTTTATATTTCTTGATATTACATCCTTATCTTTAAGTCCAATATTGGGTTCATTTATGTTTTCAACTAACAAACCTAAATTGTGATTTTCAAAAAATTTGTAAATTAAACCAAAATCTAATCCTAAAGCAGTTTTAGAATAACCAGAACTAAATACAGGATCTATACTATTTTTAGATTCGCCTGTAAGTAAGTTAACAGCCATCTCAGTATATCTTGTTTTATTATAACTTTTATTAAATATGTTAATTTTTATACCAAAATTTATAAAGTTTTTAAAAATGTGTATGGTTCTACCATAACCTATTGTATACTTTCTTTCAGCATAGTAGTTTTGAAGGTCTAACTGTTTATATCCAAACAGGACACCACCAATTTTAATCCCGCCTAAATTATCAAATTTTTTAGATATTAATACTAAATTGCTTGAGATGTTTGAACCATCTGTCAGACCTATATGTAATCTATTATAATCCATCCCCAACTCTATATTACTTGTATTTTCAAGTCCTGCAGGGTTAAAGTACGAAGTGAAAATATCATCACCCACTGCTGTGGCACAATTGTTAAGTCCAGCGATTCTTGCTCCAGGCGGTATATCTTCAAAATGAGTAAATAAATTTATACAAAGAAACAAGATTAATGTTACAGTGATAAATATTAACTTGTTTTTTTTCATAATTTCTACCTCGCAATAATACAAGTACCTGTTATTACCTTTCTTTCAGAACCTGATACTTCAATTTGGTATATATAAATTCCTCCGAGTTGAGGATTACCATTAAAATCTTTCCCATCCCATACTAATGCATTATCTATACTTCCTTTTTTCATATCGGCTATAAACCTACCTTTCAAATCATATATTCTGCCAACTACAGTTGCGTTTTTAGGATTGTCGTATATAATTTCAAAGAAATCGTTCCACCCGTCGTTGTTAGGTGTAAATATTTTATCTGGTTGAGTAGCTATAATTTCAAACGAACTTGCTGCAATTGATGGCTTTATAATATATCTACCTAAGCGCTGTGTGTAAATAGTGATGGTCTTAAAGTATACATCTAACTCACCACCAATTTTTATCCACTCAATACCGTTATACCAAAAAACTGATATTTGTCTATCGGTTGGAATATAGAAAGTTAGTTTTACTGGTTTTATAAATACAAAATCATTTATTGGCTTTAAATCAGAACCTTTTTTAGCAACAATAGAGAATGATCTTACAACTTCGCCATTTTCTTCCGTAGTGTTTCGTATAAATTCAATCTTTATATCTTCACCATATTTATTTGTATCTTTATACAAAAGTTTTTCCTGTTCATATGGAATATAAATATTTGTTAAGTGTTCATCTTTATTAAAGAATATTATATCCATCCCATCAGATACTTTTAAGATCATAACTTTATCACTTTCGTTGTCATACATGTCTACTGCTGTAACATAATAGTAATATACTTTCCCTCTTATATCTTCCGGTTCTGTCCAACTTAGATTTTGTGCTGATGAAGAAATTCTACCTTTTAATATATATTTTCCTGAAAGAGCTTCAGCTCTATAGATTCTATATTCTGCAAGGTCAATACAGATACTACCATCAGTATTTTTTTCTACTTTTGACCAACTTATTGTAAGTTTTGTTGCATCTGAATTTAAACTACCGCGTAAACCTAAAACTTCTCGTGGAATTGTATCATCTTTAAACTTTGTGTAGATACTTATGATATCAGAGACATCTGATATGTTTGGAATTTCAGCATCGTCATAGCTCCTTATAGCAATA
>JANXDG010000019.1 GCA_025059805.1 Endomicrobiia bacterium
CTGCAGATTTTGAAATTGCACAAAGGCATAAACTTGAAGTTTTGAAAGTTATCAACGAAGATGGTAAAATGATAAATGTTGGTAAATACACAGGTCTTGACCGTTTTGAATGTAGAAAGGTAGTAGTTGAAGATTTACAACAACTTGGGTTGTTACAAAAGACAGAAGATTATGTTCATAACATAGGTGTTTGTTACCGCTGCGGAAGTGTAATTGAGCCACTTACTTCACAACAGTGGTTTATACGTATGCGAGAAATTGCAGATAGAGCTTATGAAGCAATTAAACAAGGGAAAGTAAAATACTATCCTGAAATTTATAAAGATTACACACTGAACTGGCTTGAAAATATAAAAGATTGGTGTATCTCAAGACAGATCTGGTGGGGGCACAGAATACCTGTATGGTATTGTGAAAACTTTAAAAAAGAATCTCAAATGACAAAATGTCAACCTATCGTTTCCGAGGGAAAACCTGAGAAATGCCAATATTGTAACTCAACTGAACTTTATCAAGATCCTGATGTATTAGATACTTGGTTTTCTTCAGCACTATGGCCATTTTCGGTCTTCGGCTGGGGAGTAATTGATGAAGAAGTTCATAGTTCACAGTTAACAGTTTATAATAATAAAGAACTTACGTATTATTACCCAACACAAATTTTAGTTACTGGATACGAAATACTTTATCTCTGGGTTGCAAGAATGATTATGATGGGACTGCATTTTCTTAACGAAGTACCATTTAAGGAAGTTTTTGTACACGGTATCGTCCGCGATATTCACGGTAAAAAAATGTCAAAATCGTTAGGTAATGTTATTGACCCACTTGAAATAGTAGAAAAATATGGCACTGACGCGTTAAGGTTCTCTTTGGTTTCATCAACCACTGCTGGTAGAGATATACATCTTGCGGAAGAAAGTTTTGTCTTATCACGAAATTTTATGAATAAACTTTATAATATGACACGATTTATACTGATGAATTTACAGGAGATAGAAATACAACAACTCAAAGATTGGCTTAAAAAACCAATTTATGAGCATATACACGAGTTTGGTATTGCAGAACATTGGATTATTAGCGAACTACAAATGTTAGTTTCAACAGTCAACCAGTTGTATAATAATTATCTTTTGGGCAACATAGCGCATGAAATATACGAATTTAGTTGGTTTAAATTCTGTGATTGGTATTTAGAGGTAGCAAAGGTTAACATATCTTGTGGTAAAAAACTTACTACTTTAGGTGTTTTACTTTATGTGTTAGAAACACTGCTTAAAATACTTCATCCTATAGTACCGTTTTTCACAGAACATATTTATCAAAACATAAAACATCTTCTTGTGGAACCAAAAGAGACTATTCTTTACGAAACTTATTCACAACAGGTTATGTATACAAAAGAAATAAATAAATACGAAATGTTTGATCTGATAAAAAATATTATCTCAGAAATACGGACGATAAGGAACGAGTTTAAAGTAAAATCAAATCTAAAACCTGACATTATTATTGTTGTTGATAACTCATCAGTTGAAGAGTTAATCCAAAATTATTCTATTTACATCCAACGTTTAGCTTATGTACAACACATACAGGTTGTAAACAGAACATCAACTTTGTTTACAAAACCGAAACATTCATCGTCAACAGTTTTAACAAGCAAAACTGGCACTGTTGAAGTTTATGTTTTACTGGAAAACATTATAGATTTTGAAAAAGAACAGCAACGGTTAAAAAAAGAAATTGAAGAAACTGAAAAGTTTATCTCTGAGATAAACAAAAAATTAAACAACCAAGAATTTCAAACAAAAGCGCCTGAATCTGAAGTCAACAAAGTTAAAGAAAAATATCAACTTGCAGTACAAAAGTTGAATAATTTAAAAAAACATTTGCAGGAAATCGCAGAATAGCACTTTGTTGATATTCAAAAGAAGTTTTTGTATTTTTTATACACTGGTGTGAAATCATTAATCGTTTATTACTCACGAAGTGGACGTACAAAACTTGTCGCAATGAAACTTGCTGAACTGTTAAACTCTGAAACTGAAGAAATCGTTGATTTTAAACCTCGTAAAGGATTCTTAGGATGGTTAATTTCAGGTTATGATGCGCTTACAAAAAAAATTACTGAGATTGCTCCGTTAACAAAAAACTTGGATGATTACGACCACATAATCTTATGCTCGCCAGTATGGGCATTAAGTATCCCTCCTGCGATAAGAACATTTTTAAACCTCTACAAAGAAGAGATAAAAAACATTTCTTTCATTGCTACGATGAGTTCAACCGGTGCTAAAAAAATGTTTAAACAGTTAGAAGAATTAGCAGGCAGAAAACCAAAATTTGTCCTCGCTATAGATAATAAGAATCTAACTACTGATAAATATATAGATAACCTGAAAGAAATTGTGGAAAACCTATGAGAAAAATAAAAATCGTACGTAATTATAATAAATTTGCGTTAGGTTCATGTTTGTTTTGTATGGGTGATACACAAGTTTTATGTAACGCTACAATGCAACAGGGTCAACCACCACACCTTAAAGGGACCAACTCTGGTTGGATAACTGCAGAATATTTTATGCTACCACAGGCGTCCTCACAACAACGTAGTTCAAGACAACAACAACTTACAAGTGGCCGCAGTAAAGAAATTTCGCGTATCATTGGTAGGTCATTACGTGCAGTGGTAAACCTTGACCTCCTTGGACCTAACACTGTAGTTGTTGACTGTGATGTTCTACAGGCTGACGGTGGTACAAGAACTGCTGCTATAAACGGATCCTTTGTTGCAATTTATGACCTTTTCCAACGATTGGTTTCTGAAGGTAAACTTACACAAAATCCTATCACAAAATTTATCGCAAGTATCTCTGTAGGTGTTGTCAACGGCAAAAAAGTTGTGGATCTGTCACAAAAAGAAGATAATAATGCTGAAGTTGATACCACCATTGTTATGACCGAAAATAAAGAACTTGTTGAACTACAATTTACTGCAGAGAAAAAACTGTATGATATAAAACTCTTAAACGAACTCATCCTTCTTGGCTGGAAAAGTATTAAAAAAATAATTCGTCTTGAGAAAAAAATGTTTAACTTGGACAAGTCCGTGATAACCTTATGAACACAAAAGTTGTTATTGCACTTGATATTGAAGAAAAAAAAGCTAAAGATATCGTAGATATTGCTCTTAAGTATGGATTTGATTTATTCAAAGTTGGACATTTGTTATTTGATACCCATCCAGAAATAATTGATTATATAACATCTTCAGGTGGAAAAGTAATTCTTGACCTCAAGTTTAATGATATACCATCAGTTATTGCAAAAGCTATAATTGCGATTCTTAAGAAATACAAAATTTTTGCTTTTACTGTACACTCGTTAGGTGGGGAACAGATGTTAAAAGAAGTTGTATCTACAGTTATAAACTATAAACCTAAACCCATAATTTTTGCTGTGACTGTCTTGACAAGTTTGTCAAAAACAGACCTTAAAATTTTTGGTTTTAAAACTGATGTGAAAACAACCGTAGTGAATCTTGCAAAATTAGCAAAAAAAACTAAAGTTGACGGTGTTGTATGTTCACCTAAGGAAGTAAGATTAATAAAAGAAACCTGTGGTGAAAAATTTTTGACTTTAGTTCCAGGTGTAAGTCTCGGCGGAAAAAATATTGACCAGAAAAGAACTGATACTATTGAAAAAGTTGTCAAATACGGTGCTGACTTTATCGTCTTAGGCAGAACTATTTACGAATCAAAAAATGTTGAGATAATATTTAAAAATTTATCCATATTTTTAAATCAACAATAAATTATGAGCTACTTAGTTTTGGCACGGAAATACAGACCGCAGAAGTTCAGTGAAATAGTTGGTCAGGAACATATTGTTACTACACTTAAAAACGCGTTAAAATCAGGCAAGGTATGGCATGCTTATATTTTTGCTGGCATGCGAGGGACAGGTAAAACTACAACTGCACGTGTTTTAGCTAAAGCTGTAAACTGTTTATCTCCAAGTATAGATTTTGAACCCTGCAATAAATGTAAAAACTGTGTTGAAATAACACAAGGTATCTGTATGGATGTAATAGAGATAGACGCAGCGTCAAACCGTGGTATTGACGATGTCCGTGCATTAAGAGAAACAGTAAAGTATGTACCTGTAAGCTGTAAATATAAAGTTTATATAATTGACGAAGCACATCAAATAACTGATGCTGCGTTCAACGCATTGCTTAAAACTTTAGAAGAACCGCCAAGTTATGTAATTTTTATCCTTGCAACAACAGAGTTTAATGCTTTACCTTTAACAATAATCTCACGATGCCAAGTTTTCCATTTTAGACCTATCTCTTCAAATATTATTTTTGATCAACTTAAAAATGTACTTAAGCAAGAAAATAAAGAAGATAAAATTTCTGATGACGCATTAAAACTTATCTCAGACGCTTCCTCTGGTTCTGTCCGCGATGCGCTTAGTCTTTTAGACCAAATTATGTCATTTACTGAAATTCACAACATTGTTGATATTAATATTGTAAGACAAATTTTTGGTTCTACACCAGTTGAAGTAATACATAATTATATCAACCTTATAATAGAAGGTAACCCTAAAAAGATTATTGAGTATATTAACAAAATCTACTATTCAGGAGTTGACTTAATACAATTTTCAAAAGACCTTCTTGAGTTTTTCCACTCACTACTTTATGCTAAAACTGGCACCACTGAAACTTCAAGTGTTAATGTTACACAATATTTAGAATCGTTCTCACTGACACAAATTATGGTTTTTATTCAACAATGTATGCGTTTAGTTGAAGAAATTAAACGTACTGATTATCCCAAAACTATATTTGAAATTTATTCATTAAGGTTTACAAAACAATATTTGGATATCAATGAAATACTAAAAAATTTAGAAGACACTGTAACTAATGTTATAAAGCCATCAATAAATAATACCACTTTATCAACACAAACTGTACCCACACAAAGTTCACTTGATCCATCTACCGAAACAAAACAAATAAATCTGGACATTGAACACCTCTGGGATAAAATTTTAGAAAAAATACGTGAAGAGAAACCTTTAATCTATCCTTCGTTTGACCAGTCCGAAGTGAGTTTTTGTAATAATACTTTAACTATCTTTTTCCCGAATGAGTATGTGAAAACAATCGTTGAAAACTATAATCTTAATTTGGAAAAAATTGTTGAAGAAATCACCGGTAATAAAATAAAAGTATGTTATACAACTTTAGCACAGAAAAAAATTGTCTTTGGTCAGGATATGCCTGAAACTACACAACCACAACAACCACAAAAAGTTATCAATGCAAAATCAAAACGGCAAAAAACTATAGATCCTGTTGCAGAAAAAATTGCAACAATGTTTTCTGGAAAAATTATATCTCAGGATAATAAGAAAGAAGAAGAAGAAGATTAAGGAGAAAAACTTTATGACCAAAAAAGAAGTTATAAAAAAACTTGTACTAAAATTTCCTAAACGACTTATTGACCAACCTATAGTATACCACTTAGTCAAAGATTATGATTTAATGATAAACATACTCAAAGCAAGCGTCCAACCTGACGCTGAAGGGATAATGGTTTTAGAACTTTCCGGTAAAAAAGAAAATTTTGATAAAGGTATAAATTTCTTAAAAAAACTTGGTGTTGAAATACAACCGTTAAGTAAAGATATCAAGTTTGATGAAAAATTATGTTATAACTGTGGTGTCTGCGTACCGATATGTCCCGTAGGTGCGTTAGTGATGGATAAAAAAACTTATCAAGTTTCGTTTGATAAACAGAAATGTATTGCTTGCGAGTTATGTATAAAAGTTTGTCCACCAAGAGCAATTAAGTTAGTAATATAAACTTGCAATGGAGTATTTAAAATTAAACAATTTTATTTTCCCAAGAGATAATCTTGTTTATCACAATCTTAAATTTGGAATTCTTTTATATAGAATAGATTGTATCAAATTTATGGATGAATTGGTATCTAAATATCCGAATGGTGTGTTTGATACAATTTTTGCTGACCCACCATACTTTCTTTCAAACGGTGGCATAACATGCTATTCTGGTAAAATAGCAAAAGTAGACAAAGGAAGTTGGGACAAGTCAATGGGTGTTAATAAAAATCATGAATTCAATCTTGAATGGCTATCAAGATGTCAAAAATTGTTAAAGCCAAATGGTACTATTTGGGTCTCTGGTACACACCATATAATCTACTCAATTGGTTTTGCAATGCAACAATTGGGGATGAAGATTCTAAATAACATCACTTGGGAAAAAACGAATCCTCCACCTAATATTTCTTGTAGATATTTTACGCATTCTACAGAAACAATTATATGGGCTGCTAAAAATGTTACATCTAAACATTTATTTAACTATCAAAAAATGCGAGAAATTAGTAATGGTAAACAAATGAAATCCGTTTGGAGAATTCCAGCACCAGAAAAAGAAGAAAAAATTTTTGGTAAGCATCCTACACAGAAACCTCTAAAACTTTTAGAAATAATACTTCTTGCAAGCACTAAAGAGAAAGATTTAATTTTTGACCCTTTCGCAGGAAGTTCCACAACAGCTGTAGCAGCGATAAAGTTAAATCGTTTATTTGTAGGATGCGAGTTAGAAAAAGAGTACATTGACTTGTCAATTAAAAGAATTGAAAATGAAATTTCTAATAAAAAACAAACATTATTTGTATGAAAAAAGGTGGCTATGGAGGGAACAAAACTTTAACAGGTCTAAATTTTGAGAAGAAAACAGACCTATACAAATTACTATCAAAAATTCCCGGATATAAAGTAGAAAAATCTGCAGTACGAGCTGGTGTTGATGTTTATTTTGAAAATAAACTTGTCGCTAGATGTTTCAGAAAATATGAATTAATTCCTGGAAGAAAATAATATAGACTGGAAAAAGATAATATCTAAAAAATTATTACCTGACGATTCTATTTTGGTAATAATCAGAGATACCTTATTTATAATAGAAGTTAAATACCAACAGGTTTCTGGCTCAGTAGATGAAAAACTACAAACCTGTGATTTCAAAAGAAAACAGTTTCTTAAATTAGTAACGCCTTTAGGATTACGAGTTGAGTATGTTTATGTATTAAGCGATTGGTTTAAGAAACCAGAATATAAAGATGTACTTGATTATATCCAAAGTGTAAACTGTCATTATGTTTTTAATGAAATTCCTCTTTCTTGGTTAGGCTTACTTACAAAAGAATAAATATGCTGACATATAGAACTTATGTCAACGAAACAAAAGATGTTATTTCTTATGAAATTTTTTATAAAGAGACGGCGTTGTTAGTCCGTGCGCCAAGAAATTTTTCTACAAAAATTTTAAGAACATTAATATCTTTAAGGAAACCACTTGAGAAATATATTGAAAAACATAAAGAATTTTTAACTTCACTAAAGCCAATCTCACCACATAAAGATGCACCGCAGATTGTAAGGGTTATGTGTGAGGTGGCACAAAAAACAAATACAGGACCAATGTCTGCTGTCGCAGGGACTATTGCTGAACTTTTAGGTTACGAAATGTTAAAATGGTTAAAGAAACAAAGATTAAGAAAATTTTTAATAATAGAAAACGGTGGTGATATCTTTGCTTATGTTGATGAACCTATAACTGTAGGTATCTACGCAGGCGAAAATTCTCCTTTTACAGGCAATGTATCTATTAAAATAAACCTGCTTAACCAACCACTTGGAATTTGCACTTCATCAGGCACAGTAGGACACTCATTAAGTTTTGGCAAAGCAGATGCTTGTGTAATAATTTCAAACTCAGCAAGTTTCTCAGACGCGTTAGCAACAGCAACTTGTAATTTAGTAAAAACAGAAAATGATGTCAAAACT
>JANXDG010000045.1 GCA_025059805.1 Endomicrobiia bacterium
AAAATGAGGAGATTAAAATTAGATTTGTTGATTGATTTAGAATTCTTTACAAGGTTTTCTGCTATAATATCGTATTTGAGCAATGCAAAAAACAAAGCTGGGTTTGCATCATGGGAAGTATGGCGTGGTTTTCTCCATAATATTACTGTACCTTTTAATAGATACTGGCATGTGAAGAAAAACTTTATAAACCTAATATCTAAAGCAGTTGGCAAAGAGATTAATTTTGAAATTAAGTTAGTTCCGCCATCTTTTATAAACTACTATAATTATAAAAAATTTGATTTTATTGATAAACCCTATATATGTATAAATCCAAATTCAGGAGAATTAGCTTTAGAAAGAAGATGGCCATTGGAAAATTTTATTAGACTGATAAAAAACATACTAAATGAGTGGGAGGGATATATAATTCTTTTGGGAAGTAAGAAAGAAAAAGAATATGTTGAAAAGATCTTAAAGAGTATTAAGTCTAGCAAAATTAAAAATTTAGCTGGTAGTTTATCTTTTAACGATTTAGTTTTAGTAATTTCAAAATCTGCTTTGTTAATTACTAATGATAGTGGACCTTTACACTTAGCAGCAGCATTAGATGTAAGTACAATTTCTTTTTTTGGACCAGAAACTCCTTTACTTTATGGGCCTATAGGTAATAGACATTTTATCTTTTTTAAAAATTTAGATTGTAGTCCATGTATAAATGTACACACTGGTAAGATTGTAAGGTGTATTAAAACATCACCTGAATGTATGTCTAAAATAACAGTAGAAGAAGTATGGGAAGTAGTGAAAAATAAAATCTATGAAATACAACTTACCTCTAAATCAATTGGTTCCTGAATATAGGCATAAAATTTGGTTTATAAGGAAATATTTTTTAGATAGGATAAAATTTTCTTTAGATATTGCCGATCTCAAAAATGGGGAGAAAGTTTTAGATTTAGGTTGTGGAGAAGCTATTTTATTAAAAGAAATTCAAAGAAACAATAAAAATGTTTACTATTGGGGTTTAGACATAAACGAAAATATAAAATCTTTAAATTTAGAAAACAGTGAATTTATAGTAGGAGATTTAGAAGAAAAATTACCTTTTGATAGTAATTTTTTTGATGTTATCTTTGCTTTAGACGTTTTGGAACATATAAAAAATATCAATGTAGTATTAAAAGAGATCTCTAGAGTTTTAAAAGATAAAGGGAAATTTGTAGTCTGTGGACCTACTGAAAGTTGGTGGTATAAATTTTGTAGATTTATAATAAAAGGAACATTTTCTTCAAAAGAAGGACCTTCTTCGGGTGAACATTTTCATAGCATTTATTTCATATTAGAAAAAATAGATTCTTTTGGAGCATTTAGAAGAAAAAAACTTATTCATCTACCTTCTTTTTTGCCTAAAAGTTTAGCCGGAGTGATAATATGCTTATATGTTAAAACTTAAAATAAGGTATTTAATTTTAATATTTTCTTTGTCGTTGGTAGTTAGAATTGCATTTTTGTTGATTTCTGATTATCCTGATAAATCCTTAAAAAATTATGACACCCCTTCATGGGATGGAGTTGCGTGGAATTTAGTATTATCCAGAGGATTTTTAGAACCTGACAATAAACCAACTTCAGTACGTCCTCCAATTTATCCTTTGTTTTTAGCGATAATTTATTATATTTTTGGGAGGAATTATTTTGTTGTTTATATTATTCAGAGTATTATAAGCAGTTTAAATAATAGTTTGCTTTTTGTCTTTTTAAATCTATTTTTTGACATAAAAACAACATTCATAACATGTTTAATATGTAGTATATGGCCTGCTTTTGTAGTATATAGTGGACTTATATGTTCTGAAACATTGTATGTATTTTTATTTTTATCTTTTTTAATAATTTATTTTAAAGCTTATTTTTCTGATAAGACTTTTCTATATATTTTAGCGGGTGTGATTTTAGGTATTTCTAACCTTACAAGATCAACAGTTGTTATTTATCCTATTTTTTTAATTTTTTTCTTTTTATTATTTAAATTTGATACTAAACTTATTTTTAAAACTTTACTAATGTTTATTGTAAGTTTAGCAGTGATCTCTCCTTGGACGATAAGAAATTATATAGTTTTTAAAAGATTCCTTTTAATAAATACAGCAGCGGCTGAGTTGTTTTGGTCTGGTACTTATATTCCTTGGGATGGAATATGCAAACATGGAAGGGATGAAAATTTCTATAAACTTTTTAACTTAGAAAACCCCATAGATAACGAAAGAAAGATGTTAAAAGAAGGAATAAAAAATATCATTTCAAATCCTTTAGGTTTTTTAATTTTAAGTATTAAAAAATTTTATAGATTCTGGTTTAAACCTATTGGATATGAAATATTGTTATCTTATGGTCTTAAAATATTTGCTATATTAGCCTTATTATTACAGATAGTAATTGTTATATTTTGTTGGTGGAGTGTCTTTGTTAATACCTATAAAAACAAGATTAAATTTTTTCCGATTTTAGTATTATTTGTATACTTTACAATAATGCATAACCTTTTAGCTCCTATACCGAGATATAGACTACCCTTGGAAATAATTATAATAGGTTTTAGTTTAGATGGAATAAGGAAGTTAACACTAAAATATGAAGAAAAATAATAACTTAATTTTTTTAATTCTGTTCTTAGGGTTTATTTTACGGATTTGGAATATAAATTGGGGACTTCCTTATCTTTATAATACAGATGAGTATAGGGTAGTTAATTTTACTCTTAAAATGGCTGCTACTAAGAATTTAAATCCAGGTTCTTTTGTATATCCTACCTTTTACTTATATATTATGTTATTTATTTATTCTTTGCTTTTTGGAATAGGTAAAATTTTAGGTGTATATAAAGACCCTTTAGATTTTGGTATAAAATTTTTACAAGATCCTTCATTAGTATATATAATAAGTAGAGCTATGTCAGCTATTTTTGGAACTTTTTTAATTTGGGTATGTTATATGTTAGGTAAAAAGATGTATAATGAAAAAGTAGGAGTTATTTCTGGTTTTATTATAACAGTTTTGCCTAGTTTTGTTGAATATTCTCATTATGCTAAACTTGATATGTTTTATACTTTTTTGGTAGTTGTTTTTGGTTTGTTTTTATATCTTTTTGTAAAAACTAATAATTTAAAGTATTACTATTTAAGTTGTATATTTTTAGGTTTAGCAATTTCTACAAAGTATTTACCAGCTATTTTTGGATTAATGATACTTTATGTAGTGTATTATAAGAAGCTATCTTTTAAACACCTAATATTAGGTTTTTTTGTAATAATTATTTCTTTTCTATTTGGTACTCCATATGCAGTAATAGACTATAGAAATTTTTTAAAAGATGTATTATTTGGACATACAATTGGTGCTGGTATTTCAAGAAGAATTATTGATAATTTTATTCTTACACTTAAAAATTATACTTTTTTAGGATGCAAGCTACCAGTTATTGGAGTTTTAGGAATAATAAGCATTTTTTCTACTATAAAGTTAGGATTTTCTTTTAATGAAATTTATTTGTTAATACCTATCGTTCTGCTTTTTTTAGTAAATACTTTTCATTATCACACACAGTGGTATTTTTTGATGAGTTCTTTTCCGTTCTTGTTTATATTAGTTGCATATTTTATATATAAAAATAGTTTAAAGTCAAAAATTTATAAAAAAATTTTTTTAATTTTATTTTTGGTGATGATAGTAGAAACTATTTTTTTAGTCATTTCTTTTGGTATAAAAGATACAAGAACACAAGCTAAAGAATGGGTTGAAACTCACATTCCCAAAGGTTCAAAAATTTTAATAGATATGTATACTTATTCTCCACAATTAAAGATGACAAAATATCAACTTGAAAAGTTATATAAAAAAGCTATTGAATTAAATCATTATAAAAAGGATTATATTTACTATCAGCTTTTAGCTTACAGAGAAGAAGAAATTACTTATGAAATTTTTCAAGTTTGGCGGCCTTTTTATGAGGTATCTACAATAAAACATGAAGTAGAGGAAGCTCAAAAGCTTCAACCTATTGTTGATGTGTCAAAAGGAGTTAGTTATGTTAAAAGTTTAGGAATTCAATATGTAATTATTAATAGTTATAACTATAATGGTTATCCTTTGGAATTCTATAAAGAGGTAGAGCATAAAGGAGAACTTTTATGTGTTTTTAGACCCACTAATTTCTTACAGCCCGGTCCTATAATTAAAATTTATAAGATATAAAATTACTTTGTCTATCTTGAAACCATCCTTATAATTATGTAAAAATAAACCTAAAATTTTTAATTAAAAAATTTTTAAAAAACTATGAGTTGGGAAAAAGAATTTAAGGAAAAAGAACTCTACTGGCAGGAGAAATGGGAACAAGATAAAATTTTTGAAGTAAAATTTGAACCTGGCAAAAAAAAGTTTTACTGTCTTGTAATGTTTCCTTATCCATCTGGTAAAATTCATATGGGTCATGTAAGAAACTATGTTATAGGAGATGTTATAGCAAGTTACTGGAGGATGAAAGGATATAATGTGATTCATCCTATAGGTTGGGATGCTTTTGGACTACCAGCTGAAAATGCAGCAATAAAACATAACATCCATCCTGAAAAATGGACTAAAGATAACATAAATAATATGCGTAGTCAGCTTAAAAAGTTAGGTATAAGTTATAACTGGGAATTAGAAATTGCCACTTGTGATCCCGAGTATTACAAGTGGAATCAGTGGTTTTTTATAGCTTTGAAATGTTTTTATGGTAGTTTATATGTTAACATTGAATATTTTAGAAGAAAAAAGATCTTACAGAAAAACTTGAGATTGTGGTATTCAGGTTGGGATAATTGAATAAAGTAATTTATTAGGGAAAGCAGTATGACTCTTAAATTATCAAAAGTATTAAGAAACACACATCTTTCATTTTTATTATAACCGTTAATTTTTAATGAATTTATTCAACTTATTTCAAAAATAGAAAAGTATTTTTTACCATCTTCAAGGCTGTCCTTAATTACTATGTGTAAAAGATTAAAATGAGATTACTGTCAATAATAATTCCTGTTTATAATGAAGAAGAAAGAATTGTGAGAACATTATCAACGATAATAGGATACTTAGAAGGGATAATGTATGATTTTGAAATCATAGCTATAGATGATGGGAGTGTAGATAATACACCAAAAATATTACAAAATTTTGCAAGTTCATATACTAAAATTAAAGTTTTAAATAATACCATAAACTTAGGTAAAGGTGCTGCGGTAAGAAATGGTGTTTTGAATGCTGAAGGTGAATATATTTATTTTACTGATGCAGATTTATCTACTCCAATTGAAGAATTAGAAAAGTTTTTGTCATATATAAAAGATTATGATATCGTAATAGGTTCCCGTGCGACAAAAGGTTCACAGATTTTAGTTCACCAACCGTTTTATAGAGAATTTATGGGTAAAACTTTCAATAAACTGGTTAAATTATTCTTCAGGATGAATTTCAATGATACACAATGTGGAGCAAAGTTGTTTAAAAAAGATGTTGCAAAAAAAATTTTTTCTATAAGCAAAATTAACGGTTTTGCATTTGATGTTGAAGTTTTATATATAGCAGAACTTTATGGGTATAAAATAAAAGAAGTGCCAGTTTTATGGCGACATTCTAAAGGGTCTAAAGTTCATCTTGTTAAAAACGGATTAGAAATGTTGGTAGATTTATTTAGGATTAAGTTCAACAATTACTTGAAATAAATAATGGATATAAGAGATGTTAAGTATAAAGAAAAAATTTTGTCGTATTTTGTTAACAAAAATAGATTAATTAAACTTTTGTTAGATGAGTGTTTATCAAAAAGGTACGAAAACAAACCATTAAAAATTTTATCTTTAGGTTGTGGTACCGGTGAAGAGTTAAAGGTGTTGTCAGACTATGGTGAAGTTTATGCGATAGATATAGATAGTAATGTGTTAAATTTTGTTGATAGAAGTTTATGTAAAAAAATAAAAATTTGTGATGTTTGTAAAATTGAGTTTGAAGATAATTTTTTTGATATAGTTGTAGGTTTTGATATACTTGAACATATTGAAGATGATACAAAAGCAGCAGAAGAAATATACAGGGTTTTAAAACCTAAAGGTAAGTTTGTTTTTACAGTGCCTGCATTTCAGTTTATTTTTTCATCGCATGATGTTGTTTTAGGACATAAAAGGAGATATAACAAAAAAATGTTGAAAAGTTTGTTTTTAAGTTTTAAGATAAAACAAATGTTTTTTTATCAATATATACTGTTTCCTTTTATGATAATTTTTAGAATTTTAAGAAAGAAAAGTAAAAATATAGATTTAAAAGTTGTACCCAAAATATGTTTTGAAATAATAAATTCCATCTCGCAAGTAGAGTTATTTTTGATAAAGTTAGGTGTAAAATTTAAAATTTTTGGTCTTACACTATGTGGTATAGTTGAAAAAATATAAATTTGATGAAAAGAAATAAGTTAATTTTTATTATTGTTGTGGTAGGTATTATTTTGCGTGTAGTATTTTGTCTTTTCACCCCAACAAAAATGGACCTTGACCCGCAGTATTATTACCAAACAGCGATGGAACTGTGTTATCATAGGGAACATATAAGTATTCCTTTGAAACCACCATTTTATAGTATATTCTTGGCAATGTTATTTTGTATATTTGGGCCAAGTATAATTTTAGTGCAAATTGCGCAGTGTTTTCTTGAAGGTTTAACAATTTATTTAGTCTATTTCATCGCCAGAAAGATCTTTTCTTTAGAACCTGTAGCTTTATTAGCGTCGGTCATTACAGCAGTTGATCCGTTTCTGATTTATTTCACCAATGATGTTATGGCAGAGACATTGTCTGCATTTTTAGTCTCAACAATTTCTTACTTTCTTATTTTGAGTACGGATGGGGAATTATGGTCAGCAATAGTAGCAGGATGTTTGATAGGTTTAAGTGTGCTGACACGTGGTAATTTCGCAGGATATTTAGTTTTTGTTTGTTTACTTGGGTTAATTTATTATATTGTTAACAAAAAGTTAAGATTTGGAATTTATAATTTGCTCGCAATTACTATACCAGCATTATTAATCGTTTCTTTGTGGCTATATAGAAACTATCGTATTTATAACGAGATAGTTTTAGCATATCAGCGTGGAGTTCTATGGCAAGGGTTGAACCCTAATTTTGAAACTTTTGAAGGAAACAAAGCATGGGATAAACAAATAGAAGATGAGATTAAAGGTATGGATTTAATTCAATCAGACAGATATGCATGGAAAAAAGGATTGGAATATATTAAACAGTATCCAGAAAAATTCCTATATGTTTATGTAAAGAAGATATTAAAATTCTGGCGTCCTGTACCATACTATGGGTATTCAAAGAAAGAAAAAATCATAAGTTTTGCATTTTTTACACCTGTGTTAGTTTTGTTTATTTCTGGTTTATTTTTAACTGCAAGATTTGCTGGTAAACTCTGGCCGTTGTACGCTTTTATATTAAATTTTACCTTGTTTACTGCACTTATGTGGGTACAACTACGTTATCGTGTACCGTTGCATCCAGTTTTACACGTGTTTGCTGGTTATACGCTTTGGTATGTTGTGGATAGATTGATTAAGAAATTTGGCTGGAAATTTAATGTATGAAATTGTGAGAGATAAGACGGTTTTCTTTGTCGCCATTTTAAAATTCTTTCCTGAAAAAGATATAAGTCAATTTGTTGAAATCCTGCCTTATTATTATGTAAATAAAAAGGAAATTTTTCAAATTAACACTTTTTGGAGTTTTAATTTATGTCCTGGCAAGAAAATTTTGCTGAAAAAGAATTATACTGGCAAAGGAAATGGGAACAAGATAAAATTTTTGAGGTTAAGTTTGACCCTGGCAAAAAAAAGTTTTACTGTCTTGTGATGTTTCCTTACCCTTCTGGTAGGATACATATGGGGCATGTAAGAAACTATGTTATAGGAGATGTTATTGCAAGTTATTGGAGGATGAAAGGATATAATGTTTTTCATCCAATAGGTTGGGATGCGTTTGGACTCCCTGCGGAAAATGCTGCTATAAAACATAAAATACATCCTGAAAAATGGACTAAAGACAACATTGACAATATGCGCACTCAGCTTAAACGGTTAGGTATAAGCTACAATTGGGAAGCTGAAGTTGCAACTTGTGATCCTGAATACTACAAGTGGAACCAATGGTTTTTTATAAAAATGTATGAACGTGGTCTTGTTTATAGAAAGAAATCGCTGGTGAACTGGTGTCCAAAATGTCAGACTGTACTTGCTAACGAACAAGTGCAACAAGGTATATGCTGGAGATGCGACAGTGTTGTGGAACAGAAAGAATTAGAACAATGGTTTATAAAAATTACGGAATATGCTGAAAGATTACTTGACGGTCATAAACTACTTGAAGGGAAATGGCCACAGGAAGTTTTATTAATGCAGAAAAACTGGATTGGTAAATCTGAAGGAACTGAAATTAGGTTTATAGTAGATAGTTCACAGTTTAGGGAGTTATTAGTTTTTACAACGAGAGCGGATACTTTATTTGGTGCAACTTTTATGGCAGTAGCGCCAGAACACGAATTTTCTAAATTTGTTGCTAAAGAGAATAAAGATGTTGCAGACTATCTTGAAAAAATTTTTAAGAAACCCCTTGAAGAAAGAAAAATTGCAAAAAAGAAAACTGGTATTTTTAGCGGGTATTACGCAATAAATCCTATAAATAATGAAAAAATTCCTATATATATCGCTGAATATGTCTTGATGGAGTATGGGACAGGTGCTATAATGTGTGTCCCTGCACATGACCAACGTGATTTTGAATTTGCTAAAGAACATAATATTCCTATAAAAGAAGTTATAAAACCAATTTCTGGGAATACATCACTGCCTGATGCTGCATTTGAACTTGACGGTATAATGATAAATTCTGGCGAATTTAACGGGTTAAGTTCCGAAGAAGGAAGAAAAAAAGTTACTGAATATCTTGAATTAAAAAATCTTGGAAGAAAGAAAATATACTATAAACTTAAAGATTGGCTAATTTCAAGACAGAGGTATTGGGGAACACCAATACCTGTTATTTACTGTGAAAACTGTGGTATCTTACCTGTGAGAGAAGAAGATTTACCTGTGGTATTACCCAAAAATGTAAACATTACTGGTGTTGGTGAATCACCACTTAAATATGTTGAAGATTGGGTTAACACTAAATGTTACAAATGTGGTGGCAAAGCAAGACGGGAAACGGATACAATGGATACGTTTGTTGACTCATCGTGGTATTATGCCCGATACTGTGATCCTAAAAATACTAACCAACCTTTTGATACTAAGTTAACCAATTATTGGCTACCGGTTGACCAATATATAGGTGGTATTGAACATGCTTGTATGCATCTTATTTACTCACGTTTCTGGCATAAGTTTATGTATGATTTAGGACTTGTAAAAACTGAGGAACCGTTTGAACGTTTATTAACACAAGGGATGGTTACACTTGGTGGTGTTGCTATGTCAAAGTCAAGGGGGAACATTGTGGAACCTGACGAGATTGTATCTAAATACGGTGCTGATACAACAAGATTATTTATACTTTTTGCTTCACCGCCACAGAAACAACTTGAATGGTCTGATACTGGTGTTGAAGGATGCTGGCGGTTTATAAACAGAGTGGATAGGTTGGTAGAAAAACTTTTAGAGTGTGAGAATACTAATTTAATTATTGATGATGAATATGAACAGCAGAAAAAAAAGTTGCTTACACAATATCATAAACTACTAAAAGGTATAACTATAGATATAGAAAATGAATATCAGTTTAATACTGCAATTGCGAAAACTATGGAAATAACTAACCTTCTTTACACATATAAGTATTTTGGTGATAATGTATCAAAAAATATAGTTAAGGAACTTATCATTGTATTATCTCTTTTTATACCACACTTAGCTGAAGAACTGTGGCACAAACTTGGTGGGACAGGTTCAGTACGACTTTGTGAATTCCCGAGATATTATGAAGAACTGATTCAAGAGGAAGTTATAGAAATACCTATTCAAATAAATGGTAAGTTAAGAAGTAGAGTTTTGGTTCCAAAGGATGCGTCTGAAGAAGAGTTGAAAGAAGTTGTATTGCGAGATCCTAAAATTTCTTCTTTACTTGTAAACAGTAAAGTTGAAAAATGGATAATTATACCGGGCAAACTTGTAAATGTTGTGGTTGTTTCTTCCTAATTTTAACTATTTTAATAAAGTGGTTTAAGAACTATGAAATATGACTTGGTAATAAAAAACGCCAAAATCTACGATTATGAAAGACAGAAATATCTTAAGATAGATATCGCTGTAGCAGATGGTGTGATAAAAAAGGTCAACGAACATATAAAAGCTACTGCTAAAACTGTTATAGATGCGAAAAATAATCTTGTAACGCCAGCGTTTGTAGATCCACATATACATCTTGACAAATGTTTAATAAGCGAGGATATACCTGAGAACAAATCAGGAACATTGAAAGAAGCTATAGTTCTTACCTGGGAAAGGAAAAAGAAGTATACCAAGAAAGATATACTTTCGCGGGCTGGCCGTGTTATAGAATGGGCTGTACAAAATGGCACATTGTTTCTTAGAACACATGTGGACGTAGATCCGATAGGTGGTTTAGTCCCACTTGAAGGAATGCTTGAAGTTAGGCAGAAATATAAAAACATAGTTGATTTACAAATTGTAGCTTTTCCTCAAGAAGGTATTTTACAAGCGGAAGGTACAAAAGAACTTATGGAAGAAGCAATAAAACTTGGTGCCGATGTTGTAGGTGGTATGCCACATAATGAACGTATTCCTGAAGATTCAAGAAGGCATATTGACATATGTTTTGAAATTGCACAGAAGTATGATAAAGATATTGATATGCATGTGGACGAGACTGACGATCCTAACTCACAGACATTACAATATCTTGCATATAAGACTATAAAAGAAGGATATCAAGGTAGGGTTACTGCTTGTCACACCTGTGCACTTGCTGCTTATAACGACTATTATGCGCAAAAAGTTATGGATCTTGTAGCTGAAGCAAAAATTAACATGATTACAAATCCAGCGACAAACCTTATGCTTGAAGGACGGTTAGATAAACAACCTATCCGTAGAGGGATAACACGTGTGAAAGAACTTATTGAACGTGGTATAAACGTAGCATATGGTCAGGATTGTGTAAAGGATGCTTTTTATCCGACCTGGGGTAAAGCAGATATGTTAGAGGTAGGACTGATTTTAGCACATGCAGCACAGTTTACTTTACCTAAAGAGATAATGTATTTATATAAAATGCCTACAATAAACTCTGCGAAAATATTAGGAATAAAAAATTATGGCATAAAAGATGGAGACATTGCATCGTTTAATATAATAAATGCGCCAGATATATATGAGATGTTTAGATTACAGCCAGAACGATTGTATGTGATAAGAGAAGGGAAAATTGTTGCTATGTGTACAAGCGAAAAGAAATTGTATTTCTTGTAAATTCTGTTTAATATGAAATGTCCGTTTTGTGGGTATTATGATACACGGGTAGTTGATACTCGTGTAGTAAAGAATGCTTCTATTATACGAAGACGTAGAATGTGTGATAAATGCAAACATAAGTTTACGACATATGAACGTGTTGAAGAAGTACCGTTGATGGTGATAAAATCTGACAACCGTAGAGAACCTTTTGATATAAACAAACTTCGTGAAGGGATATTGCGTGCAATTGAGAAACGTCCGGTAAGCAGTGAAGATGTGGAACGTATAATTTCAGAAGTACAGCAAGAGTTAGCGCAAAAATTTACAATGGAGGTACCTAGTTCTACAATTGGAAAGTTAGTATTAAAACATTTGTTTGAGTTGGACCCTGTTGCATATGTACGGTTTGCCTCAGTATATTACCAATATGATAGTATAGAAAAATTTATGAAAGAACTACGTAATTTAAAACGTAGGTATTCCAGTAAACGATATAAGGATAATAAAAATGAATAACAATAGTGAAATTGTTGAGAGTTTATATGAAGATATAAGTTCGGCAGGGTACAATCTTGAAGAAATTGTTTCAGGCGATGTTATACCAGCTGAAGAGATAAAGTATAAAGTTAGACAATTGATATCACTGGATAGGAATTTTTATTCTAACTTACTTTATAGACTAGTTTCGGAAGAATTTGAGGAAGAAGAAGCTAAAAAACTATGGGATGAGATTTTACTTCACAAATGGGATGTTTCACAGAAACTTGGTAGGAATGTCGGTATTCGTGTTGCAACACTGGATTATCTTGAGAATATCAAAAAAATTATAAAAACACCAAAGATTATAGAAGAAGAAGAATTTATTAAAACTTTAAAACTTGCTACTCGTGATCCTTTAACAGGTGTGTATAACAGAAACTACCTTTTTAGTTTTGTAAGACAAAAAATTAAACAACGACAAAATTTTTGTTTAGCATTTCTTGACCTTGATGGATTTAAAAAATACAACGACAAAGAAGGACATAAAGCTGGTGATGTGATATTGCAAGAATTTGCAGCTACTCTAAAGCTTAAGTTCAATGATGAGGAAAAGTATCTAATTGGACGTTATGGTGGTGACGAGTTCATCTTGTGTATGCTTTATATAGATAAACGAGCGGCACAACATATTCTTGATGGTTTTAGACAAGAAGTACAACAACAGTTTGCACAGATAGGTATCACAGTGAGTATTGGCGTATGTGAGTACAATTCTGACAGTGAGAAAACAGATGCACGTGATTTTGAAGAACTTGTTGAAAAAGCAGATGAACTTTTATATAGAGTGAAAGAATTTGGTGGTAATCGCGTGTTTAGGTTTAGGACAATATTTTTTAGTTTTACAGCGGCAAATGGTAGTAAGCCTAAAGAAGTTTCGGTAGTTGGTGATTTCAACAACTGGGACCGCAAAAAAGGTATAATGGAATATTCAAAAGAGGAAAATCGTTGGTGTAAAAAAATGTTGTTAAAACCTGGTACTTATAGATATAAGTTTTTAATTGATACAAATATATGGGTACCGGATGTTAACGCTAAATATTTCGCAGATGACGGTTTTGGTGGTAAATGTTCTGTTATCATTGTAGCAGAGAAATAAATATTAATATGATTTAAAAATTCCAGAAACGGAGGTACAAATATTATGTCAGAAATACTTGTAGTTGTAAGTAAGGTAAAAAAGTTAGTAAAAGAACAAGGTTTACGTACTGGCGAGGGGTTTGTTGAAGCGTTATCTAAAAAAGTAGAAGAAATGGTAAAAAATGCAGTTGAAAAAGTAAAAAGTGAAGGTAAAAAGAAAACACTTGGTGCTGAAGATTTGATGTAATTTAGTTGTTTGGTCGTCTAGTTGTTTAGTGATTTAGTTATTTTGTAAAACACAGAAATTTTTTTTAGGTAAGAAGAGAATTACTATTCTCACAAAATAAAATAGTTGTTCTCCAAAACTTACTTTTTGCTTTCATACCGAGGTTTTCTTCTTACTCTTGACTTATTAAAGGATGAAATTAGTTTTAGGTTTAACAGGTCCTAACGGTGCAGGTAAAGGTGAGGTTTGTAAATATCTTAAAAGCAAAGGGTTTGTCGTTACTTCATTGTCTGACATATTGCGGGAAATAGCAAACAAAAAATGTATCCCACCTACAAGAAATAATCTCGTAACATTAGGGAATAAATTGAGGAAACAATATGGTGGTGGCATCCTTGCTAAGTTGTTAATAAAAAATGTTTTGAAAAAAATTGGGCAGGGAAAAATTGTCATTGACAGTATAAGAACAGTTGGAGAAATCACAACTTTGAAGGAAGTATTTGGTGATAGTTTTTTCTTGATACACATAACTGCTCCAAAAAAAATAAGGTTCAAATTTATACTGAATCGTTCTCGTGAAGGTGACCCAAAGACATACAAAGAGTTTATAGAAATAGAAAGGAAAGAATGTTCATCAAGGACGGTACAACAACAGATCCATAAATGTAAGCAATTAAGTGATTTTATTATCAATAATAATTCAACCTTGAAAGCGTTATATGGTAAAATTGATAAAGTGTTAGACAAGATTAACCATAAGTTTTATTAAACATTATGACGGATAAAATTAAACGGATAAGTTGGGATGAATATTTTTTAAAACTTGCATTTCTTGTAGCCGAAAGGTCAACATGTAGACGTCATCATGTAGGTGCCGTTATTGTACGAGATAGACGAATTTTAACTACGGGTTACAATGGTGCACCGTCAGGATGTAAAGATTGTTTAGAACTTGGTTGTTTAAGGGAAGAACTTGGTATTCCGTCAGGGCAACGGCATGAACTTTGTCGTGCAGTACATGCAGAACAAAACGCAATAATTCAAGCAGGTGTTCACGGGATTGATATTACAGGTTCAACTATGTATTGTACTCACTCACCGTGTATAATTTGTGCAAAAATGATAGTTAATGCTAAAATAAAACGTTTTGTAACTTACAAAGATTATTCAGATGAAAGTTTTAAGCAGTTATTTA
>JANXDG010000085.1 GCA_025059805.1 Endomicrobiia bacterium
GAATTTAGGTAGTGAAAACCTATTAAATGGCGTAGTGTTAGCATTAGCAATAGGTATTCAGAATATACCAGAAGGTATGGCTATATCTTTACCACTTAATGTTGAGGGTATATCAAAACCAAAAAGTTTCTTTTATGGACAGATAAGTGCTATAGTAGAACCTATCGGTGCTGTTTTAGGTAGTTTAGTTGTTTCGTTATGGAAGCAAGTTTTACCTTATGCGCTATCATTCGCAGCAGGTGCTATGATATATGTTATAGTTGAAGAGTTAATCCCAGAATCACAAAAAGCAGAAAATACAAATCTTGCTACATTTTCGTTAGTAGTTGGGTTTATATTTATGATGATTTTAGATTTAAGTTTTAACTGATAATATTCAAAACTGAGGAGATAAAGTTATGAAAAAAATAATAGTTATGTTAATCTTGTTGACAGTAGGTAATATATATTCTCAAACAAAAAAAGTGTACAAAGAAACAGTAAAATATATAGATTTTGAGGCACAACAGATTGTATCAACAGATACGTTTAAATTATCTTCTATTGTTGGCAAAAAGCTTATATTAATTAATTTTTGGACAACTTGGTGTCCTTATTGTGTAGAAGAGATACCGCATCTTATTAATCTATACAACAAATATAAAGACAATGGATTAGAGATACTAGCTATAAACATAGGAGAACCAAAGAATAAAGTTGAGAATTTTGTTATTTCGGAAAAAATTCCTTATAAGATTCTCTTGGATACTCAGGGGAAAATAGCAAGACAATATGGTGTTAGAGGTATCCCTACAAATTTTTTGATAAGTCCAGAAGGAAATATAATTTTTGCTGGACATAGTTTACCTAATTTTGAATTAATTGAAAAAAATTTTCCTAAAGTTAGACAAAGTATAGAAAAGAAAAAGAAAAAGTAAGATAACATAAAAGAAGGAGAGTATATAACATGAAGAAAAATAAGAAAGAAACTAAAGTAAAATGTAACAAATGTGGTAATGAAGTTGATATTAAAGAAGCAAATATTCATAGGATCTCTACATGTTGTAGTATATATGAAATTGTATTGTGTAAGAAGTGTTCTGATAGTCAGAAACAAAAAGATAACATTAATTGCTTGAGCTGTTAATATTTAATTATGAGGTAGTGTATCTATGGAAGAAAAATTAATTTTTGACATATCAAAATGTGGTGGTGCTGGAGAATGTTTAGAAGTTTGCCCTAATAATGTATGGAAATGGAAAGAAATAACAGTTAGTTTTTTAGGTATGAAAATGAGAAAGAAAATACCTTATCCCGAGTACCAGGATAAATGTATACTTTGTGGCCTGTGTGTTAAAATATGTCCTACTGGTGCTGTAAAATTTAAAGAGTGAATTTTTACATAAATGTTAAAAATTAACAATAAAAAATGTAATTCTTGTGAAGAATGTATTTTTGTATGCATAAATAATTCTATTTCTATTGTTAATGGAGAATTTGTAATTGATATTAATAAATGTAAAAATTGTAAAGCGTGTAGGAACGTTTGTAGTGCAGAAGCGATAGAAGAAATTTTTATTATAAGCAATATTGAGAAAATTAGTTAGTTATTATGGTATTTTTTGTTGATAACTTTCTTTAATTTTTTTATAAATAGATTAACCTAATTTTTATTTCAGGTGGAGATTTATATAATCTTAACAAAAAGGAGGTAAAAATATTATGAAATCGCTAAAAGGAACAAAGACGGAAAAAAATATACTTACAGCATTTGCTGGAGAGTCTCAAGCAAGAAACAGATATACATATTTTTCTTCTGTTGCTAAAAAAGAAGGTTATGAACAAATTTCTTGGATATTTATAGACACAGCAGAAAATGAAAAAGAACACGCAAAAAGAT
>JANXDG010000008.1 GCA_025059805.1 Endomicrobiia bacterium
GCGTCGGTCTTGAAGTTGAAGTAATCAATAAGGATTTTTTTATGGTCAAAAACTAATGGATATTTGTTTGATAAAATTTCTTCTTTTGTGGCAACAACAACTTTTTTTGCGTCGGAAGATGCTTTTGGCAGTTTGTTAGCTTCTGCAATATATACTGTAGAAATTGTATGGAATCTTGGATCTCTACCTGGTTCAGAATATGTATGAAATTGTCTTAAATTTTTTACATTAAGTCCTGTCTCTTCTTTAGCTTCACGTAAAGCTGCTTTTTCTAATGATTCATTATATTCTACGAAACCTCCTGGAATTGCCCAACCGTACGGCGGATTTTTCCTCTCTATAAGAACTATACCAGATTTTCGTTTTGTTTCTACTTCTATTATAATATCAACAGTTGGAATTGGATAAACTCCAATTTTACGTTGAATATATCCTATATGTTCAGGTATAACTTGCGAGAATATTTTATACGCCTGTTGGTCCCTCAAGACAAAAATTATTTTTTTTATTTTTGTATGCGGTGTGGAAAGAATATGTGTTGTTGTTTCTTCTGCCATAATTTTAGCTGATTCTTTATACGGAAACTTACCCGTGCCACAACCTAATGCTGGAATTGCTATAGATGATATCTTGTATTCTTCAGAAATCCTCAATGAATTTCTTGTCGCTAGTCTGATATACTCCTCATTTGTTTTAAAATCCATTGCCATAGTAGCCGCATGAATTACATATTTACAACATTTTAACTTTCCAGCATTGGTTAGCACAGCATCGCCTGGTTTTATAGGTGCGAGTTTTTCACACTCTTTTTGTATTTGTTGCCCACTTTTTAATCTAATAATTTTAGACAAACCACCGCCCATCTTAAGTTCAGTATTTGCAGGGTTAACTATAGCATCCACTTGTTCTTTCAACTGAGTAATGTCTCCAAGGACAATTTCTATCTCAGTATTTATGAGTTTCATTATATCTACCTTATAAGTATGTTATTTCGGTCTTATAAGTTCTCATACACCGTGTGCAGATGTATCCTTTATATAGCTTACCTTTGAAACGGAATAGTTTTTTTTGAACATTTGGTAAGAACCTTCTCGGCGTAGATTTTTTAGAATGTGCAACATTTTTACCTGCCCTTGGTCCTTTGTTACAAAGTAAACACTTTCTTGACATAATTTTTTCTCCTTTCTTTTTATTCAATTACTTTTTCTACCTTAAAGTAATTACCAACTTTTTCAGGCGCGTTTTCTAATATTTGTTTTTGACAACCGCTATCCATTACCTCATCTTCACGAAGTGAAGTTTGAACATTTTCGTTAGTATAAAGTTTAATAATATTAGTTAACGGTTCAACGTTAGTTGTATCAACTTCTTTTAATTTATCCATGTATTCAAGTATGACTTCTAACTGTTTAGAGTATAGTTCTATTTCTTCTTCAGTAAGTCCTAACCTTGCAAGATAAGCAATGTATTTAACTTCATCTTTGGTAATTTTATTCATAGTTTTTTCTCAAACCTAGCCAATTTTGCATATTGAAGACTTAATTTTCTCTGTTTACCATCCCGAAATAAAACTATAACTTTATCATTGTTCGGTTCTCTTTCAATTTCTACAATTTCCCCTATCCCAAACTTTTCATGGACAACATATTCACCTACTTTTAATTCATTCGCATTCGTTATTTTTTCAAAAGATGAGTATGCATAGAAATCAGAAACTTCATTACTATGTTCTGTGTATATTTTCGTAATTTCATCAAGAAATCTAGACGGTACACATTCATATTCTATACCGAAATAACTTCTTCTAAAAGTATGTGTAAGATATAGAATTTTCCTTGCACGGGTTACACCAACATAACATAACCTTCGCTCTTCCTCAATATCAGAAACTTTATAGTTGAATTCTAAGTTATCACTACTCGTAAATAACTTGTATCTATCTTTATACAAGAACGGACGTTCTTTTATAACATACCATATTGGTAGTATCCCTTCTTCTAATCCTGTTAAGAACACAACATCAAATTCTAATCCCTTTGCAGCATGTAAAGTCATTAAGGAAACATCTACTGATATATCATTACTACCTTTATAATTATCTTGTGTATCAGCAGAAGTAAACAACGAAATTTTATTAAGAAAATCTTCAACAGTAGTAATACCATCTCTACTTTCGTATTCCCGAGCTAAATTAACAAGTTGTTCCAAGTTCTGTTTTTTTTCTATTTTATTTTCAAATTTATTCATATCTTCTATCATATGTAAATATCCTGTCTTCTCAATTATAAACATTATAAATTCTGATGGGTACATAGTATCTTTATATCTTTTCAATACATCATATAACGAAAGAAACTTCCATACAGCATTCTTTGCACGTAAGGAAAGATCTGTTGAATCAATTTTAACAATTTGTTCCCAGAGAGAGGCTTTGTTTTCTTTAGCTAAGGTTTCAAGATACAATATAGTTGTCTCTCCGATATTCCGCGCAGGAACATTTATTACACGTTTTAACGAAATTGTATCTTCTGGATTAACTAATATTCTTAGATATGCAACAATATCTTTGATTTCCTGACGTTCATAAAACGAAAAAGTACCAACAATCTTATACGGAATCTTATATTCTCTCAATATTTCCTCAAATATACGGGATTGTGAATTTGTCCTGTAAAGTATACCAACTTTTTTAATATTTTCACATTTATTCAATTTCAGAATTTCCTCCGCAACATATTGTGCTTCATCATATTCATTCTGTAACTGTTTTATTCTGATATCTTCCAAACTACCTTTGATGTCACTGTATAGTTTTTTATCTGCTCTATGTTTATTATGTCTTATAAGAACATTTGCAACTTCTAAAATACTTTTTTTAGACCTATAATTTTGTTCTAACTTAAATTCTTTTACTTGTTTACCGTTAGCAGAAAAATCTTTTTTAAAATTAAGTAAATAATTTACATCACAACCTCGCCAAGAATATATTGCTTGGTCATCATCACCAACTACACAAACATTATGATGCTTACTTGCCAGCAATTTTAATAATACAACCTGTGCATAGTTAACATCTTGATATTCATCAACATGGATATACTTAAACCTTTCCGCATATTTATTTTTAACATCTTCAAATCTATCATCTTTCAAGAATTGTACTGTCTTACATATTAAGTCACCAAAGTCTAAAGCATTCATTTTATCTAGTTTATCCTGATATCTTAAATAAATCTCGGCAATGAATTCACGATATGGCTGATGTGATACTATTGAGTTTATCTTATAAGATTCCGGGTCTAACATATTATCCTTTGCACGTGATATAATATCATAAATGTCCGCTGGTGATATTCGTGTATCAATTAAAGACATTTCTTTAAGACATTCTTTTATTAGTTTAACAGAATCTGTTTCATCATAAATAGTAAAATTTTTTTTCAGACCAAATTTCTCTGCTTCTGTATACAACAGTCGTGTACAAAACGAATGAAATGTTGACACCCACACAGATTCACCTTTTTGTGGTACAAGTTCTATAATACGGTTTTTCATCTCTTCTGCAGCTTTGTTCGTAAATGTAACCGCAAGTATATTATAAGGGTTTACTCCGAGACTTAACAAGTACGCAATACGATATGTTATAACCCGTGTTTTACCTGTACCAGCACCTGCAAAAATTACCATTGGTCCGTCAATATAAGTTACAGCAGCACGTTGTTGTTCATTAAGCTGATCTAAAAATTGTTTCATAGGTAAATCTAAATCTCTACTTATGTTCTAATACGCATACTAATTCAATATGTTGCGTGTGTGGAAACATATCAATCGGGATGATTTTTTTAATTCTATAAAATTTTACAAAAGTTTTCAAATCTTCGTATAGAGTGTTAGGATTACACGATATGTATATTATCTTGTTTACGGCAAGGTCTGAAATTGCACCTTTGACCTTTTTACTTAACCCTGGCCGTGGCGGATCAACAATTATGTTTGAAAGGTTAGACATAAATTTTGACTTCCACAATTTTGTAATAAAAACTTCAACATTGTCACATACAAATTCTATATTTTCTGATAAATTGTTTAGTAATAGATTATTTTGTGCCGCGGCTATATTATCTTTTGAGGAATCAATACCAATTATTTTACCTAATGGTTTATGTTTTGCAACTTGTAATGTTATACCTCCACTACCACAGTAAAGATCAAGAATGTTGCCTTCAACAATTTCGTCCAATACTGTTTTATATAAAAGATCACAACATTTTGGATTTGTTTGCAAAAATATAGTTGGTAGAATCTCATATTTGACATCGTTTATTGTATCTAAAATAGAATTCTTACCATAAAAAAGTAATACATCGTCAGGGACGGCATTGTCAGAAATTTTATTGTTGATTGCTATATAAACTGAACTAACCTCAGGTATATTTTTATAGTATGTAACGAAATTATTAAAAAGTTGGTATTCATTATGTTCAATCTGATATTTTGTACCAGTAACGACAAGAATTAACATTGTTTCTGTAGTTGACTTTGCTTGTTTTACTGTTAGATATCTAACTTTACCACTATGCTTTAACAAATCATAAGTTTCAATATGGTTTTCACTTACCCATTTTTTAACATTATCAAGTATATCACCTGTTTGTTCAAAACTTATCCTACATTCTTTTAAATCTACTATTTTATAAAATTTATTCTTCTGTCTTAACCCTGCAACTATTTTCCCTGTTTTATCCTTGCCGATTATGAATTCCATTTTGTTTCTGTAATACCAGATCTTTGGCGACGGTATAACAGGTTTAATTTCATCAACATCAAAATCTTTAAACTGCTCTACTAAAAGTTTATATTTATTTTCTAACTGAACTGAATACTCAACATCCTGATATTGACATCCACCACAGATACCAAAATGTTGACAGATTAAGTTTGTAGTGTTTGTTGAGTTCATAGAGTTGTAATTTTAAAATTTAAATCAATTATCTTTATAATCTAATTAAATATTATTCTCTCATTTTTTTAAGATAAACCATTGCTTTCTCGTTAGTTGGGTCTAATTTTAAAACTTCGCTAAACTGTTCCGCAGCTAAATTTAATTTACCTTCATAGTAATACAAAATGCCTAAATTAACTCTTGCATCAACTTGTCGCGGATTGATTTCAATAGACCTTGTGTAAAATTCTATTGCTTTATTCCTATCACCTATAAGAAACATAATATTACCAAGATTGTTATATGCTGCGAAAGAATTAGGGTTGAGTCTAATCGCTGTAAGATAATTTTCTATAGCTTTATCAAAAATACGTTCTTTTGCGTAAATCCATGCGATACGTTCGTATATTATTGACTTATCTGGATATTTTTGTTTTAACAACTCAAGTTCTTGTAATGTTTTTGCTGCGTCAACTATTTTTTCGTCAAAAAAATCTTTTTCTTTTTGCAATTTATAACTTGCTAAATAAGGACGAAACATAAGTTGTAACAAACCAGAGCCAGCATCAGAGATATAAAATTTTATACCGTTATTTGAAATATGTATCAAACTTAATATACTTAAAGTTTTTTTAGAATACGTTAATATTCCAAGTAAGAAACAAATTATTATTCCTGCTACAAATTTTACCAATCGCAGTTTAAAAATTCCTAACTTAAACTGTGCCATGCTTGATGTGTAACCAATAATGAATCCCGCTGTGATATAAAGATATACACTTGAAATTGTAAATCTTAGGTCAACACTGAAAAAGTTTTGTATTAAAACACCTAAAATTCCACAAATCAAACATAAAATTATAACTTTGTTCTCATTAATTCCTTTATCTCTATGTCTTACATAATATATCGCTTCTCTAAACAACAAGTAGAGACTAATAGAGAAAATTGTGAAACCTATCACACCGTTTTCAACAAGCAGTTGTATATACTCATTATGTGCATCATTTATTATGAACTGTTTCTGAGGCCAAATTTTACGTAATTGACCCGAAGCATAATCAACAAACCTGATATGAAAATTACCTAAACCGATACCGAAAAAAGGATAGTCCAACCACATACGTAAACTATCACGCCAAATAAGCAAGTGTGCCTGCTGTCTTAACCAAACATTTCTTGTAAAATATACAAAGACAGTGAATCCTATAAAACATAAAATTAAATAAACAATCTTTTGTTTTTTATATAAAGCAAAGTAAATAAAAAATAATGTTGCGACAAAAAATCCTATCCATGCCGCCCTTGTTTTTGTATAATACAATACAATCAAACATATTATAAACATACCGGCATATACTAAACGTGATACTAATTTTTTCTCAAGCATTATTCTACTAAAAATTAGCGGTAATAAATTTACAATATGTACTGCAAAAAAAATAGGATTCCCAAACATACTCATTACACGAGACATCTTTGGTACTTCTATTATCCAGAAACCACCGGTATATTGTAACATACCGTACAAAACTGACAAAAACGAACCAAAAATAAAAGATTTTATCAACACTGGATAGTATCTGCTCTCAACTATACTAATCACATATAATATCCAAACAGATACAAACCAACGTTTTAACTCAGAATAAGCAACTGCTTTCTCAGTAGATATTAAATATCTTATTATTATAAGTCCTAGAAAGAGCAAGGAAAAGTATAAAAAATTGTTTTTTCTATATAAAACTCTTTCACTAAAAATATTGTAGATCAACACAATACACAATATGATGTAACTAATAACTTCTATTGTGAGCAACTTCGGCCTTGAAATTTGAACATCAGGTATTAAAGGTAGAACAATGAAGAAAATACATAAAAGTGACACAATAACATTTTGAAAAACTTTATCCATAGTTGAAAATTATTATCAAAATTTAATATTTTAAAACAATAGTTGGGTTATGAGAAAAAATAAGTACTGTTTATTGATAGTAGCAATTATATTTTTATCTGTTCGTACCTACTCGCAACAAAAAGAAATAACTTTGCCAAAACCATCTTATAAAGGGAACCTTACTTTTGAAGAACTTATCTATAAATGGAAAGCAACACGTAGATTTTCAACTCGCGAACTCACTACGGAACAACTAAGCCAGCTTTTATGGTCTGCAGTTGGGTTCACAATTGACGGGATCACTTCTGCAACGCGTGTGTATCCTTCAGCTGGTGCAATTTATCCATTAGAATTATACGTTGTTTGTGGTAACATCAAACTGCTTGAACCAGGAATTTACAAATACGACCCTCAACGAAATTCAATAAAGTTAATTAAAAAAGGTGATTTCAGAGAAGATTTGACAAAAGCTGCCTATGGCCAATTTTTTATATCACAAGCACCGGTAAGTTTTGTGTGGGTCGCAGATTATAATATTGTTAATAAGTACTATGGTCAACGTGGGACAACAAGATATGTACATACAGACCTTGGACATTCAGCACAAAATCTTACCTTACAAGCAACAGCGTTAGGTCTTGGTACGGTACAAGTTGGTGCATTTAATGACGATACCGTAAGAAACTTACTTGGCTTATCTAAAGACAAAACACCGGTTTACATTATGCCAGTAGGTTATCCTAAATAATTTATATTCATTTGAAATGAAATCAAACGCATTTCTTATCATAATATATAACTTACTACTTCTAATTTCTAACCTTTACTCTCAAACAGAATACAAACAAGCATTATTTTGGCAAGTTGTAGATGAAAAACAAAAAATTTTACAATGTACACTCTGTCCACGTGAGTGTATACTAAAACCATCACAACGTGGTTATTGCACTGTCCGCATAAACATTAATGGTAAACTTTACACAATGAGTTATAACCATCCTGTATCAATCGCAGTTGATCCTATAGAAAAAAAACCTGTATTTCATATGCTACCTGGCAGTAAAAGTTTCTCACTTGCAACCGCAGGATGTAATTTAAGATGTATCCACTGTCAAAACTGGGAAATATCACAACGTCTTCCTGAAGAAGTTCATGCTTATAAACTTACACCACAACAAATTGTAAAAATGGTAATTGAGTCAGGTTCACAGAGCATTTCTTACACCTACACGGAACCAGTAATTTTTTATGAATATATGCTTGACATAGCTAAAGAAGCAAAAAAATATAAGTTAAAAAATGTTATGGTAACATCTGGTTATATTAATCTGAAACCACTTGACGAACTTATAAATTATATAGATGTGTTCCGTGTTGACCTCAAAGGTTTTACGGAAGATTTCTACCGCAAACTTGCAGCTGGAAGGTTACAACCTGTGTTAGATGTTTTAAAATATTTAAGACAAAAAGGTGCCTTCATAGAAGTAGTAAATCTTATAATACCAACAATGAATGATAATCCAATTGAAATCAAGAAAATGTGCGAATGGATAAAAGATAATTTAGGTGATGAAACCCCTGTTTTCTTTTCAAGATTTTATCCAACACATAAACTTACGAATCTTCCACCAACGCCTGTAAAAAGTTTAGAAAAAGCATACGATATAGCAAAAGAAGTAGGACTTAAATTTGTATATATAGGCAACGTTCCAGGACATCCATACGAATCAACTTATTGTCCTAATTGCAAAAAAATATTGGTGAAACGTATAGGTTACAATGTAGCAGAAAATAATATTGTAAAAGGAAAATGTAAATTTTGCAATGCTAAAATCCCAGGTATATGGCAATAAACAATGCTGAACAAATTTTATGTCAACAAACTTGTTTATCTGGGGTCAATCTTTTTGTTTTTCTTTAATTGTGAAAGACAACAAAAAGATTCTTACAACCTCATAGTTGACAAACACACCCGAAGTATAACTTTTCAAGCCGAACTAAACCAATCCTTAGCACCAAAATATTTTGTTTTTTACTTTGTTGGTTATACATGGATCAAAAAACATTGTATATTTCTTACTTCATATTTTCTTAGGAATTTACAAACAGCAGTTGCTGGTATTGACTGGCAACTCTGGGATGATATTTATACAAAACGTAACTCACCAAAGTTGAAAATTTACATTTTGCATAATAAAAACTGGTACAACCTTGAAGATTTTATTAAGTTTTTGAATTTTAATACATACCAAACGACTTTCTGGGGCTCACCAATCTATGACGAGATCATACTTGAAAAACAACACTTAAATCACAAATGTGTACATTGTCCGTTATACAATTTAGAAAAAGAAGCCTTTATATCTGATAAGAAAATTTTGAATTACCAATTTATTAAGCCGTTGGCAAAAGACAAAATTGTCTTTAAAATTGTTTTTGACAAGTGATTAGTTTTAAAGCAATTTATTGAAAGCAAATAAATGAATAGCACAGCCAACAGAGATGAATGGAGCATACTGTATATACTGTCCCCACAATTTTCGTCTTTTTATTATTGATAAAAATACTACATATCCGCTCGCTATTAAACTTGCTAAAAACAGGATCTTAAAAACTGCATACGTACCTAAATAACAACCAATACCACACATAAGTTTAACATCACCACCACCAAGCACTGGTTTGTTAAAAATCTTTTGTCCTATAATTAAAATTGTCAATAAAAGGACAAAACCTGATAAACCACCTATTAACGAATTTGTAATTCTTGTGAAAGTTTCCTTTCCAACAACAAAATTAAATGGCGATGTTAAAATTCCGCTTGCTATCAAATAGTAAGACAACTCGTCAGGAATTTCTGTAGTTTGAATATCTATCATACTTATAACGACTAAGATAAATAAAAAGTGGAAAGGTATCACTGCATACGGCAATCCAAACCGTAGATAGGATAGTACAGATAGTAAACCACAAAGTAGTTCAACTGTAGGATAAACTAATGATATACCTTCACCACAAACTCTACATTTTCCATTTAACAAAACATAACTTACTAACGGTATATTGTCATACCATCTAATATTATTCCTGCAAGACGGACAAAACGAAAACGGGTAAATTATTGAAAGTTTTTTTGGTATTCGGTAAATTAGAACATTTGCGAAACTTCCAAAGGCAAGACCCAAGAGGAAAGATAAAATTAACATCGTTATTTTGTAGATTAAAATGATCTTAATCAAAGAAATCTATTACCAGAGGTGAACTGGTTAACCACCAACTCACCTCTGGTCTTTACTCCCATTTCTATAAATTAGTAGCTATACCAATAATTACCACTTGTATCGGTATGTTGACAATTCACAATGATATTCCCATAACTTGCTGAACCGTAAACAGAACCATAACCCCAACCAAATCCGCCACCACTTACAGTTTCATCAACTGTTGTTGGAATGTTATTGTATATATAAACAGTATTAGAATCTGTTGGGTGTGCAGTTGGAGCTTTCACTGCAGGTATTGCTTTAATATATTTTGGAACAAGCGCATCTGTTAACACAGTACTTGCAGCAGGATAGCTTGCTGCGGTAGCCATCGGATACAACCCTTCAGTATCACTGTAGTATATGTTCAGTGTTGACCTCAAGGTTGACAGTGAACCCTTTGTTGCACCTTCTTTTGCTTTTTTGACAAGGTCAGGAATTCTTGGTGCTACGACTACAGCAAGAATACCTAATATCACAACTACTACCATCAGTTCTATCAAAGTAAAACCTTTTGTTTTTTTCATATTATTTTTTCACCTCCTTTCGGGACATAGTATTGGGAATAATATAAAAACGAAGTTTCCCTGTCCCTTATATAAATATATATACTAACTTACTTACTTTGTCAATATTTCACAAAAAATTAAAAACCAATATCTAGTTGTAATCTAAAATCATGATCTGACCTTGCTAGTATACTGTCAACATCAGTGGATACGTAAGTTGGTATACCATTTTTTGAAACATAAATTTTGTACCTATATCTGAACCATACAGATGTATTTTTTGTAAATTTACGAGATAAAGTTACATAAAATTTATCACCTGTGGAAGAAGCTTCGGTTTCGGAAATATACACATTATACCATTGTGGTTCAAGATAACTTAAATAAACATCTTTTTCTGTGTCAAAAATACAAATTCTACTGTTAAGTGTAATACCTGCAAATTTATATTTGAACTCAGTCCATAACTGTTCACCATAATACCATTTGTTGTATTTAACAAAATTATGCCAGCGTTGGTCATATCTAAACCTCAATGTCAAATCTTTAGATATTTCAGTTGAAACCTGATATCTATTTCTTATACGCAATTGTTCTGTCTGCACATAATCGTCATTAGAAGAAAATCCGTAAGTTTTCAAATTAATATATCTTTCACGAATATCGTCAATTGTGCGGAAATAAAGTTCTAAATTTCTTAAAGGTTTGTATTTTGTTTCAAGAAAAATTTCGTTATATCTTGATGGATACCGTGGTGCTTCCGAACCTGAATATCCACTCCAAATGCCTTTAAACAGTTCACCTGTAGCAAAAGAAAAATTTGTGTTCACATTTCCAAAGGTAATAGTGTTACCAAACTTTACCCCATGTTGGTTATTATGGTAATCATAAATTCGTGCTGGAGAACCTAACGGCGTATAGAATGTAGGTTCAAGGTGTGTATAAAGAAGGTAAAAATTTGCCCTACGTACCGGTAAAATAAAACCCAAATTCAGTCCAAATCCTCTCTGCGAGGTTATACTTTCATTCGTTAATACTGAAATTTTAGCAGCAGAAGTTGAACTAAACCATGAATAGCTTGTTCCTATCTCTCCAAAAATATTAAGTTTATCAACTGGGAATTCAAAATAGAAACTTCCGACACCTAACCTATCACCACGATAAACATATCGCCATTTTTCAGAATATACATCAGGCACATATGATTTTATAGGGTCAAACGGTTTATTATACTCGCTGTAATAACCACAAATGCCAAACCTGAATATATTTATTGGCACTGTAAAATTAAATCCAACGAGTCGTTCAGTAACTTTTCTTGTAGGTAACCTACCAAAAGTTGAGGTAATAATCGTAACATCATAATCCATTAGGTACTTATTGTACTCAATATAATCACGTCGTATTTCAACCAGATCTTCCACAGGTTCTGTGATAAATTCTGTTGTTACCTCACCAGTAGCATCATTTATTTCTGTAATAAAATATGATGATGTTGCAGTGATAAGTCCTTTCTCTGAATAAAAAATTGCGTATTCAACTACACCAATGCTACTCTCAAACCCTATACCGCGAAGGTTTGCATTGTCTGATGTTGATTTATCTTCACGCAATCCGCGCATCTTGGGTTTCACTGATTGTATCGTTGTTTCTACAGCATAATTTTCGTTCATTACAACACCATAGCCAAATCCTGTTTTATAATCTCCTATCAGGATTTTATCAAAAGGGCCAATACTGTTTAACCTTACCCAATACTTGCGCAAAAAATATTTTGCTGTATCAGGACATAGTTGAATTTCGTACGGTCTTTGTAGGAATGTATAACCAAACGATAGTTTATCGCCATAGTTAAATTGTGACCTATTATATAGATATATCGGTTGTTGAAATTTTTCTTTAGGTACATATTTAGTTTTAAGTGCAAGGAAATCACTGTAATCATCAGGTTTTGAAATCTTAGTTCTTAGCCGGATTTGTCCTTTAAATCTAGATGGTTGTTTAATCTTTACTACTTTTACGTATGGAAGAATTTTCCTATAAATCTCCGATGTCACACCTTTGATTTTTCTTAGATCACTCTTTGACTGAAATTTTCTTGTTCTTCTATATCGTATTATATTTCTTGCGATCTCTGAAGTAATACCAGGTAAACCCTTAAGCTGAGTAATTGTAGCAGTATTCAAATCAAGCGGGTTCTGTCGTAAGTTTTCCAAATATCCTTCATCTTCAACTAAAACTTGTAAATCTTCATTCACAGTTGTGGTAACTGCTTCATCTATTACAAATGTATCCATAGTTTCATATGCTTCATCTAAGAGTTGTTCTTCTTCTTCAGTATACTCATCAGGATCCTGTGTGTTAACAACTTGTGGTGTGGAAAATTTTGTGATATATTCACTAATTGGTTTTGATGACAAAGAAGTGAACATTATAAATAAAACAAAAATTGCAACAATATTAACATATGTAAACTTTTTGCAACTCATCAGTTATCAAAAAAATTTTATAATCTTTCTAACACAATAGATTAGGGAAGAATATTATTCAACATATAGTAGGTGTTTAACCGTATCTATAACTTTACGGTCAACTTGTGGTATTCTATACAACTCATCTACTGACTTAAACTTACCAAACCTTGTCCTATAACGTAGAATATTCTTTGCTGATAATGTTGAAAAACCTAACTCAACCAATTCCTTCTCAGAAACAGTGTTGAGATTTATTTTTTTAATTTTCGTTATTTCTTCTTGTACAACTTTAGGTGTTGGTGTTGAAACTATAACAGGCTGTTGTGATGGTTCGGTTTTTCCTGGGACCAGTTCTGGTTCAATTTTTTCTTCTATTGGTACCTCTTCTAGTTCTTCAGGAGGTAACTCTTCTTCGGGTTCGCTAGGTGCAACTTTTTGTTCCTGAACTTCTTCTGGCTTTGGTGGTTCAGTCGCTTTTTCTACCTCAGGAATAACTTTTTCTGGTGTCACTTCTCCTACAGTAATATAAGGTTTAATTCTTTCTAATGTAACACGACCTATACGTGGTACATCAAGAAGTTGGTCAATAGATGTAAACTTACCAATTTGCTGCCTGTACTCAACAATTTTTTGTGCCGTTGAAGGACCTATCCCAGGAAGTTGAGTAAGTTCTTCAACGGTAGCAGCGTTAATATTAATAGGCTTTGCTGGCGGTTGTTTTTTGGTAGTTCGGCGTGGTGTTACCTCCATCTCTGCTGGTTGCTCTGTTCTACGTACAGTTCTTCTACGTCTAGGCAGTTCTTCAACAAACTTTTCTTCTTTTGTATTAAAAGATAAACCCAACGAAACTAAATGTTGACCACCAAGTATTGAATGAACTAAATACGAATAGTCAAGTATAAACTCGTTCCTATCCTGTTTATATACTAAACCAAACCCTACAGAATATTTTGAAGGTTTATTCTCAGTAACAGTTTCAACCCCTGCACGAAATTTAAAAGAAAAGTTCGCTGCTAACTTTAACCCAACTTCCTGCCCTACACGTGCAAAAATTTTAGTATCTGTCGGACGAAGTATGTCTATGTACGTCTTTACATCTTTTAATGGACGTATCTGTCCCGTAACTATAACAGTATGATACACTTTTTCATCAACCGTAATCTCTGGCATATTAAAATCTTTAACAACAAAACCTAAGTATATTTTTGGATTTATTATAGAAAGAACTCCGATGTCATAACTAACAAAATTTTTGCTACCATAATTTTTAACATCAACCCCTAACGACTTTACACCTATACCAATTGAAACTTTTTCAGCAATATCATTAGCATAAACAACTGTTATAAGATTTTCTTTGTAAAGTTCAAACCCAAAACTATTATAAAGCAGACCTATCTTACCCAATGATTTTATTTCTAAGACACCGGAAAAAACATTGTTGGCAAGTTTAGGCATACCATATAAATTTGTATTAGAAAAATAAAATCCATACTTAGGTATATTAAACACTCCTGCTGGGTTATAATAAATCACAGCAGGACTTCTATCATCGCTTGAAAACGCACCACATAACCCCCCAGTATTCGCAAAAATTTCTTTGTACTCAAATACCGCAAATAACGTTTTTTTTGCTAACCATAGAAAGAGAATAAAAAATAAAAGTTTTAAATTTTTTCCCCTCATTTAAATTTCCTACCAACAACGATCACATCTTTACCAACATATTTCTTACCAGTATTAGGATTATACGCCTCAAAGTAAACAATATACACACCTGTGGGCGCACGAGTG
>JANXDG010000017.1 GCA_025059805.1 Endomicrobiia bacterium
TCACCATATACTCCTCCAGCAACTTCTAAATTACCTAACTTATCTGCAAATACCCAAAAACTTAAAATTTCAAAAAATATAACTGCTAAAATTAATTTTCTTATTATTTTTATCAATCTTATTCTTATACTGAAAATTTTATACTCTAAAATAGATCCGACGCAGGGTCGGAATCTGCATGACTTTTTCATAATATTTTTATACAAACCCTATCCTCTTTTTAGATTTTTCCTGTGGCAACATTAACTGTTTTATTGCTTCAAATAATGTTTTTATCTCACCGTCATGTTTTATAACTTTTCTTTCAAGTTCTTCTAACTTTTTTGCAAGTTCTTTATGTGTTGAGAGTATCTCACGAAGCTTAACAAACGCACGCACTACAAATATACTCATCTGTACTGCTTTAGGTGTATTAAGCACAGATGCAAGCATCACAGCACCATGTTCTGTAAACACATATGGATTATGACCACCAAGATATTTCTTTGAAGGTATCGCATTTTGCGATACCATAAAATCAACTTCTTCATCTGTAAGTTGAAACATAAAATCTTCAGGAAACCGGTCCTTGTTTCTCTTCACTTGTTCCCTTAAACGAATCGGTTTAACACCATAAATATCTGCAAGATCTTTGTCTAACATTACTTTTTGCCCTCTAATAATATAAATACGATTTTGAATGTATTCAATCGGCACAATTTCAGGTTTCATTTCTTAACCTTAATTATCAGCTACTCTTTTGCTAAATTATAATTATTTACTCACTGACAAGTTCTATAAACTCTTCTACTGTCAATCCTGCTTGACGAATTATTGACCGTAGCGTGCCTTTAGTTAACTCCTTATGTAGCGGAACAATCACTGTTTTAGTCCCATCTTTTTCAAGTTTTTGCATCACTACATGACTACCTCTTTGTCTAATTTCCCGATATCCTTTTTCCCTCAACACATTTATTACCCTATCCCCTGAACATACAGGTAATTTCATTTCTTCACCTCAATTGTTGTAACCAACGGAGACCTCCCAGTCATTCTTTCAGAAATCTCCTTTTTTGAAGCACACTCTAAAAAAAGTTCTACTGCTTCTTTCAAATTTTCAATTGCTTCTTCGACAGTCTTCCCCTGACTTGCTATATCTAACTCAGGACATAATGCTGTATAATATTTTCCTTCTTTTTCTAAAACAGCTGAGAATTTGTAGACCATACTATATCCCTCCTTTTTACCCCGGTACCATTCCAACACGGGGTCGGTTTCCGGTTGATTTTTCAACGAAATAATTCATTGATTACATCCTCTTTTGTCTTTCTAAAATGTTTCGCAATATCTTTTATTTTTATAATGTTATCCAGTGTTTTAATTTTAATCTCATCATGTGCAGGAATTGTAAATATGATGTTCACCGTTAAGTTGTGTGGTCAATCTAATGTGACTACCTGATTGTCTTGTTATTTCATAACCATAAATTTTAAGCAAACTTATAAGTTTTTTGTATCCAACATCACGAGGAAGTTTCATAAAGTAATTATCTCCTCTTTTACCATATGCAATCTAACAAACTTTGGAAGTTCACTTTCTTCAAAATGACATTTTATCGCATCTAAAATGTTGTTCCTTAATTCTTCTAAATTCTCAGCTTCAGTAAAAATACTCTCACCTAACGCTCTTGCTACAAATCCACCTTCTTCTGCCTCTTCAACAAGGAAAATTATTTCTTTCATCTTTCTTAAACCCCCTTCTCACTTACCATTCCGACGCGGGGTCGGAATACGGTTGATTTTTCTAACGAATTTTATCTCTTATTTTATCTTAAGATATTCCTTTGCTGATTTCAAAAACTCTTTTGCAGATTTAATATAATCTTTTATCTCATCAATTGTAAACTCAACAAATTCATAATCTGCATCTTGTCTGTCTTCAAAAGCATTTTTTAAAACATTATGAAATTTCTCATCAAAAATTCCTGTCTTAACAAACTCTTTTGCAAAATTAACTATCACACCCTTATGTGAAGAAAAACTTAACTGTTTACTTAAAAGTAGCGCTTCTGCTATATAAAACATTGAATAATACAACCTTGAAATAGCAACATCTAAATATCCATCTTTCAATAGTTTCTCAGAAATCTTTATATTATTTTCAGCTTTGTTTATTAATTTCAATATCTTATCTTTCATAAAGTTATTCCTTCTTTCTTAATATTCATAAGAAGTGGGGTATCACATTTAAGATACTCATTTTCTCCTTTTAATGTTATAGCAATTAGTATATCGTACTTATAGCATATCTGCCAACCAAGATTTCTTACCATCTTTTTTTCAACATAAAAATCTTTTATCTTTTTTACAACAACCAAAACATCAATATCAGAATCTTTTTTTGCATCACCACGTGCTTTTGACCCGTAAAGTATTACACGAACTAAGTTGTTTCCATAAAGTTTTTTTAATTTTTCAACAAGTTCGTTTAGCGCCTGTTTTTCTTTTTTAGTTAACCTGCTCATTTATATACAGTCCCCCACCTATTCCGACGCGGGGTCGGTTTCCGGTTGATTTTTCATAGTTTTTTCTATCTCTTTAAATACTTCTTTGCTGCTTTTAAAAACTCTTTTGCTTTCTGCAAAATATCTTGTGCCTGTTCTCTTGTAGCGACCGGTTGAGGTTCATAGTCACTATTTTGTCTAAGTTCAAATGCTTTGGTTAAATAATCAAAATATTTCTTATCAAAAATTTTTGTTTTGACAAATTCTTTATTAAAAAACGAAATTACTGCACTATGGCTCGAATAACTTAATTTCTTACTCAAAAGTAATGCTTCTGCAATATAAAACATCGCATAGTAACTTCGTGATACAGAAAAATCATATAATTCATTTAATAGATTAAGTTCAGCACTGCGAATGCTATCTTCTGCTTTTTTTAAATACCCTTCAATATCTTTATTCATTTTATTCATAATGGGATACCTTCTTTCCTAACATTTAATAACAATGGTGTATCTCTATTTAAAAACTCTTCTTCAGACTTTATTACATATGAAATCAATATTTCATACTTGTAACAAACTTCATTGACAATGCTAAAAATTTTTTCAAATTCTTCGTACCACTCGTTATACTCTTTTAATACAATCATAATATCTATATCTGAGTATTTCTTTGCATCACCTCTAGCTTTCGAACCATAAAGAATAACTTCTGATAAGTTGTGACCATAAAGTTTTTTTAATTTTTCAACAAGTTCGTTTAGCGCCTGTTTTTCTTTTTTAGTTAACCTGCTCATTTATATACAGTCCCCCACTTATTCCGACGCGTAGTCGGAATACAACTACAAATTTAAAAATTTTCAGCAGTTTTCAAGGTGTTGATTTTTTTTATTCACGCACAACGCTAAGTTTTAACCGTGAACACCTTTTTAACCCTTTAACCCTTATACCCATAATCAGTCCCGCAAGATATACCTACGGGACTTAGTTATGAATATAATGGGTATATTCTTTTTGTCTGTCTAACAAACAGACATTTGGGTTAAAGGGTTAAATCAACACCTTAAAACCATCGGGGCAAACCGATGTGTTTCAAGGCGGGTTTTGAAATAGAAAAGTAAAATAAAAGGAAGGGTAATATTAACTAATATTCTTAAAATCGGTAATACTATCTTTCTTGCATCATTGATACAACCTGTGATCTCGTAATAAAATTGTTTTACTACACCTTTCGCTATAATCCAGAAACTACTAAATGGTTTCTCAAGTATCCCAGCTAACGATTTGAAACTCGCAAGTTCTTCTTTGGCAAAATTCTTGTGTGCTGTCTCCACGAATAACGACTTAAGCAACTCAATATCTGTAAGACTTTTTTCCGTATAATTACCAAAAAATGTAAGCGAGATGTTTATGACTGAACTCGTATTATTAAGAGGTGAAAATATATAATTGGTTGGTTTAATATAATAAACCCAGCAAGGCACAAAGAATAAGAAACAAAAAACTAATAATTTTTTCACCAGACAACTCCAATGTTGCCTTTTTTTCTCTTTACCTACTATTATAATTATATACAAAAGTTATTAATTTGTCAACAATCAAAGAGCTCAATTTTTCTTTACAAAAAATTTACATTGATGCCTGCGTCGTAAAAATTGCAAAAAATAAATATTAGGTAATTAAAAAACTAAAAATTTTCTCACCCCCCTTGTAAATAAACATAACTTTTCTTTACAAAGATAGAATATTATATCAAAACTCGAATACTAAAAGACCACAAGGTACCTTAGGGAAAAAATATGTTGACTTTGGTGGAAAAATTATTCTTTTCTTTATTATCCTTACAAATTCTTCTTTAGATACTGGTGGCATTATAAAAGCACAACCACCATATTTATCCGCAAAAGATATAACTTCTTTTAGGTCGTTATGATAAAAAATATGTTGTCTAATTTGTTCCCCTTCAAGTTGTAAAAGAATTTTATCAAGTAGAAAATAAGGATTTTTCTCACTAAACCTATATTGCGGTTTCAATTTTAGGACCTTAAACTCACCACAGATATATAAAACAATATCAATCTTACTCTTACCATCCCAGTCGGTAAATTCGAAAAATTTTCTAACTCCATCAATAATATGTTTTTCTGCCAACGCTCTGTGTGTAGGTAGGATCAAAAGACCTTCATCTTCCAGTGAGCAGATGTATCCAAATAAGAATTCTTGGTTAATTTCTTTTAAATACTCGCAGGTAACTTTATACCTGTGATGACCGTCAGCAATATAAAGTGGTTTTTGCTTAATATAATTTTTAATTTTATTAACCTCAGGTATACCTTCTATTACCCTGTAAAGTTTGTGTTCACAACCAAGTTCGTCCTTAAAACTTAAAACTAAATATTTAGTTTTTTTTAACCCTGACAAAATATTAGTGAATTCTTTATCACTGTCTTCAACTAAAAAAAATGGCGGCGATGTTTGCACTCCAAGAGTTTTTATAAGATACATCCTGTCTTCTAACGGTTTTGGTTTTGTTTGTTCATGTGGTAAAATTTTTTCATAACTATAATCTGCTTTTACTAAACAAAAAATTCCTGTCCTTTTGTAAACCTTTTGCGAATCTTCAGGATATTTAAATGTATGCTCATAAACATATATTGAAGGATGTTCATCTTTAACAAGTACTTTACTGCGTTTCCATACAGTTAAAGTTTTCCTTGCGTTTTTATACTTAATTTTGCCACTGCCTTTGGGTAATTCTAAGTTGACAAAGTTATATTTTTTACGAAGTAAACTTTTATGTTGTGCAGGTGAGATTACATCGTATGGCGGGCATATTAAATCTTTAAATTCAATTCTTTGTCTACTTATTTTCTCAGTGTTATAAATTAAAGGCTGAAATTCTAATATTTCAACCATCGTTTTAATATATTAAATTTGGTGATTTTAATTAAATCTTAACCCTTGTACTACTTGACCAAAAGATATACCACCATCGTTACACGGAACCTTTCTTTGCAGATAAACTTCAAATTTTTTTTCTTTTAGTAGACTTACCACCAGCCTAAGCAATAACTCGTTTTGAAACACACCACCTGACAATACAACCTTATCAATAGATGTATCTTGATTTATCTTCTCTACGACATCCACTACAATTCTACCAATCGTGTAATGAAACTTTGCAGCAATTCTTATAGTATTTACACCGTATAACAGCTCATTTATTATCTGTTTAACAAGATTTTTAGTATCCACGACATAGATTTTATCTTTTGAGATAGTGTATTCATAAATCTCGTTTTTTGCAGACATATTATCAAACTCTCTTTCTGCATAGGATTCAAGTTCTTGTGGTAGTTGTCCCTCAAAATGGTTGTATAAACCAACAGAACAAACCACTGCTACTATATCAAATATTCTTCCCATGCCACAAGTTTTTATAATATTTATTTTATTATCTATCAAAAACTTTACACTTTCATATAAAATATTAAATTCAGGTATGTCCTCAACTTTATTTTCTTCTGTGAAGTTTTTCACTATTTTATTCCAAATTTCTTCAATTGTTTTTTTATCCCTATATTCTTCATACAAGAAACCCATAAGTGTTTTATAAGGTTTTTTTATCCCGTCGTCACCACCAATTAGAGTAATATAATCAAAAAAACCTTTGCGTTCAAATTTGTCTGTATTACCTACTAAAAATTCTGAACCCCATATTGTGCCGTCTATACCATAACCTGTACCATCAAAAATTACGCCTATCACATCTTCATATATACCGTTTTCCAACATACAACTTAACATATGCGCGTAATGATGTTGCACAGCAACACTTTCCACTGAATTTTTATTAGCAAACTCTTTCGCAATTTTACTGCTTACATATTGAGGATGTAAATCATAAATAATAACTTCAGGCTTATGCTTAAATGTATCAAGATAGTACTCAATGGAATCAACATATGATTCTATAGCTTCAATATTGTCAAGGTCGCCAATGTGATGACTTAATATCACATAATCATCCTTTGCTAAAGCAAAAGTATTTTTTAAATCAGCACCAAATGCTAAAACTGGTTTAACAAATTTATGCTTTACATAAATAGGTTCTGGGGACCACCCACGAGACCTACGAATAAAACATACATCGTTATTAAAAACTTTTACTACAGAATCATCACAACGAATTCTTATCTTACGGTTATAACTTAAAATATAGTCAGCAATATTACTAAACTTTACCTCAGCATCCTCATCATCATACACCTGAGGTTCATCTGAAATATTACCACTTGTCATCACCAAAGGAATATCTCTACC
>JANXDG010000014.1 GCA_025059805.1 Endomicrobiia bacterium
TTTTAAGTATCTTCGTATCCTGCGTGGATTAATATCTATTATTCTTGCTTTTGTATGTACTTCGTCAGCATATATACCTGCCTGTGGTCCTGTGAGTGATATAGCTTCACAACCAAGTGAATGCAGTGCCATTGCAACTAATGCTATTGACATTTGTTCACCTGTAGCAAGCAGCATATCCATTTCTCGTTTATCAGGTTCATCTGTGATTTGATAAGCTTTTTCTATAAGTTCATCAGTTGTATCCCCTGGTGCTGAAACAACTACAACTATATATTTATGTTTTTTCTTTTTGTTATAAATAATTCTTGCAACATTTTTTATACGTTCAACATTAGCAACTGATGACCCACCAAATTTAAGAACGATGGGACGTAATAATGCCATCTCACCCTCCTTTATAAAGTAATATAATTAAGTAATATAATTTTATTATTTATAAAAAAATTTTTTATTATTCAACAACTTTTTATTGATTTTTATTAAAAATATATTGTAAAATTTTTTTATGAAACCAATGGAAATAAAAATCTATTATGAAGATACAGATGCAGGTGGCGTTGTTTACTATGCAAACTATTTGCGATATTTTGAACGTGTGCGGACGGAACTTTTGGAATCGTTAGGAGTAAGTATTTCTCAACTTGCTAAAGAAGGTGTTAACTTTGTTGTGGTAAAGACAGAGGTAAATTATATTTCAGCGGCGAAACTTGGGGATGTTTTACTGATAGCTACAAAAATTATAGAATTAAAAAAAGTTTCATTGACTTTTGAATATGAAGTTACAAAAAAAACAGATAATACACTTGTAGTAAAAGGAATAACAAAACTTGCCTGTGTGAATAATAACTTAAAACCTATCAAAATCCCCCCAGAAATTTATAATAAGATAAAAACAGTCTATAATTTGTAATTTACTCTATTGGAATAATATAGCCCCACTGTAGTGTAAAAATTTGCAATTAGATTATTCTATGTTGCTTAAAACTATAATATCCGTGATTACTTATTATTATATGGTCTAAAAGTTCAATACCTAAAATTTTGCCTGCTTTGGCTAACCTTTGTGTGAGTTCAATATCTTCTTCTGAAGGTTCTAAATTTCCTGAAGGGTGATTATGTGCAACTATGATTTGCGCTGCTAAATGTTTTACCGCAGGTTCAAAAACCTCTCTTGGATGGACTAAACTTGCGTTTAGTATACCTACCGTTATAAGGTCACAGCGGATCTCCTGATTTTTTGTATCCAGATAGAAAACAAAAAAATGTTCTTTTTTTGCAGTTCTGTATGTTGAAAGTCGTTCATAAACATCTTTTGGTGTGAGATATAAATAAGTTTTCTTTTCTCTTAAGAATCTTTTACCTAACTCAAACGCTGCAACAATACTACATGCACGTACTTTGCCAATGTTTAAAAAATTTTTTAATTCGTTAACTGAGATATAAGGTAATTCTTTACCATAATGTTGAATGAGTTTTTTAGCTAAATCTAACACAGTATGATTTTTTGTCCCTGTACGAAGAATAATTGCTAATAACTCTTCATCTTTAAGTTTATCAGGTGTGTTATACCTTATAAGTTTTTCTCGTGGTAAAAATTTATTATGTTTTGTTGTCATTGTTTTGATTTCTTGTATATTTTTCGTCTTTAGACACGTTAAATAGTGTTTGTATTTCATGATCTAAAAGAACTTGACAATGTGGACAAATTTTGTCATCCGGTTGTATCTCCGAACCACAATTTGCGCAATATAATGATATGTTGTACAAAGATGTTTCAGGTTTTAACATTAAAGTTGGAATGAATTTTTTTCTTGATAATAAAGAAATACCTTCAGGTGAAAAAGTATTCGCAACTCTTTTAGACTTAATGAAATAAAGTAACCATATAGAGAGAATAATGATTTCTGTAAAATTCTGTATAATAAGACTCTCAAGGAAAAAATCACTCCTTTCCAGAGTTGATTCTAATAACCTCGTTGAGAATAATCCTATTAAAGATATTAAAGAAATCATAATTCTTGTGTATAGATATTTTTTAACAACTACAACTGCTTTTGAATGTAGAGATACTAAAAGTATTCCGGCATAAATACCAAAAGCTGAAATCAACAATAATAATAATTTCTCACAAAGTAAATATGGATTTTGCAATGTTTCATAATCAATTATTAATCCTACATTTATTAGAAAAGAAAACGACGAACTTACGAGAAGCGAGATTGAAAAAAATGCTAACCAACCTTTGATACCAAGTAGTTTTGGGTCTACTTTAGTATCATTTTTTTCCATCTGTTCTCTTAATTCAATTCTTTATTTTGTGATATTGTGTAATATTTTTCTTTTTCAAGTTAATTATTGTTAATATTTTTCTAACTCGGGGGTGGCGGATTTGAACCGCCGACCTCACGGTCCCAAGCCGTGCGCTCTAATCCAACTGAGCTAACCCCCGAGTCGAGTTTATGTGTTCATAAGTTCACGAGTTTATAAGTTGATATGTTGTTAAATTTAAGATGTTAATAATTTCAAATGTTGACAATATAACTAAATAACCAGATGGTTAGACAACTAGATAACTAAATCAACGAATTTATAATCTTTAACATCTGTGTGTGAACTTTTCCATTTGAAGCAACAATTGTTTTTCCAAATAGGTAGTTTTCTTTACCATAATAATCTGTAACTTTCCCTCCCGCTTCTTTGACAATCAAAGAACCTGCAGCTACATCCCATATTTGCAGATTTTCTTCCCAGAAGCCTTCAAAAATTCCTTCTGCTACCATACAAAGATCAAGTGCTGCAGAACCTAACCTTCTTACTGCTTGTGCAGTTGTTGCAAATTTATTAAATAATTTAAAAACACGTTTTGGATTTTTATGAGTGTAATATGGAAATCCGGTAACTAACAAAGAATTATACAAATTTTTTATTTTAGAGACAAGTATTTTTTTGTTATTTTTAAACGCACCACAACCTTTTTTTGCATAGTACAAATCTTCTGTTGCGGGATTATAAACTATTCCCTCAATAATTTCGTTATTTTCAATTATACCAATTGAGATACAAAAAATTGGTAGTTTATGAGTAAAATTTACTGTACCATCAAGAGGGTCTATAACCCAGTATCTAATATTGTTTTGAAGTTTATCTATCGTAGGACAGGTTTCTTCACAGATAATTTTGTCTGCTGGAAATTTTTTTAATATTGTGTTTTTTATTATTTCCTCAGATTTTTTATCAGCTATAGTCACCGGATTATTTTTGGACTTGAAACTTACTGTTATCTCTTTTTGTGAATTGAAGTATTGAAGTAAGACTTGACCTGCTTTTTTTACTAGTTGTACTAATAAGTTTTTCATAAGAGCAATTAGAATAAGTTCATAATTTTATAGTAAAAACGTTTAAGTCTCGGCAACTTTGATATTTTTTGTTCGGTCTTAACATCAACCAGCAAAATATTAAAATTTTTAAGTTTATCATTTAAAATGATTCGTTGATAAATGTGTTTAACATTTCCATTTTCCCAAAGATAATTTTCTGTAATTTTGTCATTTATCGAATCAACATAAACTTTTGTTGGCAATCCATAAGTATCTTTTGCGCGGTCATAAACACTTTGCCAGTCAGATTCGTCAATAAGATTTTCATTATATGTTATTTGGATTTTATACACTTTAGACTGAAAAACAGATATAGTTATTTTTAAAGACAATTCTTCAGTGTAAACAATTTCATATGTTTTATCTACTTCACATTTTGTACGGACCCTTCTTAGTCGCAATTTTTGTTTTAATTCTTTTAAATTTTCACCAAGCGAAATATCCATTAATTGTGCTGGTAATTCTGAATTTAAATATGGTCTAAGTAGAAATATTAAAAGAACATAAAATATAATTTTTACTTTGCACATATAACAGACTGCGCATTAATAGATGCTGATATACGCTTTAGGTATTAATGTCTAAAATGTCTTACACCAGTAAAAACCATAGCAATATTGTATTCATTTGCAGCTTTTATTGAATCTTCATCTCGTAGTGAACCGCCTGGTTGTATTATAGCCTTAACACCAATTTTTGCAGCTTCATCTACAACATCACGGAATGGAAAGAACGCGTCCGATGCTAATACTAATGGTAGATTACTAAGTTCATTTAAAACTTCTGGTTGAATTTGGTTCATCTTTATACTAGCAATTTTTAAAGCGTCTATTCTTGACATTTGTCCAGCACCAATACCTACAGTTTGTGTCCCTTTTGCTAAAACAATTGTATTTGACTTTACGTATTTTGCAACTTTATATGCAAAAATTAAACTTTTAAGTTCCTGTTCGGTAGGTTGGCGTTTAGTTACAAATTTAAGATTTTCAACACCAAGAATATCATCTTTAGTTTGTACCAAGAAACCGCCATCTATTTGTCTTACTTCAATATTTTCTATTTCTGTGGATAGAATATTTGGTAGTTGTAGCAACCGTAAATCTTTTTTCTTTGAAAAAATTTGTTTTGCTTTTTCTGTATAATTTGGTGCAATTATACATTCTGTAAAAATTTTTGTTACTTCTTCTGCAGTAGCAGCGTCAACTTCATAGTTAAAAGATATGATTCCGCCAAATGCAGAAACTGGATCGCAACTATACGCTCTCTTATATGCGTCTAATAAAGTATTAGCTTCAGCAACTCCACACGGGTTGTTATGCTTAATTATGACACATGCTGGTTGCTGAAAATTTCTGATAATATTAATAGCAGAATCTAGGTCAAGATAGTTGTTGTATGAAAGTTCTTTACCTTGCAGTTTCTCTGCGTCAACTAAAGTAAAAACACTATTAGTAAATTTTGCTTGAGCATAAAGTGCAGCTTGTTGATGAGGATTTTCACCATACCTGAGGTTGCTAATTTTTCTCATTTCAATTGAAAATTCTTCGTAGTCAAAAATATTAGCTTTTGTACTTTTTAGAAACCACTTAGATATCAAACTATCATACCGAGCCGTATGCATAAAAGCTTTAGTTGCAAGGTATTTTCTAAAATTTATATCTACGGCATCTTGTTTTATTTTTTGTATAACAATTTCATAGTCCTTGGAATCAACCACGACAAGTACATCTTGGAAATTTTTAGCAGATGCACGTATTAAAGTAACACCACCTATATCAATATTTTCTATTATTTCTTCTTCATTATCGGTTTTGGAGATCGTTTTTTCAAATGGATAAAGATTGACGACTACGATATCAAAGCTAATAATATTTAAATTTTTTATTTCGTTTATATGGCTTTGGTTATTTCTTTTAGCAAGAATTCCACCATAAATTTTTGGATGTAGAGTTTTGACTCTACCGTCTAAAATTTCCGGGAATCCTGTATACTCTGCTATTTCTACTGAATCTATTTTGTTTTCCTTAAGCATCTTTGCAGTTCCGCCTGTTGAATAAATTTTATAACCGAGATTATGAAGTTCTCTTGCAAGAAATACAAGGTTTGTTTTGTCCGAGACGCTTATTATAGCATTTTTCATTTTTTTAACATCCTTTCTTATAGAAATTTTAAGATTTTTAATTTATATATAAACATTTCTTAAAAGACTAACTAATGGTAGGATATGACAAAAAATTTTATTGTAAACTTGACAATTATGTAAATTTTGTGTATTTTAATAAAAAGTTCTGCGGGCGTAGTTCAGTTTGGTTTAAGAACGTCTGCTTGCCAAGCAGAAGGTCGTGGGTTCGAATCCCATCGCCCGCTTTTTATATGAGTGGTTGCTAACCAGATAATTAGCATATATTTCTCACAAGAACTTACCTTATAACATTAATCACACCAGTAGTAGCAATAGTGCTTGCGGTCACAATAATACATGCGATTATTATTCCAACAAAAATTGCTATAGCTGACTTCCATGGATTTAATCCTAACAAATAACTTGCTACACAACCACTCCATGCACCTGTCACAGGTAATGGTATCCCAACAAAAATTGCTAAACCTAAATATTCGTACTTTTCTATATTTTCTGCTCTTGATTTTACTTTTTTATACCACCAGGAGAAAAATTTGTTATACCAGCGAATTTGCATAAACTTCTTGTGCAAATTATTTAGGAACCATAAGAAAGGTAATACAAATGAAAAATTACCAAGTATTGAAAGCAATACTGTTTTAGCAATACCTAGTTGATAAACTCCTATCCCCACAGGTATAGCACCACGTAGTTCACTTATCGGTAGAAATGATAATATTATAACAACGAATTCCTCAGGCAAACCTGAAAAAAAATCTAAAATTTGTTTTGTCATCAATTAGATACTACTCTTCCAAAATTTTTAATATTTCCTCCAACGTAGTTTTAATCTCCGAAAGTATTTTTTTATTATCTGCAAGTGTAAAATCTATGTGTAAAGTATTATCTTTAGATCTATTTTTTGAAAACTGTTCTTTAAGAGCCTTTTTTGCTCCTTCTATAGTATATTTCTTTTCCCACATAAGTTCTTTTATTTTGTTTACTATAGGAATATGTTCATCAGTATACCTTCTATGTCCTTTTGCAGTTTTTAAAGGCTTAAGCTGTGGGAAAACAGTTTCCCAATATCTTAAGACATACTCCTCTACACCAACTTTCAACGAAAATTCTTTAATAGTATAATACTGTTTTTCCTCATTCATAGTTTACTTTGATTTTATTTTCAAATTTAATAACTGTAAAAATTTTTTTGACGGTATAAACTTTATACGTTTTCTCGGTTCTATAAGTAAATATTTATTTTTTTTAGGTTCATACATTTTTTTTGACTTATGAAATTTTGGAATAAACACACCAAAATTTTGTATGGTAACCTTTTCACCACTAATCAACGCATCCTTTATAGTATCGAATACAGTTTCAACAAATTTTTTTGCATCATTTTTCCTTAAGGTAAACTTCGCGACATTGTTTATGATATCGTTCTTGTTCATTTATTAATCTAACCACGAAAATTCTTCTTTCAAAGGTCTTGATAATAAATTCTTAATAGCGTTTTCAGGTGAACTGTTTTTATATATAATTTTATATACTTCCTCTGCAATAGGTAAATCAAGTTTGTTTTTTTCAGAAAATATATGTAGAACCTTAGAAGTGTTATATCCTTCAATTGAAGTTTTGATCTTAGTTTTTGCAATGTTCACATTTTTGTACAAAGCTAAATATTCACCAAATGTACGGTTACGTGAAAAACTTGAGTATGCTGTTGTAAGAAGATCTCCAATGCCCGCTAAACCAAAAAAGGTTGTTATTTTTGCACCAAAGTATTTTCCTATTAGTACCATTTCCTTAATTGACCGCGTTAGCAAAGCAGATTTTGCGTTATTGCCTAAGTTGAGACCATCACATATACCAGCAGCAATCGCATAGACATTTTTTGTTGCACCAGCAACTTCTACACCAATTATATCATCATTAGTATATACTCTAATAATTTCTGTTGATAACATTTTTTGTAAAATCTTCAGAAATTTATAATTTATCCCAGCAAGAACTATAGCTGTTGGTTTACCCATAGCTACTTCTTCAGCGTGAGACGGTCCACTGAAAACAAAAATTTGTTTCATCTCAATTTTTAGTTTTTCATAAATTGTTGTTGATATTGTTTTTAGTGTAGTAGGTTCAAATCCTTTCACACAAGATATAAGAATTTTGTTGTTTAATTTTTTCTTTAAAGGTTCAAGTTTGGACAAAGTTTCGTTTACGTATATTGAAGGTGTGACTAAAAATATAACATCTGCATTTTTTATCTCCTCTATTTTTGAAGTAATGTGAACCTGTGGTGGTATTTTGACATATTTAAAAAATTTTGGTTTACGATACAGTTTAATATATTCTAAATTTTCACTAATTGGTTCCCAGAGTGTTACTTTAAAACCTTTTTCTGCATAGACAGTTGCTAAAGTACTTCCCCAACAGCCTGCCCCTAAAATAAATATTTTTTTCATTAACAGAATTTTTCTTTATCCTGACAATAAGAATTAGAATATAGGTCTTTCTTCGCGACGAAGTAATCTTTGGATGTTACCTTTATGACGCCATATAATAACAATTGCTGATATAACAAAAAAAGTTGTAAAATATCCAAACCTGTGTCGGTATAGGATTATACTAAATACTATAAAAGTAAAAACTGAAAAAATTGATGATATAGATACTATATGAGTTAGCAAAAAGACTATGCCGAAAGAAATTACTAAAATTAAACAAAGCAATTCTGAAAAAGCAAATGTTGCACCAAAAAAAGTGGCTACACCTTTTCCTCCGCGGAAAAATAAAAAAATAGAACCAATATGTCCCAAAATCGCTGTAAACATTATAACAGGTATTAAATTGTCAGTTAAATAGTATTTTGCTATCCACACTGGAATAGCTCCTTTGAGAAAGTCAACAACAAAAGTAATAATTCCTAAGGTAATCCCAGCAGTACGTATAACATTAGTTGTACCGGGATTTCCCGATCCTATCTTTCTTATATCTGTTCCTCTAAATAACTTTGTTAAAATGAACGCTGTTGGAATACTGCCTAAGATATACGAGAATAAAATAATAAATAAAATTTTCATTACCTTTGATACAATTTTCTAGCGTGCGATATATAATCTATCAGTGAACCTATAGCAAAAACTGAGGTTAAGAAAAAAAGTTCGTGAATTATTTCATTAATAATTTCCCATTGTGTATATGTATTAATAATAACGGATAAAATTGTAATCATTTCAAGACCGATAGAAACTTTACCGAGGAACCTAGGTTTTGTATCTAAATTAGCAGTATGTTGATATGTTATTATCCAACCAGCGATTACAAGAGCTTCTCGTATAATTATTATACCAAAAAACCACCAAGGTATATAGTTGCGAAACATCAGGACTATAATCACAGAAATTACAAATGTTTTATCAGCAAGGGGATCAAGGAAACTACCGAATTTAGTCCTCTGTTTTAATACACGTGCAAAAAATCCATCTAGGAAGTCTGTCATTATGCAAATGGTTAAACTAAGAATTGATATTCCCAGTTTTTTATTTAAGAATGTTACAATGAATAAAACTGTGAAACAAATACGAAGAATTGATAACAAATTAGGTATGGTAATAATATGCATATCTTTTACTTTCTTATTAGTTGAAGAAGTTTGCTATAAAAAGTTTTTGTAGTTCTAATTTTCAAAACGAATATACCATCTTTTACACTATTAGAAATTATTTTGCAATGTTTATATATCAATCCAAGAGTGTTATAATCATCATGTTTGATTTTGACAGTTTTTAAAACATAAAATTTGCTTAATATTGTTTCAATCTTTCGCAAAAGAAAATCAATACCAAAACCTGTTTTTGCAGAAATTACTATTTTCTGTTGACTATTATTAAGATACATTCTTTTGATTTTCTCAGGTAATAAATCTATTTTATTGTATACTTTGACAATCGGAATGTCGGTAATTCCAATTTGTTGTAGAATTTCTTGTACCAGTACCTCCCTTTGTTGATAATCTTCTGAGGTTAAGTCAACTACTTCAAGTAACAAAGTTGCATCTTTTACTATCTCTAATGTTGACCGAAAACTTTCTATAAGATGATGTGGAAGTTTATTAATAAACCCAACAGTATCAATTATTAAAACCTCAGTTCCTTTAGGCAATTGTAGTTTTCTAATTAATGGATCTAAAGTTGCAAAAAGTTTATCATCTGCATATGCCTGACTAGATTTAAGTAATGTATTAAATAAGGTTGACTTGCCAGAATTAGTATATCCTATGATAGCAACAAGTGGAATATTAGATTCTATTCGTAATTTTTTTTGTTCAGTACGTGCTTTAGTTACTTTTTCAAGTTCTTCTTTAATCTTTTCAATTCGTAACATAATTTTACGGCGATCATATTCAAGTTTAGTTTCTCCAGGACCCCTTGTACCTATACCGCCAACCTGGTTATCCATGTGGATACCTTTCTGTGTAAGACGAGGTAACATATATTGTAGTTGAGCAAGTTCTACTTGTAGTTGTGCTTCTTTTGTATGTGCTCGTTGTGCAAATATATCTAGTATTAATCTCGTTCTATCGACAATTTTTGCATTGATAATTTTTTCAAGATTCCTTATTTGGGCAGGTGTCAGTTCATTGTCAAAGACTACTGTCCTTATGTTAAATTTTTCTACAAAATTTCCTATTTCTTCTGCTTTACCTTTTCCTATATAATATGCAGGGTCAATTTTATCACGTTTCACTAAAAATGAGTGTATTACTACGCCCTGTGCTGTAGAAACAAGGCTCGCAAGTTCGTAAAGTGACTTATACGTATTTTTAATTTCCTCTTTTCCATGTAGCTTTATAGCAGTACCAACAGTTACAACTTTTTCCATACAAGTTGGCCCTATTGTGGATTAGAATTTATAATATTTAAAACATTTCTAGTAATTTGTTTTAACGTCAGGCCATCACAGTTAATCCAATTGATTCTATTATCTTTTTTAAACCATGTTATTTGCCTTTTGATGTATGCTAATGTATCCTTAATTATCATATTTTCCATAGTTTCAAATGAGATTTCATTTTTTAAAAATTTTATTACCCAGTTGTATCCAATGGAACTAAACACAGGAGATTTTTCTGATACACCTTTTGAGATTAATTCTTGTGTTTCTTCTAACATACCATTTTGTAACATCCACTTTGTACGCAGATGAACTCGCTGAACTAATTGTTGTTTATTAAGATATAATCCTATCAATAAAATATCAAAATTCTTAATCGGCGGATGTTGTTTTATTAATTCAGTAAAAGTTTTTCCAGTTTTTAATATGATTTCAATTGAACGTATTATTCTATGGATATTATTTGGGTGAACTTGGCTTGCTCTTACGGGATCTAACTGTTTTAACATATTGAAAAGATAATCTTTCCCATAAGACGATGCGAGATTCATAAGATGTTCTCTTAATTTTTGGTCACGTGCTGGCAATAATGAGATGCCATCAGTTAAAGTTTTTATATATAATCCTGTTCCACCAACAATTAAAGGTTTTACCCCTTTATTCGAAATTTTTTTAATTAACCATGTTGAATCATTAAAAAATTTACCAGCATCGTATTGTTGGTCAGGTTCTAAAAAATCTACTAGATGATAAGGTATTCCTTTGTATAGATATACAATTTCACCATTGTAATTAGACCATTTACCCAAAGGTTTGTTAGTACCAATGTTTAAATATTTATAGACCTGTCTAGAATCAGCAGAAATGATTTCTAAGGATAGTTGTTTACTTAGTTCAATAGCAACTTCGGTTTTCCCAGCAGCAGTCGGTCCAACAATTGCAACAATTTTGCTCATTTTTTTCTCATAAACATTTTTTCAATTTTGTCAAAATCGAATTTAACTATTGTAGGTCTTCCGTGAGGACAAAAAAATGGTTGTTCACATTTCGCAATATCCAGTAATAATTTGTTAACTTCAGATAAAGTTAGAAGTTCATTTGCTTTTATTGCTGCACGACACGCACTACGTATAATACGTTCTTTCGGTGTGATGGTTTCCATTTCTGTTTTAATATCATCAAGTAGAAGTTCTACAAATTTTGCAACATAGTCTCTCACATCAGTTACATTGAATATTGAAGGTATAGAATAAAAGCCTATAGAAGTTTTCCCTGTAACCGTTATTTCAAAACCTAACTTATTAATCTCCTCAACATACGGTTTAATAGCTTCAAAATCTGAAGAAGAAAGTTCTAAATTAACAGGGAAAAGCAATTTCTGTATTGATATTTTTTCAGCATTCATAAATTTCTCAAATAATATCCGTTCACTTGCAGCATGTTGATCCATCATTACTAATCCTTCAGATGTTTCAAATAATAAATATGTTCTGTGCAATTGTCCAAGATAAACATAATCCTTTAATCCTATGTTTTTTAAATCACCGGCAGATTTTTCTTGTTGTAAAGTTAATTCCATTGTTTGCTCTATAGTACCTTTTTGCTGTATCTTTTTATTAGAAATCAATATATCTTGAGATTCAAAAGAAGAACTTACGTGTTGTGTATGTTTGATGTTTATTACTACTTGTTTGTAGTAGTTATTTATACTTTTCCTTACCTGTTCCTTTAAAATGTTATAAATATATTCTTCATCATTGAACTTAATCACTCGTTTAGTTGGGTGAACATTAACATCGACCATGTTGCTAGGTATTTCAATAAAGATTATACCAACAGGATGACGACCAGTTGGTAACATATCTCTATAGGCATCATATAAAGTTTGCGATAACATTCTTGAAATTACTGGTCTATTGTTGACAAAAAACAGTTGCAAAGTTTTGTTTACTTGACTGTATTCAACAGGGCTTACAAAACCGAATATACTCATTTCATTAGTCTTATAATGAAAGGATATTAAGTTATCAGATAAGTCTTTCTTAATGACTTCCTTGATTCTATCCTGAATTTCGTTTGAAGGTTTCACTGAGAATACTAATTCATTGTCCGAGTAAAGGTTAAAACCGATGTTAGGAAACGCAATAGTATATTCTTCAATAGTTCGGATGATGTGTATTTTTTCAGTATAATCTGTTTTTAGAAATTTTAATCTAGCTGGAACATTGTAAAAAAGATCTTTTACTTCAACCATAGTACCATTGTTTGCTGCACATTCGGTAATATCAATAGTCTCTCCACCATGAATTATTAACTTATATCCAACTAAAGAATCAGCCGTCTTAGTGATAATCGTTGTTTTTGAAACATTTACAATAGATGACAGAGCTTCTCCACGAAATCCAAGTGTAGATAGTTTGTATATATCATCAAAAGATTCAATTTTACTTGTAGCATGAGGTTTTATCGATAACATAAGGTCATCTTTTGTCATACCTGAACCGTTGTCAATTACTCTGATAAGTTTTTTACCGGAAGAAACGATTTCTATACTAATTTCAGTGGATGAAGCATCAATAGAATTTTCTATTAACTCTTTGACAACGTTTGACGGACGCTCAATAACTTCACCTGCAGCAATTCGTGTATAAACTTCTGGTGGTAAAAGTTTTATTTTGTTCACAGTAATATCTCACATATCTTCTTTTAAATGTTTTTCAACAAATTCTTTAATTTGTTCTCTGTCTCTTTTTGTTATCTTAATAAACTCTAAACCCATACTGTATGTATTTTCGTGTTCCTTTATCCAAACAACTTTTGCTTTTATATTATTAGTAAAAAGATTGTGTAATGAAATTTTAATATTTACTCTTGTTCCAACATCAATCTTTTTAAATACAAGTATTCCTAATCCACCAGAAGACAAGTTAAGTAAAATACCAGGTATAAGTATGTCATCATTATTGTACTTAATTTGTATAGGGACACCAAGATGATAGACATTTAACCTTTTATATTTTCTTCTTTTCGGTCCCGGATATTTTGCTCTGTTAATCGTTTCCATTGTTTTATCAAGTCAAAAGCTTCTAAAGGAGTTATTTTATTTATATCAATTTTTTCTATCTCTTCCAATATTTCTTCCATAAAAAAGTTTTTGAAATTCTGATAATCTGTTAAGCTCAGTGTTAATTGTTGTGATTTACTATCTAGTGCGGCATCAACTGTAACTGCAGAGTTTAGTAAATATTTAAGTAATACTTCCGCTCTTTTAATAACCGACTGTGGTATACCTGCAAGTTTTGCAACATGAATTCCATAGGATTTATCAGAACAGCCAGGTTGTACCTTATATAAAAAAACAATTTCGTCTTTTAATTCCTTTACAGCAACATTGTAATTTTTAATCCCAGAATATTTTTCTTCAAGTTCAGTAAGTTCAAAATAATGTGTAGCGAAAAGTGTTTTAGGACAGCGAGTTTTTGAATGCCAGTTTAGTTTATTAACAAGATGTTCAATTACTGACCATGCAATTGAGATACCATCATATGTAGATGTACCTCTTCCTATTTCGTCTAGGATTATTAAACTTCTATCAGTAGCATTATGTAAGATATTAGCAGTTTCTTGCATTTCTACCATAAATGTTGAAAGTCCTTTTGCAAGATAATCAGCTGCACCTATACGAGCAAAAATTCTATCCACTACTCCAATTCTTGCATATTCTGCTGGTACAAAACTTCCAACTTGTGCCATAATTACACATAAAGCTACTTGACGAATATATGTTGATTTACCAGCCATGTTAGGACCGGTAATAATTATGAGTTTTATTTCATCTCCGTCTATATAAAGATCGTTAGGTATAAACTTTCCCTTGGGTAGAATTCTTTCAACTACAGGATGGCGGGAAGATTTCAATTCTATTACTGTTGAATCATCAATAACCGGTTTGCAATAATTATTGTTACGTGCTATCTCTGCGAAATTGCTGAACACATCTATCTGTGCTATTTTGTTGCTGAGATTATATAACTTTTGTGAAAAGCCTGCAAGTTGTTCCATAATTTCATTAAATAAATGTTCTTCCAATCGTAAAATTTTTTCTTCCGCAGATAGTATTTTGTCTTCAAACTCTTTCAATTCTTGAGTTGTAAACCTTTCAGCGTTTTTCAAAGTTTGTTTTCTAATATATTCTTTTGGTACTAAATGTAAGTTACTCCTTGTAATCTCAATATAATACCCAAAAACTGAATTATAACCGACTTTAAGAGACGCAATTCCAGTTTTTTGCCGCTGCTCTTCTTGATAGTTTAACAACCATTCCTTAGATGATGAATAAAACTGTTTTAATTCATCTAATTCTTTATTATATCCGGGATTAATAACATTCCCCTTTTTTATATCAGCAGGTGCGTCAGGATTTATACTTTTGGATATCAGTTCTACAACTTCATCAGTATTGTCTAGATTTAAAAGATCAGAAAATATATCATCTGTAATATTCAGCTGACTATATACTATCATTTGCTGCATAAGTGATTTTAACTCAGGAACGATAATGAGCGAATCTTTTAATGCGAGTAAATCTTTTGGTGTTGCAGTTTTGATTGTTATTCTATTAGTAATACGTTCTATATCATTTATTAATTTTAACTTTTCTCTTATTTGTCGTCTCAAGTAATCGTTTAAGTAAAAAAGTTCTACTATGGAATGTCGCTTGTTAATTTCTTTAGTATCCAACAGAGGTTTAATAAGCCAATTACGTAATAATCTAGCTCCTAACGAAGTTTGTGTATCGTCTAAAACATCTAAAAGTGTATTCTTTTCTGTTCTGTCATATAAATTTTCGACAAGTTCCAAATTTCTTATACAAGTGTTGTCAAGAAACATATAATTATCTAAATTGTAAATCTTAATAGGTTTAAGGTTAGGTAATAATCTCTTTTGTGTACGTTCAAGATATTCAAATAATCCTCCAATTGCAGAAAGTATAACTGTATGTTTTTGAGAATCAATTCCAAAAGTTTCAAGCGAGTAAACTTTATACATTTGTTTGATTTTTTCTTCAGCAGTAGACGAATCAAAATGCCAATCGTCTAACAATTCAATATGTATGTCTTTATATTGTTTGATTATTTTTGATATCAAATCTTGTTGACTTACTTTAGCAACAACTTCTGAAGGTGAAATATGTATAAGTTCATCTAAAACTTTTAATAATAGTTTATCTTCAAATTGTGTAACAAAAAAATCACCAGTTGAAATATCAATATATGCGATACCAATATGATATGTTTTCGTTTCTATAATATTGAGTGCTAATAGATAATTATTTTTTTTAGAATTAAGTAAGTTTTCTTCAATAATAGTACCTGGGGTGATAATTCTTACAACTTCACGTTTCACAACACCTTTTGCAAGTTTAGGATCTTCCACTTGTTCACATACAGCAACTTTAAATCCCTGGTTTAAGAGTTTTGCAATATAGTTATTAACACTATGGAATGGGACACCACACATAGGTACATCCTGACGTTTAGTAAGTACAACACCTAAAACAGGCGAGGCTTTTATCGCATCCTCGCCGAACATTTCATAAAAATCTCCCAGGCGAAACAATAGAATACAATCCTTGTACTGTTTTTTTATCTGCTGGTATTGTCGCATTAATGGTGTCAAGTTGATGTTAATATTGTCTATCATGTTGTTGATACAGTAGAGTTTGTTAAAATTGAACCAGTTAAAGAATGTTTTTTTACACCTGTTATTTTAACAAAAGTGAATATTCCTGGTTTTAATTTACCTTGTTTAACTGTTTTTACTTCAACAGTTTTATTTGACAAGGTTTTTGCTAACAAGTTATTTTTATTTGTTTGAGAAATAATTAACACTTCCTGTATCGTATTGAAGTATCTTTTATTTTTGTTTCTTGCAATATCATCACAAAGCTTAAGTAATTCAAAATGTCTCCTTTCTTTTGTCTGTTTTGGAATATCATCTGGTAATTCTGCTGCTTTTGTACCCTGTCTCGGCGAATATTTAAATACAAAAGCGGAATCAAATTGTAACTCTTCCACTGCTTGCATAGTTTTCTTAAAATCCTCTTCAGTTTCTGTAGGGAAACCAACAATTAAATCTGTAGTGATAGAAATTTCTGGTATTTCATATCGTATCATTTGTACGATTTCTTTATATTTTTCAACAGTGTAATTTCTATTCATTAGTTGTAAAATTCTGTTAGACCCTGACTGAAGCGGCAGATGTATATGCCGCGATATGTTTGGATATTTTTTTATAACTTTTACAATATCATAATTCATATCTTTAGGATGATTTGTTAGAAATCTTATCCAGAACTTTTGTGTTGTGTTTAAATTAGCCACCAGTTCTAATAAATTAGCAAAACTAATAGTTTCAGTTTCGTTATTTATTACTGAACTGTAAAACGTAGACTGTGAACTATGAACTTTCATAACTTGACCTATATAAGAATTAACATTTTGTCCTACTAGAACAATCTCTCGTACACCCAGATCAAGCAATGCTTTAACTTCTTGTAAAACATCTTCTGGATCACGTGATTTTTCTCTACCACGAAGATATGGAACTACACAGTAGGAACAGAAATTATCACAACCGCTCATTATTGGAACAAACACAGATATTTTGTTGAATAAATTAAGATGCAGTTTACTTTTTGTGGTAGTAGATAAATCAAATGTACTATTTAACATTTCTGGCAAATATTCGTAATCTAACGGTCCGGCAATTATATCTATGAACGGAAATCTTTTTTGTAGTTCAAACTTAGCACGTTGTGCAAAACATCCGATTACTACAATTTTTGGTTTCTCAGCGCTATTTTTAGAAGTGGTTGTTTTAGTTTTTAATTTTTTTAACTTGCCGATGAAAGATTGAGCTCTGTCTTCTGCATGTTGACGGACGGAACAAGTATTAACGATTATAACGTCTGCTAGAGTTATATCTTGTGTAATTTCAAAATTCCCACTTGTTATCAACATAGAAGCTATATATTCAGAATCTGCGACATTCATCTGGCAACCAAAGGTTTTAATAAATAGTTTTTGTGTTTCCATTTTTTCCAAAAATGGCATATTTTAGGGAATTAATGAGTTAGTTTAATATTCTATACTGTAAATTTGCTCTTTATTGATGAAATTTATAAGTTCTATTTTTCTTAGGTTAAAGTCTATAACAGCGAAACTCGGTGGGTAACCTTTTTTATCTTCTTTCTTAAGATGTCCGGGATTTACCCAGAGTATATCAGATTTCACTTCTATGTTTGGTATATGTGTATGTCCGTATAATACAATATCAACCTGTTGTTTAGTAACTTTTTCTGGTCCGATATCGTCTGGATAATCATTTGTATGCGAAGTTGGCGTGTGTGTAATTAGAACTCTTGTGTTATTAAATTCTTTTATTATTCTGTGAGGTATATTTTTATCTCTGTAGTGTTCACAATAAACACCAGGCACCCAGATAATTTCTTGAAACATATGTTTTACAACTTCAATATCTTCGCACTCGTCACCTAAAAAAATTAAAGTGTTTATATCATTAGATAATAGATAATTTGCTAATTCAGTGAGATATTCTAAATTACCATGTGTATCGCTTACTACTACAACCTTCATTTTAATAGTATATTATAAAAAATTAAACCATTCAAACAATAAATTGTTAAAAAGTTTTGATATTTAGAAGAAATTGAATATTAATGTTTTAATAACATAAGCTAAGACAGTTCCTGAAATGAAAGTTAGCACTACAATAACAATCGTGTTCTTTATTCCTTGCTCTTTGAGTATAGTGAAAAATGTTGAAACACAAGGTAAATATAAAGTCATAAAAATTGTTGCTACAATCAGTTGTTTAATATCCAGCTTATAAGGACTAAGCAAAGCAATGGAAACATCTTTTCTTAAAAAACCAAGAATGACTATTGAACTAATTTCTTCTGGTAAACCCAAAATAGATACAAAATATTTACCAATTATGTTCGTAATTCTTGTATTTACTCCTGTCAGTTCAAATATATTAATTATTATAATTCCAATGATAATCAGCGGTACAGCATCAAAAATAAATTGTTTTATTCTAACGTACAATTTTTTTGTTAAAGTAGGTAGATGTATTAGTCTGTACGGTGGTATTTCTAAAAATAATTCGGAAATCTCAATCTTAGGAAAGATTTTGTTAAGTATATAACTGAAGAAAATTCCATTTAAGAAAATAATAAGAAAAACAAGAAACACATATCTTATACCAAATGGAGATATTAAACTTACAATCATAGCACTCTGTGGAATACAAGGTGTTAACATTAAAATTAAGACGATAGCAATAATTTTTTCCCGAGTTGTTTCTAAAATTCTTGTAGCTAATATACCAGGAACTTTACAACCAAAACCTAACAATATTGGTATTGAAGAATATCCATGGATACCTAATTTATGTAGAAACCTGTCAAGCAGAGTTGCAAGTCTTGGTAAGTAGCCAGTATCTTCTAATATTCCAAGAATGAAATAAAATGCGATAACATATGGCAATACAACGACAAATGGTATGTACAATCCTGTAGTTAAAATTCCGAAAGATTCCATAGGTTCTGGTGTTATCCCAAGAAAAATATCTTGTAAGAGTTTTAAATGAACAGTTTTTATTATAAACTTTTTAATAACTGGTAAATACAAATTATGGAATAACGGATCACAAACATAAGTTATTAAACTTTCTGCTAAAATTCTTGTGATAAAAAATGTTAGAAATAAAACAACTAATGCTAACGGTAACCCTGTTGAAGGACGGATTGAAATTTCTGACAATCGTTCTAAAAATGTATGATGTCTATGAGTAACTTTTTGAACTTGTTCTACAATACTACCAATCTTGTACCATTTTTGTTCAGGGACAAAATTATAATTTGAGATCTTTGCCTGGTTTATTCTTTGTGTTAACTCTTTTATTCCCTCACCACTTCGTGCACAGGTTGGTATGACAGGTATACCAAGTAATTCTTCCAGTTTCTCATAATCTATAGTGATACCTTTATGCTTTACTTCATCCCAAAAATTTAAAACCAGTATTAACGGAATCTTTCTTTGTATTAGTTGTAAGGTAAGATTTAAATTTCGTTCGAGATTTGTTGCATCTAAAATGTTTACAACTATAGTACTCTCTTTACTTTCTAAATATTGTTGCAGAAGATTAACAGTAACTTCTTCTGCTTTACAAGTTGGATCTAACGAATAAGAGCCAGGCAAATCAATTACTTCGTAAGTTTCTTGGCCGACCTTGAGATATCCTTTTGTAATTTCAACAGTTGTTCCTGGATAATTGGAAGAGATTACATCTATCCCTGTTAAACGAGAGAAAATTACGCTTTTGCCAACATTGGGACATCCTACAAGTAAAATTTTTTTCATACTTTGAATCACATGTTACCTTCTACAATGATTTTTTTTGCTATTCCATAACCTAAGGCTAATTGTGTTTCAGCAATTTGTATAATTATAGGTCCTTTTGACGATATACTTGTTATCTTTTTGATTTCTATTCCAATCCTGATTCCTAAAGCATCTAATTTTTTCTGTAACCTATGCCCACCTAAAATTTCTACAATTTTATATTTTTGTCCAGCTTTAACCTGAGTGAGATCTTTTTTCATCAACGTTTATTCTTACATTTTCGACAAATACCATAGACTATCAATTTATGATCAATAATTTGGAAATTATTCCTACTAGCTATTCTCTTTTGTAAATTTTCAAGTTCGTCAGAAGTTATTTCAGTAAAATTACCACATTTAACACAGACTAAATGGTCATGATGCCTGTTTTTATCCTTATGTTCATAAAGTGCCTTTTGGTTACCTACCTTCACCATTTCAACAATACCTATCTTGTTAAACAATTTTAGACTTCTGTGCACAGTTGCATATCCAATACTAGGATTTGTTTTTCTTAATATTTCATACAGAGTATCAACAGACGTATGTCCTTTAAGCGACAAAAATGTATTTAAAATCTGTTCCCTCTGTTTAGTATATTTTAACCCATTTCGTTTTAATATTGTAAATAAGATTTTATTGAATTTATTGGCAGAAGTTGACATTTGATATACTCCTCCAATAAGTGAAATTGATAATTATTATCAATAATACAAAAATTATAATACAAAGTCAAGTAGTAAAGATTATTTTATTTTTCTGAACAGATAAAGTTTTAAACATCCCTCGCAAGTACTAATCCAAAGACGTTTTTTGCTCCAGCCTCTTTTAAAGGTTTTGCACATTGATTGATTGTTTCTGCAGTTGTGCATACATCATCAATAATCAAAATATTTTTCCCCACTGTCTTATGGATAAGTTTTTTATTTATAGAAAAAGCATTATTAACATTTTGTAGTCGTTCTTCTCTGGAAAGTTTAAACTGCGAAGATGTAAACTTCTTTCTTTTTATTAACTTTGGTTCAAAATTTAAGTTTAATCTGTTAGAAAACTCTACTGCCAACAATTCTGCTTGGTTATATCCTCTTAAGAAATGTTTAATTGGATGTATTGGAACACAACATACGATGTCTATATTTGGGAATAGATTAAAATTTTTCTGCCACCAATTAACAAGTAACTCACCACCAAGGAAAGATTTAAGATATGTTCTTTCTCTGTATTTGAATTCGTGAATTAAAGTTACTATGGGTTCTAAATAATACACTACAGAACGGACAAAATTTATATAAAATTTTCGTTGCGATTTTTTACAATTATAACAGTGAGCACCACCTGTATCTAAAGGTAAACCACATTTTTGACATACAAGACCATTTATAAACTTGATTTGTGATATACATTTATTGCATAAGGGCTGTTTAGTATCGTAACTAAGTGCTCTTTCACAGTAGATACAAACCTTAGGTATAAGTGCGTAGATGAACGCTTTCAAAAATTGTTTTATCATTATAACCTTCTGACTTATTGAAAAAATGTTAATGATTTATTATAAAAACTGCTATACGAAATCAATTTAAGGAGGTTACTAAAATGGCGAAAGAAATAAACGAAGCAAATTTTGAACAGGAAGTAATAAAATCAACAGTACCAGTTCTTGTAGACTTTTGGGCGGAATGGTGTGGACCATGCAGGATGTTGTCACCGATTATTGAAGAACTAAGCAAAGCTTATTCTGAACAACAGATAAAAATTTGTAAAGTTAATGTAGATGAAAATCCAAGATTGGCATCAAGATATAGTATTATGGCTATTCCTACGGTTATTATATTTAAAAATGGAAAACCATATGAACAAGTAACAGGTGTGAGATCAAAAAAAGAATTTGAAGAAATGATAAAAAGAGCATTGATATGAAGGTAATAAAAAAAACACATCAGATGCAAATTATATCTGATAAGTTAAGAATGCAAGGTAAAACCATTGGTTTTGTACCTACAATGGGTGCTTTACATCAAGCTCATATTGAACTCATAAAGAGAGCTAGAAAACAGAATGATATAGTTATAGTCTCAATTTTTGTTAATCCTTTACAATTTGGACCTAAAGAGGATTATAATAAATATCCAAGACCTATAAAACAAGATTTAAAAATTTGTAGGAACGAAAAAGTAGATTATGTTTTTTATCCTCCAGTAGACGAGATGTATCCTAAAGATGGAAACCTGACATTTGTTGAAGTTACTAAACTGGAGGACATACTTTGTGGTAAGTATCGTTCTGGACATTTCCGTGGAGTTGCAACTGTTGTTAGTAAACTTTTTAATATAGTAAAACCGCACAATGCATATTTTGGTGAAAAAGATTATCAGCAATTAAAAATTATAGAACGTATGGTTAATGACTTAAATTTTGATGTGAAAATCATACCCGTTCCTACTGTACGTGATATTGACGGTTTAGCTTACTCAAGTAGAAATTTATATTTGTCTGATAAAGAACGCAGTGTTGCAAGTTCTTTATATAAATCTCTTGTGTTTTGTAAAGAACTTATTCAGCAAAAAAAATATACTCTAAAACAATGTATACAAAAATCTAAGAAATATCTGGACACATTACTTTCATCTGTTGAACATAAGATTCAATATTTTGAAATTTATGATAATGATTTAAATCCGGTACCACAGAATTTAAAAGAAATTCCTTCCGGAAAGCGTATTAGAATTTTCGTAGCAGTTTTTATAGGTAATACAAGATTGATAGACAATATTGAAGTTACGGTTTAATTATTCTCATAATAAAAGTCGCTATAGAGGATATCAGCGTAATATTTACCAAGATATGTTTTTGGCCAAAACTTATCTCTTAATGTAAGATAATAGTCAAACTTTTCTTTTTGTTTGGTTAATCTATAATATTTTAGTCTAATCTTTAGACCTGCAAGAGTATAGAATTTTTGATATTCACTAAGTGTAAGGCTTCGTTTGTATATTTCTTCCTTATAAACGACTCTGTTTAAGACACCTGCAGAAAGTAAGTATCCGTCAAAGATAGTCAAAGATAGAATTAGTATAATAAAAATCCATTTACAAACAAAAGTATTAATAATTCTGTTATATTTTGTTGAAATGAAAATAATAATGAGTAAAATGAATGTTAGAAGTAAATATACATCAGTGTCTGGTATATACCTAGGTTTCAATGTCAAATTTAGATATTTTAGTTCAACAAAAATTTTAGTAATAAAATCTCTTATATGATATACTTTGAGAAGGTCTATTTTATTATTTGTAGACAGTATAAACAATATAAAACTCCAGAGTGAACACATTAACATAATTGTTATGACAAAAATTCGTGTTTTGTTTGAACTTAATTTTACTAAGAAATAAAGTCCCACTCCAACTATAAAAATTATATCTGTGAGATACCTAATACCAAACGATGCACCGCCACCAGGTGAAATTACCAAAGATACAGTCAGTATTTCTAATATAATTACTGAAAGTAATTTTACTGAAAATAACCAGTTTATTTTTAGTAAAATAAAAAGCCCAATAAAAGATATAAATATTAATGGTGTCCACAAAATAATTGAATGATAACTTGAGAATAAAGTTTCATAGATTAAAAGTAGCAGATATTTATTTACGTGTAATGTGTAAATCTTAGGTGGTAGAGGTGTGCCAAACTGAATTGTTGAATTTATTAACTGCGGAGATAAACCAACAATGAATGAGACGAAGAATGTTAGAAGCAATAAAATATATTTCTTAAAATACATCGGTTTAAGCATTTTTATAAACAAATTAATAAGTAAAGGAAGCGCTAGTATAATTCTTTGCATGCGAACAGAGGAAATAATACCTAATAACACACCTAACAATGAGTATGTATAAAATGTTTCATTTTTTTCACTCAGAGTAAGCACAAAATAAAGATAAATACTGCACAGGAAAGCCGCTACAGTATGCGGATTCTGTGGAACAGAATACGAATAAAACAATAAAGGTGTCCCAATTAGTGTACATAGACATATTAACATAGAATATTTTTTTTCTAAAAATAAATTTTCAACTAAGAACTTATAAAGAATAAACAAACTTACTAATCCTAACAATGACGAGAAAAAATTTGTTATCATAATAGAAAAGGTTTCACTTTCATAAATCATCGAAAATAAATATACTGGCCAACAAATAAAACTGTAGCCGATGTCGAAATCGTTAACAACAAAACCTTTATGTGTTATCCCTATGATTCCAGGGGTGAAAGATTTAAATATACTGTAAAAGTCATAATTTCCATATTTAAATATAGCTGGAAGATAAGAATAGTATCCTATTCCGTCTGGGAAATGCCATATTGTAGTGGGTAGATATATTATAAGTAGAAGAAACAAAAATACATATAGAATTATTCTTTTGAAAGAATATTTTGTTTGTTCATATTTAAGCTTCTGCATTTGAGTTTTATTAATGGATAGTCAAGAGGTTATATTATCAATTGATTTAAAACTATTTACGTTGTAAAATTTCTTTTGCTATGTTAGATATGGCGGTATCTTTTGAATTTAATGCTAATTTTTGGAAAAACATTTTGATTTCAGGTAGGCTAATAAAATTACCTAAAGCCCAAGTAGCAGTTATACGCACATCTAACGATTCACCTTTTTTAAACAATGTCTTTTTTGATTTAATAATTTTTTTCAGTTTAGGTATAGCTTTTGGTTCTTTAAAAATTCCTAAAGCAATGCAAACTCGTTTTTTAAGGTCACTATTTTTGGTGTTTAACAATCTTATAAGCCTATCTGAAGAATACCGGTAGTCCAAATGTATTAGAATATCAATCACATGTTCCAATATTTTTTCTTCTTCATTACTCAATAATGCAGATAACCACGTCAAATTTTCCTCGGTAGCTTTCTTTTGTAAATAGTTCAATATAGCGATTTTATTTGCATAAGAAGTATATGGATAAAGATTTCTTAGTTGTGTTGAAAAATCAAAGTTAAATCTGTCTAATATTTCTATTATTCTTGCAAGTTTATGTACGGATGTCTGTTGGGTAAGGTAAGAACCTAATCTTTCTATTACTGCTTGTTGATCATCAATATTAAGTAACAAAGATGTAAGTCTGTCTATAATAATACAATTTTTACAGGAGATGATAGCGTTTATTATCAGATCGATACTGGTTTTGCCTAATAATTGTAAAAACCATAGTATTTTCTCTATTTTATTTTCTTGTTGTTCTTCCAAAACAGCGATAATGCTTTCTTTAGTTTGATGGAACACAAGTTCAGCAAGAGATCTGATAGTTCTTGCTCTTTCAGGATAAATATTTTCTATTTCGTGAGAGATAAGTATTAAATGTTGCAGATAATCCTTAAACGAATTATAATCCTGACTTATTATAAGTGTAGATAGTGAATTTTTTAAGGTAACGATATGTTGTGAAAAAGCAGTATCATCTTGTTCTTTGACTAAAATTTTCAAAATGTTGTTAATTAAAGATTTTAGATGATGTACTTTTTGGTATTGAGATAATTTATTTGATATATCAACCATTGATGAAGCTGCTAATTGTCTCAATTTAACAACCGGGTTTGTGAAATTTTCTGACATCAGTTGAATAATTTTTTCAATTTTATCATCCAAACCTATTATAGAAAGTTTTTCAATGTTTTCGTTAAGATTTTTTAAAAATTGTTCCTGAAGAAGTTTTGTTGGTTCATTAGTAGAAAGAAATTCATCAAGTTGTTGTATCCACGATTTTTTTTCTTCTTTTTGTTGAAGGACCCATTCAGGTAAAGCATCTAAAAGTCCTATTTTAAACAGTTCCTCAAAAACTTCTATAGGTACTAGTTTACTAATAGGTGAATGCACTATTAGTTTAATAAACTCTTTTAAATGTTGTAATCGTTCAATATATTCTGATTCACTAGAAGTTTGTTTTCTAAGTTGTTTACACCAGTTAATTATTTCATTAAATATTTCTTCAACATTTTGTTTAGTAAGATTATTAAATACCTGTAGTTTAAAACCAGAAGATTCTATTTTTTGTGGTAAAGGTTGAGTAAATAATTCGCAAACAATAGATGTGTCTAACTTTGACACATGTTTAGCTATCATATTTATTAGATTATTTTTACTTTTCTCATCTTGTATTTTATCAATTTCGTTAAAAACCTGACCTAGCGTTGACACAAGGTCATTTAACCCGGAGATAGGTTGCGATAAAATATTTAAAATAGATTTTATATCTTGTTCAGTCTTAAGTATTGTCACATACTCTATCTCATCAATTGAAACGTTTTTAATATTTTTTTCTTTTATTGTTCGTAACAAAAATTCCTTTATTGTAAGTTTTGGATGTCTTTGAGTTATCCCTTCAAGGAAATCTTTAAGTTCAGTAATTGTCAATTCTTTCTTAAATGTAATACTTTTGATTCCGGCTTGCAAAAAAAATTTTGTAGTATTTGTAATATTTGATATAGACATAGGGTCTTTTGCTTTATACTCATGGTCATTAACGAAAAGTTTACCGTCCATTTCAGATATTGCAACAAAAGTGTTATCTTTAAGTAACTCCTTAATAATAGTATATAGGTCACTTATTTGTTTTTCTACAATTGGACTTGAGAAAGGATATATTTTTATGTTTGTGAGGGTTAATCTGAACGATTTAAGAAGTTGTTCTATTAACTCTGCAGACATACTAATTTGGTTTATTTTTAAATTTCTCTAAGAAATTTAGCTGCTTCTTCAGGTGGTACAGGATTAATATAAAACCCAGTACCCCATTCAAATCCGCCTACACCTGACAACTGCGGCATTATTTCAATATGCCAATGATAATATTGTAAATTTCCATCTTTAAGTGGCGAAGTATGTAAGAGATAATTATATGGTGGATTTTCTAAAGCTAAATTTAGTTTTTTGTTTACTACCTGCATAATGCTTGCTAAATTTCTAATTTCATTATCATGAATATCTTCGTACATAGGGTCGTGTCGTTTCGGTAGTACCCAAATTTCAAAAGGAAATCTACTAGCATATGGGCATATCGCTATAAAATCATCATTTTCAACAACAACCCTAACAGTTCTTGTTAACTCTTCACTGACAATATCGCAATAGATACATCTTTCTTTATGTTCAAAGTAAAACTTTGCACCGGTAATTTCTTGTTTGATTATGACAGGAATCATTGGCATAGCTATAAGCTGCGAGTGTGGATGCGATAATGTTGCACCAGCTTTTGTACCACAATTTTTGAAAATGAGTATATATTCAAACCTTATATCTCGTTTTAAGTCTGTTACTCTATCTTTATACATTTTAAAAATATCTTCAACATTTCTTTGATCTAGTTCATAGATGTCTTTATTATGGTGTTGGGTTTCAATGATAACTTCATGTGCGCCAATTCCTGTGATTTTGTCATATATACCATCTGCAGATTTTACAACATTTCCTTCTACTCTTAATGCAGGGTACTTATTAGGAATTACTCTTATCCACCAACCAGGCGTATCTTTTTTTGTTGAACTAGGACGATAAGCTACAATTTCTGGCGGAGTAAATTTTTCATTTCCCCAACAAAATGGGCATGTATCTGGAGAGTCAATTTCACGTTCATATTTTACAAACGCATAAGGTCGTCTTGCTCTCTCTGAAGAAATTATTACCCATCTACCAATTATAGGATCACGACGAAATTCTCTCACTTTAATCTCCCATTTCCTAGAATTGTTTTTATAAGTTTAATACCTTTTATTAACTCGGTGAAGTTTTCTTTACCATGTACCTCCAGAATATACAACTTATCGTTTTTATAGTTTAATAAATTTGAGAATTTCAGTTCTGAATTAGATGGTGAAAAATGATCAGTTAATCCTTTAACACCATGAATGTGATAACCAAAAATATTTTCATTATAACTGTTAAAGTAGTTCATATGTCCTTCGGCAAAACCTAACCTAGATTGTATTTCAATATGGCCAAAATCATGCCAATAACCTATAAACTTACTTTTATACCTACTAATAATTTCATTGATTTCTTCAAAATTTGGTATTTCATTAGGGAAAAAACGAGATTCTATCCCCAGTTTAATTTCTTTTTGTTCCGCATGTTTTACTATCCGGTCTAATAAAGAATATAATATTGAGAAGTAATATTCTCTATTTTTTCTACGCGATTCTAAAAGTTCATTTTTATACTTTTTATAAATTTCAGAATTTACTCCAAACTGTGAGGCAATCTTATAAACCTCTAAACCAGATGGATTTGTTATAATTTCCCCAAGATGTAAAACTACTACTTCTGCTTCAAGTAGTTGAGCAAAATCTATCGTCCTTAAAGTATATTCTAATGCAAGTTGTTGTTCAGTCTTGTCTGGAGAAGTTAACGAGTATACATTAAATCCATATTTACCTTCTGGTATGTTTTCAACTGCAGGACAAAAATTATGTAGGGATGAAACCTTTATATTGGATGTATTAACCCATTTTTGAATTTTTTTTATCCAAGATAATGGTATATCAGTATTTAACTCTATACAACTAAGACCAGAATCTATAAGGTGTTCTATTTTTTTTTTCAATTTCTTCCCATGAAATCAAATTTTTTGTTAGTTTCCTAGAAAAATATATTGTTGAAATGCCAAGTTTCATAGTTATATACTATGTATTTTCTTTGTTAACTTCGTGATCAAAAGTAACATCTTGTGATTCTGTTATTATCTCTTTTGTATTTTCTTCGGATATTTCTATATTTTCTTCCATGAACTGTTCTAACGGTGGCAGGTCTGATAATGAGTTTAAACCAAAATACTTAAGAAATTCTTGTGTTGTTCCGTATAGAAGTGGTCTACCAATAACTTCTTTTCTCCCCACAATTCTAATGAGTCTACGTTCAAGTAATGTTTCCAATACTGCTGTGCAGTCAACCCCACGCGTTTCTTCAATCTCAGCTTTAGTAATGGGTTGTCTATACGCTATAATTGCTAAAGTCTCAACTGCTGCTGGTGACAGTTTTAACATTGTTCTGTCCCTATACAATCTGCGGACATATTCGGAAAATTCAGGTTTTGTTGCCATTTGATAACCTTCGGCAACTTGTCTTATTTCTATAGCAGAACGTTGGAGATACTCAGTTTGTAATTCCGCAACAACTTCTTCTACGAGTTGTTCGTTAACATCAGGATTGTTAATTAGTTCAACTAACTTTTTAGCACTCAAAGGTTTGTCTGTAATAAAAATCAATGTTTCAACAATTTTTTTAATATTTTCTCTATCCATAGACAGTGTTTTTTAAAGTTAAGATTTATTAAAAATATAATTTTTTTGTCCTAAATTCAATAATTTACGAATTAACATTTACCAATACAGAAGCAATATTTTTATCCTGTACTGGAGAAAAAGGCGAGAAGAATATTACAACATATTTTTTAAGTTTCTAATTGACCCTGGATGTGCTAATACAAGAATATCAGCACCTGCTTGTAGATAACCCATAGCAGTTGTTGTTTCCCAAACTATCCCACGTTCAATAGGTGAGTCCCCCCAAGTAGGTTCTTCCTCAACGCTCACTTTAGCTTCTTTTGTTTTCCATGTTTCTTCAGCTATTAAATTTATTATTGGTGTAGCCATAACTTTATCTCCTTGAAGACCAGCAAGACGACATCGTTCCATTATTGAATAACAATACTCAAATCCATAACCTAACCCGCCTGTGGTATGATGCATAACAATTCTGTCTAATGGAATACCCGTATCGTTGATAAGAATATTAAGTTGTTTAGCTAAGTTTATATCTAAAGGTGTTTGTGCAATAACTGAGTGACCACAAGCAAACGCTGACAATGATATTGTTTTGTAATTTTCTTTTACTGCCATCCCTATTAGTACTTTTTCATTTTTTGTTAGTTCAGATACAAATGGTAATATTTCAGTATCTTTCTCTATATGATCGCAACCCAGAATAATAAGTGGCAATTTTGTAATTTTTAACACTTCAGGAATAAACGTAGAAAGATAATCTTTTGAATTATTTTTGATATCAGGATGACAAGAAAGCAATCTTAAACATATAGCATCAGGTCCAGATTTTTCTATTTCTTGAATCCATTTTAATGGATCTGTGATTATATCTTTTAAATTTTCGTAGAATATTGGCCAGAGTTCTTCTGGCAAATAATCTAAAACTTCGGCTGCAATTACTGGCTTGTTAGGTATTTGTCCTTCAAATTCTAAAAATGGTAAGGTTCTCTGTCCACCAATTTTAAGCGATTTACTCCGTGTACCACCTTCAGCTTGTGTTGCTCCAATAATTACTGTGGAAATCTCTGAAGGCCATTTTTCTAATAAATATTCTACCATAAAAATTTTCCCTCTCTTCTACTGAAAATATTTATCTATTAACTAAATATCTTATATCCATCAACTTCAATTCCTAATTGTAACTTAACCAAGTTTACCAAATTCTTTGCTAAAATACAAGTTGTCACTGAACCTACACCGCCTGGTACCGGGGTAATAAACGATGCTTTCTTAGAAACATTTTCAAAGTCAACATCACCTACGATTTTAGTTTTTGGTTTACCAGTTTTGTCATCAATAACTTCTTTCCCATTTTCATCTAAAACCTTAACACGGTTTATACCAACATCAATTACTATTACTTCCTCTTTGACCATATCAGCAGTTACAAGGTTAGGTTTGCCTACGGCAACGATTAAAATCTCCGCACGTTTGGTATGTTCGGATAAGTTTTTTGTAGCAATATGACACACAGTTGGTGTTACAGAAGCAAACAGTGATGAAAGAAGCATAAGTAATACTGGTTTTCCTACAATTTCTGAATGTCCAACTATCACTGTTTCTTTTCCTTTCAATTCTACACCAGTATCTTTCAAACAATAAATGACAGCCAATGCTGTACACGGTGCTACAACAGGTGTAACTTCAGCGTAGAAAAGTTTACCTAAATTCTCAGCAGTAACTCCTTCAACATCTTTCTTAGGTGATATAAGATTTTGAAGTTTACGCGAGTTTAACTGTTGTGGTAAAGGAAGGTTAAGCATTATACCATGCACATTTTTGTCTTCGTTCAACTGTTGAATTGTTTGTTCTACATCTTTTTGTGTAACATTTTGGTCAAGTTGTAACAACTTAACTTCAATACCAAGTTCATCACATATCTTACATTGGTTGTTAATATAAACTTTAGTTGCTGGATTTTCACCCACAGCTATTGTTACCACTGTAGGTTTCAAGTTAAACTGTTGTTTCAGCATTTCTACTTCTTGTAATATTTGTTTTTTGATATTTTCAGCTATTTTTGTACCGTCAATAATTTGTGCTGGCATAGTTAAACTCCTCTAAATTATTGTTTTGGTTCAATATGTATAGTAACATCTTTAATTTGTGCATTATGATTTTTTAAAACTGTTTTTACTTCTTCTGCAATTTTATGTGCTTCTTCAACTGTTAGTTCTTTATCAACTTGTATCTCTGTTTCTATAAACAAGTGTCTACCAACAGGATGGATTTTAGTAGAGGAATGGCTGCATACACCATTTACCGAACTTATTAAGTTGCCAATTTCAGTATGTAATTTTTCTGATGGTATTGTGTCCATAACAATCAAAGCGTTCTCTTTTAAAATATCAATTCCCATTTTTAGTATGAAAATTGATATTAAGATACTTCCTACAGGATCCATAAAAGGTAGTCCCAGCTTTGCTGCTGTGATAGCTATTAAAGCGCCAACTGAAGAGAAAGCGTCTGACCTGTGATCGTAAGCGTTTGCTATTATCATCGGAGAGTTAAGTTTAGCCCCTACAAAATGTGTGTATCTATATAATATTTCCTTTACCAAAATGGAAATAAATGCCATATATATAGTGATATTTTTTGGTACGACATAATGTTTATGTACAAAAGTATGTAGTGACGAGTATCCTAATAAGATACCTGTGATTAAGATTAATAAAGAAACGAATATAGCCACCAGAACTTCTATATTTTCATGTCCATAAGGATGATTTTTATCTGCGGGTTTGTGTGAATACTTCAACGAGATAAATACTGTTAATGTTGCAACTCCGTCAGATAAAGAATGTATAGCATCAGCAATCATTGTTTGGCTTTTTCCCAAAAATCCAGCAATAAATTTCGCTATTACTAAGAAAAAATTTATTATTAATCCGATTAAAGTACAGTTTTTATCATCTATGAAATTGATTTTTATTTTCATAGTTAAAATTTATAATGTTTCCTTATAGGTTGTTTTACATCCCAGATACATTTAAGTCATTTGGGGAAAGTGACAAGATCACCTTTTTTAATTTCATATTTTTTACCATCTTCAGTTTCAACAATAACTTTCCCTTCCAAAATATAACAGGTTTCATCTTCATCATATTCCCAGTCAAACTTTGAAACACCACATTCCCATATAGGCCAGCTGTAAACTTTAAGTTTCTCTAATTCATCTTTAGTAGGTTGCAATATTTTTATATCTTTCATTGGAAAGTTTATCCTCCTTTTATCATTGTTTCATCAGAAATTGAATTTATAAAGTTTTAAATTATCTACAATAGTCTAAACTTTCCCTGCAATAATGTATGATAGAAAAATTAAACATAATATATACATCACCGGGCTAACTTCTTTGATCCTTCCTGAGATAAATTTAATAATTACATAACTTACAATACCGAACATAAGACCGTTAGCAATACTGTATGTGAACGGCATAGTGATAAGAGTTAAAAACGCAGGTAAACTTTCAGTAATATCTTCAAAGTGTATCCTTAATACAGGTTCTAACATTAACAATCCAACTACTACTAATGCAGGTGCAGTTGCTTCTTTTGGTATAGTGGTGGCAAGTGGCCAGAGGAACAAAGATAACAGAAACAGTACACCTGTTGTTACAGCAGTGATTCCTGTGCGGCCACCTTCGGAAATTCCTGCTGCACTTTCTACATAAGTTGTCACCGTAGATGTGCCAAAGATTGCACCTAACATTGTTCCGATAGAATCAGAAACTAACACGCGGCCAACTCGTGGGAAACTGCCATCTTTTTGTATGATACCGAGTTTTGCTGCAAGTCCGACAATAGTACCTAATGTATCAAACAAGTCAACAAAGGTAAAAGTAAACACTACAGTTATGATACCAAGTTTTATAGCATCTAATATTTTAAGTTTTAAAAATGTTTTTGAAAAAATCTCTGCTGATGGTAATGCAACAAGTTTTTCAGGCAACTGTGTGAGTCTTTGTCCTTCTGATGTTGGAACAAAAAGTCCAGCTATCGTTATTATTAAAATTGTCCACAATAAAGCACCTTTTACACGTTTTGCCATAAGTATGCCTGCAATAAATAGTCCTGCAATTGATAAGATTACAGAATATAATTTGATATTTCCCAGTGTAACCATTGTAGCATCAGATTTTACCACAATTCCTGCATGTTGAAGCCCTATTAAAGCAATAAACAGTCCAATACCTCCACTTACTGCGTATTTTATATTCAGTGGTATTCCCTTAACGATTTCCTGCCGAAGAGGTAATATAGAAATTAAAAAGAATAATAATCCATCAAGAAATACAGCACCTAACGCAACCTCCCACGGAATTTTCATACCTAAACATACGCTATAAGCAAAATAAGCATTAAGTCCCATACCGGGAGCTAACGCAAACGGATGTTTAGCATATATACCCATAAGTATACATGATAAACCAGAAGCAAGAGCAGTTGCCACCATCACGGCGTGTCTGTCCATACCACAGTCAGCAAGTATCGCAGAGTTTACAAACAATATATACGCCATTGTCATAAATGTGGTGATACCGGCAATAATTTCCGTTTTTAAAGTTTGTTTCATATTTGTATCTTTTGCAAAACCTTTTTAGAAATAATTTTTGTATCGGTAATAATTTTTCGTACTTTTTTCTTAATTTCAGAGGTGTATTGATGTTCTTTTATAAATTTTAGGTTGATAAAAACATTATACTTTGCCGCAAGTACTCCTGCCTGAAGGAAGATAACACCACAAGCAATGTCAGTTATGAGATTTTTATTACCTATTTTTATTAATCGTTCAGCTACAGGCATACAGCTGTGTGCGAGTTTCATAGTTTCAAACGCAGTATCAGCAGATTCTTTAAGAGCAATTTGTATTTGTTTCTGTCGTAATTCTTCATCTAACGGTGTTGTCTTAGGTAATTTATATGCAGAGGAAACTTTATTATAAGCTTCAACATCTTTGTCAATAAACTTTTGTAATTCTTGTAATAAATGTTCAAGTTCAGCTATAATTTTTTTAATTTCATCTTGATATTGTTCATATCCTTTTTTACCAACAGTAAAGTTTGCTACCATAAGTAAGCAACTTATACCACAGCTTGCTACTAACGCAGAAGCTGAACCTCCTCCTGGTGCGGGTAGGTTTGAAGATAAATCTTCAAGATATTTTTTTATAGTGGAGAGTAAATAAGATGAAGTTGGTTCTGTCATAGAGGTGTACATTTAATACTTATCTTATAGCTGTATTTATAAGTTTGTTTATTAACTCAACGAACGGTGCTGTGTAATCACCTTTTCTTACAGAGACAGGATGTATTGGCGTTTTTCCTTCTATCATACTTTGTATCTCACGCTGTAACCTATTTAAAGGTCCCATAATACGATGTACTAAATATAAACTCATAATTACTCCTATTAACATTAGAACTATACCTTCTATAATAAACGCAATCATAACATTTGTTTGTACACTTTTTAGTATCTCAACAATCGTGTCAAGTGAAAGTGCAACATTTGTTTGTTCAGCATGTTTTGATAGCGCATTAATAAGTTTCGTAGAATGAGCGAATCCAAAGTGAATAGTAATACCTGTTATAATAAGTGCAAAAATTATAGCACCAAGAATATATTTGAAGTACCAAAATTTTACATCTTTGATAAACAAGAAACTTAATAACCTCCTTTTTTTCATAAAAAATTTTCCCTCCTTTCTCTTTTAGTATCTATAAATTTAAATTTGCTAAGTTTAAAACCTGAGGAACTTTGTCATCCCAACCAAGCGGCATAATATGTATACCGTTGCAGTAATCTTTAACTTCTTTAATAATTTTTGCTGCAATTTCTACACCAGTTTGTCCTGATTTTGTTTTTTCTTTATCTTTTTTCAATTCTTCAATTAAATATTCTGGGACATTCACTCCAGCTACATTTTCGTTCATAAACTTTGCCATTCCAATAGATTTAAGTATAGTTATCCCTGCCATCACTGGTATGTTGCCAAAATTCTTTCTTACTATTTCCATGAACTTAATAAATTTATCTGGGTTAAACACAAGTTGTGTTTGAAAAAATTCAGCACCTGCTTTTATTTTTTTCTCCATTTTAAACAGTTGTGGCTCAAGCGGTTCCGCTTCTGGTGATACTACCGCGCCTATACAAAAATTTGGTGGTTCACCGTCAAGTTTGTTTCCTGCTAGGTCATATCCTTCCATTAGTCGCTT